>JBJEKJ010000078.1:0-31190 GCA_051878575.1 Muribaculaceae bacterium | reverse complement strand
ATATGAGCGATTCAGTAAACATTCGAGAATTGAATGATTTAATAGCAAGCAAAAGTAATTTTGTGGGAATGATAACCCAGGGCATGGACCAGACGATAGTCGGGCAGAAGCACTTGGTGGATTCCCTGCTTATCGCTTTGCTTGCCAACGGTCATGTGCTGCTTGAGGGTGTGCCGGGTCTTGCAAAAACCCTGGCGATAAAGACTCTCGCATCACTTATCGACGCAAAATACAGCCGTATACAGTTTACGCCCGACTTGTTGCCTGCCGATGTTGTTGGAACAATGGTCTACAGTGCAAAGCAGGAGAAATTCGAGGTGCGCCGCGGTCCGGTATTCGCCAATTTCGTACTTGCCGACGAAATCAACCGTGCTCCGGCAAAGGTGCAGAGCGCATTGCTCGAGGCTATGCAGGAGCGCCAAGTGACAATAGGCAAGGAGACATTCAAGCTCGACGACCCATTCCTCGTGCTTGCCACTCAGAACCCTATCGAGCAGGAGGGAACGTATCCGCTGCCTGAGGCGCAGGTCGACCGATTCCTGATAAAGGTGGTGATAGGCTACCCCAACAAGGAGGAGGAGAAATTGATTATCCGCCAGAACATCAAGGCCGAGAAGCGTGAGGTGCGTCCGCTTATATCGCCTGCCGACATAGTGGAGGTGCGCAAGATTGTCCAGCAGATTTACGTGGACGAGAAAATAGAGCGATATATTGTCGACATCGTTTTCGCAACACGTTTCCCGTCGGATTACGGACTGAACGACCTCACGAGCATCATCTCCTTTGGAGCGTCGCCGCGTGCGTCGATAAGCCTTGCACTTGCCGCCCGGGCCTACGCATTCCTCAAAGGACGCGGCTACGTTATTCCCGAGGATGTGCGTGCGGTGTGTCACGACGTGATGCGTCACCGCATCGGATTGTCGTATGAGGCCGAGGCCAACAATATTGAAGCCGACGAAGTAATCAGCGAAATTCTCGATAAGATAGCAGTTCCATAATTGATGTCAGATGGATTCAACTGAGTTATTAAAGAAAGTCCGGAAAATCGAGATAAAGACCAAAGGACTTTCTCAAAATATATTTGCAGGTGAATATCATTCGGCGTTCAAAGGACGTGGAATGACGTTCTCGGAGGTGCGCGAGTATCAATATGGAGACGATATACGCGATATCGACTGGAATGTCACGGCTCGCCACAACCGCCCGTATGTGAAGGTGTTCGAGGAGGAGCGAGAGCTCACCGTCATGCTCCTTGTGGATGTGTCGGGGAGCCGCAACTTCGGCGCAGTGGGTGTGGAGAAGAATGAGATGATGGCTGAGATTGCCGCAACGCTGGCATTCTCGGCTATTCAGAACAACGATAAGGTGGGAGTGATTTTCTTCACCGACAAGGTGGAGAAGTTCATTCCGCCGAAGAAGGGGCGCAAGCACATTCTGCTCGTCATCCGCGAGCTGCTCGACTTTAAGCCCGAGAGCCGAGGCACTAATATCGGCACCGTGCTTGAGTATCTCACAAGCGCCATTAAGAAGCGTTGTGCCACATTCCTTATTTCCGATTTCATCGATACCGGCGACTACTACAAGGCTATGTCGATTGCCGGACGCAAGCACGACCTCACAGCCATTCAGGTCTACGACAAGCGCGAGGCCAATCTGCCTAATGTGGGGCTGATGAAGGTGGAGGATGCCGAGACGGGTGCCGTGAAGTGGGTGAACACAAGCTCGTCGAATGTGCGCAATGCCTACAAGAAATGGTGGTATGAGCGCCAGCAGGCGATGAACGACACGCTTATGCGTTGCAATGTCGATATCGCTTCGGTGGCCACCGACGAGGACTATGCCAAATCGCTTATGGCTTTGTTCAAGAAGCGTGGCGTGAGATGATTGAATAAGACTTTATTGAGATAGTATTCTGATTATTGTCGAAGTGAGAGCAAAATTTTTATGATTGATAAAATAAAAATATTCATAGCCATCTTGCTTGTGGGATGTGCCGTTTCCGGCGCAGGTGCACAGGGAAGCGTGGTTTTTAGTGCTAAGTTGGACTCTACGATACTTCTTATGGGCAAGCAGACGGCGCTGCACCTCGAGGTGTCGCAAGACAAGGATGCCGTGGGGTATCTCGTGGAGGACAGAGCCGGTGTGCTGACCGATTTTGTCGAGGTGGTGGATCGCCCGGAGGCCGACACCACCGATTTGGGCAACAATCGTGTGCAGATCAACCGTGACCTTATTATCCAGTCGTTCGACTCGGGAGTCTACGTGATTCCGCCGCTAAACTATGTGGTGGGAGCCGATACTTTCCGCACCGGTCAGCTGACACTGAAAGTGTTGCCGGTGTTTGTCGACTCCATGACCACAGTGCATGATTTCAAGAATATTGAGGGTGTGCCATTCAAACTCCTTGACCTGCTGCCGCCGTTCGTGGCCGACTACTGGTGGATATATGTGTTGTTCATCGTTTTGGTGGCTATATGCCTCTTTGTCTACTTCAAGTGGATCAAGAAAGGGCGTCTGCCGCTCAAGCAGTCCAAGAAGGAGGTGCCGCCATTCGACGAGGCAATGCAGATGCTTGCCGAGTTGAAACAGCGTCAACTGTGGCAGTCGGGGCAGGAGAAGGAGTACTACACTGCCTTGACCGATATTCTGCGCCGCTATATCTTCCGCCGTTTCGGCGTGAATGCCGTGGAGATGACGTCGACGGAGATTGTCGACGTGCTGCGTAAGAATGAGGAAACGCGTGCGGTGAACGAGCAGTTGGGCATGATTCTCGAGATTGCCGACTTTGTGAAGTTTGCCAAAGTGCGTCCGTTGCCCGACGACAATGAGGTGGCTTATCAGCGTGCCGTGAATTTCGTGCAGGAGACGAAGCCGGTGGAGATAGCGCCCGACGCGGATAAGCCGGATGAGGATGCGAGCGACGACAACAACAAAAAACAACCCAATAGCGAACAGAAGGGAGGAGAGCTGAATAAATGATGAAATTCGCGAATCCATATTATTTGTGGCTGTTTTTGATTTACATCCCGCTTATCGTGTGGTATGTGGCAAAAAACCGCACCGCCGACCCCACAATGTCGGTGTCGACAACATTGCCGTTCAGCAAATTGGGAAATTCATGGAAAAGCTATCTTCGCCATGTGATATTTGCGCTGAGGCTTGCTGCGATTGGCTGCCTGATTATTATCCTTTGCCGTCCACAGACGTCCGACAGTTGGTCGACCTCTGAAACCGAAGGAACCGACATCATAATATCGCTCGACGTGTCGACGAGTATGCTTGCCCAGGATTTCGCTCCCAATCGTTTTGAGGCTGCCAAGGAGGTAGCCGCAAAATTCGTGTCGGGACGCGAGACCGACAACATCGGACTTGTGATTTTTGCCGGCGAGAGTTTCACACAGGTGCCTCTCACCACCGACAAGGCCGTGCTGATGAACTATATTCAGGATATGAAAATCGGT
Organism: Muribaculaceae bacterium; assembly: GCA_051878575.1. Taxonomy (GTDB): domain Bacteria; phylum Bacteroidota; class Bacteroidia; order Bacteroidales; family Muribaculaceae; genus CALZFJ01. Next base: position 27,729 of record JBJEKJ010000078.1, on the reverse strand, counting down.
GTGCTTGAGGACGGGACGGCTATAGGCGACGGCATTGCCACCGCCATTAACCGAATCAAGGACGGAAAGGCAAAGTCGAAAAGCATTATCCTGCTTACCGACGGATCCAACAACACGGGCGTCGTTGCGCCGCTCACGGCGGCCGAGATAGCCCGGAAATACGGCATAAAAATCTATACTATCGGTGTCGGGAAGAATGGGAATGCCCTTTATCCGGTAGGCGTCAACTACTATGGCAAGATGGAGTATCAGTCGCTGCCCGTGGTAATCGACGAGCCTACGCTCAAGTCGATAGCCTCGGCTACCGGCGGCAAATATTTCCGCGCTACCAGCAAGAACGTGCTTCGTCAGGTGTTTGCCGAAATCGACAAGTTGGAGAAGACGCGTATGGACGTGCGCAACTTCAGCCACACCGAGGACAACTATATGCCGTGGGCCTACTTGCTGCTTGCCCTTGTGGCCATTGAGATTCTCGCCCGATACACGGTGCTGAGAAATATTCCGTAAATAAATATGATAGAGAAACAGAGAGGATAGACGATTATGTTCAGTTTTGCTAATCCAGAATATTTATACTTTTTGCTGCTTATACCGGCAATCTTGGTGCTGCACCTCTTGTCGCGCCGCGTGCGTCGCCGTCGGTTGGAGCAGTACGGACAGTTGCCGATACTTGAGAAGCAGATGCCCGACGTGTCGAAATACAAGCATGGCATAAAACTTGCCTTCATCCTCGTGGCGGTGGCTATGATTGTGATTGTGCTTGCGCGTCCGCGTGCCGGAGCCAAAGAGCAGACGGTCAAGGTGCATGGAATTGAGGTGATGGTGGCGCTCGATGTGTCGAACTCCATGAAGGCGTCGGCTACCGACGACCCGAAAGGCGTCACTCGCCTGCAAAAAGCCAAGCTGACACTTGAGAAGCTGATTGACAAGTTCGACAACGACAAGGTTGGGCTAATCGTCTTTGCAGGCAATGCCTACACCCAGCTACCCATAACATCCGATTTCACATCGGCCAAGATGTTCCTCAACAGTATAAACACCGAGATGGTGCCCACGCAGGGCACTGCAATAGGTGCGGCTATAAAGCTCGCAATGAACTCGTTCACAGGAAATGAGAAGTCGCAGAAGGCAATCGTGATTATCACCGATGGCGAGAATCATGAGGACGACGCCGTGGGAATGGCTGAGGAGGCCAAGAGTAAGGGCATTCAGGTGAATGTGATTGGCGAGGGCACCACTAAGGGCTCGCCGATACCGCTTGGCAACGGCGGATTCATGAAAGATGACGAAGGCAACGTGGTGACTACATTCCTCAATGAGAAAATGGCCGAGGACATAGCGAGGGCCGGTGGGGGAGTGTATCTGTCGGGCAATGCCTCCGATGCCGTGAGCCAGTTGAGCGACCAGCTCAAGAAATTGGCTAAATCGGATTTGCAGAAGGTGGTCTACTCGCAGCACGACGAGCAGTTCCCGGTATTTGCGTGGATTGCGCTGATATGTCTCGTGCTTGAGATTTTCATACTCAACCGCAAGAACTCGTGGTTGCGCAAGATTAATTTCTTTACAAAGGAGAAACAAGATGAGAAGAAATAACAACACTATATTGACTATGGCTCTCGGCCTGATTGCGGCACTGCTCCTGCCTGCTGCGGTGCATGCCGGCGATAACGCGCATGACACTGAGACGATAAAGAGCAACAGCAAGGAGCGCAATGCCATCCGCAAGGGCAACAAGCTCTATGAGGAGAAGCGATATGCCGAGGCCGAGGTGGAATACAAGCGCGCTCTCGAGTATTACCCTTCGTCGGATGTGGCAAACTATAATCTTGCCTTAACATATATCCGACAGGGCGGAAACTCCGACCCCAACGACAAGAACAGCCCGATAAATCAGGCCTCTCAGATTCTGAACAATCTTGTCCGCACATCGAACGACAAGGGCTTGGTGTCGAGGGCATACTATAACCTCGGAAATTTGGCTTTCAATAGCGAGGACTATGGCACGAGCATTGAGATGTATAAGAATTCGCTCCGACGCAATCCCGACGACGATCAGGCTCGTCAGAATCTGCGCCTTGCCCAAAAGAAGAAGCAAGAACAAGATCAACAGGACGACAAGAATAAGGATCAGGACAAGGATAAGCAAAATAAGGACCAAAACCGGAATAACAACGACGAGAATAAGGATAAAAACGATAAGGACAAGCAAGACCAACAGAATCAGCAGAACAAGCCAAACCAGAACAAGCCAAACCAGAACAAGCCGCAGGAGCAGCAGACCGGTATGAGCGAGAACAATGTGGAGCAGATTCTGAAGGCGATGCAGGATGCCGAAAAGGGAACTCAGCAGAAGGTGAACGCCGCGAAGCTGAAAGATGAGCAGAATAACCGCCGGAGAACCGGCAATCAATGGTAAACGCATTAGGTTGGAAGAATTATGTGTAGGTCTATAAAATTAATACTATTTGTCGCAATGATGTCGGTAGCCGCAATTGCGTCGGCGGCCGATGTGTCGTTCACTGTCGACTATCCGCGTCAGGTGGTTCAAGGCAATAAGTTCAGAATCACGTTCACGCTGCGCAATGCCGAGGGAAGCGCGTTCAACGCTCCCGAGGTGGGTGGTTGTGCCAAGCTCTACGGACCGTCGAAGTCGTCGTCGTATAGCTCGCAGTGGGTTAATGGCGTCAGCTCAAGTTCTACATCTGAGGAATACACTATGGTGTATCGTGCCGACAATGCCGGCAAATACAATGTGGGGGCCGCCACGGTTACCGTAGGAGGCAAGCAATACTCCACGCATCCGTTCACCATCGAGATTCTGCCGCCCGACCGTTCAGCGGCAGCGGGGAGCAACCGAGGCTCGCAAAGTGTGCAGATTGACAACGTCGACACTCAGAGCGCCGGTAAGCAAGTGAGCTCCAACGACCTGTTTGTGCGCATTAATCTCTCGAAGAGCAATGTATATGAGCAAGAGGCCGTGGTGTGCACCATCAAGCTCTACACGAAATACCAGATTTCGCAGTTTATGGCCAACATACAGCCGTCGTACAACGGATTCCTTATTGAGGAACTGCCTGTATCGCCCAATCTCAATGAGGTGGAGCGCGTCAACGGTGAGAACTATATGGTGGCTGAGCTGAAGAAGTGTATCCTATTCCCTCAGCAGTCGGGAAAACTGACTATCACCTCAGGAACCTACGATGTGACGGTGGTGCAGTATGAGCAGATTCGCACGATGTTTGGCATTGTTCGTCAGCCGGTGGAGAAGAGCCTTCAGGTGAAGTCAAATACCGCATCGGTGAATATATTGCCGCTACCTACTCCAAAGCCGGCATCGTTTAACGGTGCTGTGGGAAATTTCACTATTTCCACTGAGATAAAGCCTCAGGTGCTGAAAACCTACGAGGCTGCCACTTACGCCTGTGTGATTAAGGGCTCGGGTAACATCAAGTATGTGAAGTCGCCATCGATAGCTTTCCCGTCGCAGTTCGACGTGTTCGATCCCCAGAACAATGTAAATGCCAAGCCGAATGGCGGCACTGTGTCGGGGACGACAACGATAGAATACACTTTTATTCCTCAATTTGTGGGAAAATATGAGATTCCCGAGGCTGAATTCACCTATTTTGACCCATCGGCAAGAAAATACGTCACTCTTAAGACTCAGAAATATGATCTCACCGTGGCTAAGGGTAGTGGAACACCCTCATCGGCAAAAAAGGGTATCGAGCAGCAGAACCGCGATATCCTGCACATCAAGAAGGGCGATTTCAATCTGCAAAAGACACACGAATATATGGTTGAGGATTTCAGCTACTGGTTGTGGTACATTATTCCGCTACTGTTGTTGATAGGAGTGCTGCTATACTACCGCAAGGCGCTTAAGGCACGTTCCGACTTGCAGCTGATGAAGACCAAGCGAGCCAACAAGGTGGCCAAGAAGCGCCTGCGTGCCGCACAGCAGTTCATGCGCAGTGGCGACAGCGGCAAGTTCTATGCCGAGACTCTGCGCGCCCTGTGGGGTTATCTCAGCGACAAGATCGGCATATCGGTATCCGAACTCAACAAGGAGAACATAGCAGCCGAACTTACCGGTTATGGAGCATCAGATGAACTGGTGAATGCTGTGATTGAGGTGCTGAACAAGTGCGAGTTCGCACAATATGCGCCCGAGCTCAGCGGCAACGATATGGATGCCGTCTATAATGAGGCAAGCGACGTGATGGATAAACTTGAGAATACAAAAAGGAAAAAGGCATAACGTGGAGTACAACAATATGAAGAAGATTCTGTCAATAATAATGATGCTTTTTGCGGCAGCCGGAGCCGTAGCGGCTAAGGATAATTCCGCATTGGCCGAGAAAGCCAATGCCGCCTATGAGAAGGACGACTTCAATCAGGCAGTATCGCTATATGAGCAGGCTGCAAGGGAGGAGGGCACCTCAAGCCAGCTATATTATAATATGGGCAACGCATATTATCGGCTTGGCAGTCTTGGTAAGGCGGTGCTGTGCTATGAGCGTGCCTTGCTGCTCAATCCCGGGAATGACGATGCCCGGACAAATCTCAATTTCGTGAACGACAAGTTGCAGCTTAAAATCGACCGGGGATCATCGTTTTTCCGCGATACGATAGGAGGATTCGTCAGCCGGACCTCGTCGGATGCATGGGGACGTGTGGGAATAGGATCGTTCCTTCTTTTCCTTGTAGCTGTGGCAGTGTACATATTCTCCGATGCCGTGTTGCTGCGAAAGATAGGATTCTTTGGTGGCGGACTATTGCTCCTGCTATCCATACTTGCGAATATATGCGCATTCTACACCCACTCGCTCGCAGTCGACAAGAGCTATGCGATCGTAACCATTCCATCGGCGACGCTTAGCACCTCGCCTCGTGTGCCAAAGGACAAGACCGAGGAGGCATTCATGCTCAATGAGGGCACGAAGGTGGAGATTGTAGATTCTGTAGCAGGCAACACCGGGGGAGTGCCGATGAAATGGCTCGACGTGAAAGCCGACGAGCAGCATCGCGCATGGATAAAATCGACCGATGTTGAGAAGATTTAGCCACTATCGTGGCAATGGCAATAATACTACATTGCCACGATAAAAAATAATGCGACAAGCCATATTGCGCCCAGTGCGGCGAATACTATCGCACACTTTGATAGCGCGCGGCGGGCTGCCACGCGCTTGCTGCTGATGAAGCGGCTCTGACAGAAGCAGAAAGCTGCCATAAAGAAGAAAAAATCGTCGAAAATGCCTATTATAGGCCCGTCGAAGTCGATAGGCATCACTATGTAGACGATAGATAGCAGCACAGCCGCTACGGCGAGCCACTTGCCTAATGATGAGGGCTTTTTAGTTTCCATAACCTTAAATTCTAATAATTTAGTGGAAGAATCTCAATCCAGTAGCCATCGGGGTCTTCAATGAAATATAGCCCCATGTCGGTATTCTCATAGCACACCACGCCCATGTCCTTGTGGTGGGCGCGCATTGCCTCGTAGTCGCCGTCGACACGCATGCATAGGTGGAACTCGCATTCTCCGAGCTCGTAGGGCTGCGGATGGTCTTTAAGCCATGTTAGCTCCAAAAGGAATCCCGTGGCGTTGTCGGTGAGATACACGATAATAAAGGAGCCGTCGGGGGCGTTTATGCGGTTTTTCTCCGTGAGATTCAGCGCCTCGGCGTAGAATTTGATACTGCGGTCGAGGTCGGTGACGTTGAAGTTGAAATGATCGAATCTTGCTTTGATTTCCATATATATAATTTAGTGTTTTTTTTGTTGTCGTAATCATATATTGATTGACTCACCTTGTCGCATGCAGTGGTATTTGCCTGTCGGTGCGCGGTATAGGCTGAAATTGCATGATCGCTCAAAGTCGCCCCACTGGTGCATGGGGATGAAGTGTCCCACATCGATTGCGCTGAGGAATTGCCGAGCCCCGAGCGAGAAGTCTCCTCCGATGCGCGGATCTACTGGAAACATCGCCACGTCGACTGCTTGGAATTGCTGCCTGATAGTGCGAAGTATGGCGAGGTAGTTGCCCTCAGCCGCCTTAATCTCCTGTGGGGTTGATTCCTCGCTCCAATGCCAGTTGTTGAGATCGCCGGCATGGAAAATGCGGTAGCCGTCAATCTCCACTAAATATGATACCCCGATGTCGGTTGAGCCGAAAGCATGGACTGCAATTGCGCCGTCGCCGAAGTTCTCGCCTCGACGCAAGGCAAAGGTGCCATCAGGCAATGCCGGGACGCCGATTTTGCTGTGGGTCAGCTTTCGCTTCAATTCTCCTGAGATGATATAGGTGAATGAGGCACCGTAGGTCTCGTCCCATTTGAATATGCGCTGATTGTAGTGGTCGGGGTGGGAATGTGACACAAGAGCATATACATGTTTAGCCGCCGACAGGATGCCCGGCAACAGATTGTGCTCGTCGTTGAAAAAATCGAACACAAGAGCCACATCGTTGTCGCACTCAATGGCAAAACCACTATGACCGAGATACCATATCTTCATCGAATTCGCTTATATGTGAATTTCGGGTTGTAAAATTACGAAAAAATATCGATATCCAATCCGTCATACCGATATAATGTGAGCAGATGAATGCTATGGAATTTGCAAATAAGGGCAAATTCGATTATTTTTGCATAAGATAGGCTGCATCTTGGCAATGCCAATCAAGTAAACTTGTTGTCGTTGCGCTCGATTTGCACTATCTTTGGATAAGATAGGCAGCATCTTGGCAATGCCAATCAAGTAAACTTGTTGTCATTGCGCTCGATTTGCACTATCTTTGCATAAGAAAATAATATTATGCACGATATTGATTTTGACATACTATCGATGAAGATTAAGCAGCCGGAGCCACAATGTGGCAGCTTGCTGATTGCTGAGCCTCTGTTGGTCGACGGATGCTTCAGCCGGTCGACTGTGTGTGTGATCGACCACAATGCCGATACCGGCACTATGGGGCTTGTGACCAACCGTATGTCGGCCTACAAGCTGCAAGAGCTTGTGGATGGCATTGAGAGTGCCGAGGATATACCGGTGTTTATTGGCGGTCCGGTGCACAAGGAGCGCCTATACTATCTGCACACGTTTGGTGCTGAGATTCCCGATTCGATTGATGTGTGTGACGGACTATATGTGGGTGGTGATTTCGACCGCGTGAAGGAGATTATCAACATGGGAGCCATTACGAGAGGCAATATTAGATTTTTCGTGGGATATAGCGGATGGGAGAAAGGACAATTGCGTGGCGAGCTCGACCGCTATGAGTGGGCTGTGGGTAAATGCAATCCGGTTGACTTGCTGCTTCTTGAGGAGAATGAGGCATGGCGAAAGGCCGTGAGCGACATGGGTGAGCGCTATCGAGTGTGGCTCAATATACCAATCGACGCCGCTTTGAATTAGTGTGTCAATTATGGAATCGGGAAAAAGAGAGGCATGGGTTGATATTGCTAAGGCTATAACGATAATAGCTGTGGTGATGGGGCATATAGAGGTGCGGTTCACTCAGATCGACCGGTTGCCTGAGCTCTCGCAATTCATCTACATGTGGCATGTGCCTGTTTTCTTTATGATTGGAGGCTATTTCCTTAAGGATGAGCGATTGCTCAGGCCGGTAGGATTTATATCAGGTAAATTGCGCCGATTGTATGTGCCTACGATTCTGCTATATATTTCAGTGATTCTGTTTCATAATTGTTATATCGATTGGGGTTGGTATGACCTTTCGATGGAATATGGCGGTAAACATGTAGGCTACTGGAACGCACATGAGTATGTGCGACAAATTGCCATGGTGGTGGCATGTGCCGGACGTGAGCCTTTGCTTGGAGCAATGTGGTTCGTTTTTGTGCTGCTTTTCGCATTGTGTGGATTGTCGTTGGTCACTCGTTTGGCGAAGCGTATGGAGAAGGGTACTTTCACGATGGAATTAATAAGATGCGTCTTGCTGGCGGCCTTGTCGGCGTCATCGCTTGTGGCGACAAAATATTTTGGCATTATGATTCCTCGCGTGAGCAACGTGTTCACTGCTATGTGGCTGATATATGTGGGAATGATGATAAAGCGCCGAGTCGGATTTACGAGTGGCATTATGGCAATGTCGGCTTTTACGATAGTTCTCACGGCATGTTATTTCTCACAAGGTGTCTCGTTGAATATCAATAAATGCGACGGCATTATCTCACTTACGCTTATTTCGGCATGCGCTCTCTATGCTGTCAGCTACGTGTCGCAAATGCTTGCGCCAACTACGATAGGGAGAATGCTTATTGTTGTGGGCCGTGAGTCGTATGCGGTGATGGCTTTGCATTTAATCGGATTTAAGGTCTGCTCGATGATTATTTGCAGGTGGATAGATGTGGATATATCATCCTTAATGGCACAATGCGGCAATAGTGTTGCCATGTTTTGCGCATATTTGACTTGTGGAGTCGGAATCCCAATCGTTATGGCCAGAATTTACAGGTGGGTGCTTATGCGTCTTGGCCTTATGATGGGCAATAGGTGATAACGAGACTTAATAGTGCCTTGACGGCACATTCCACACTTTTAATTACCCTGTAAGGAGATTTTAGCCACTATTTCCAAAAAATGTCGGCCAGGGATTGACGCAAGAATGCCGAGCTTGTTCTTCAATCGCACGTGGCGGTTAAGGAGAGAGCTTTTGCGCAGTGATTTTATGTTGTGCCAACAGCGGTCGGCGTGTACGCTTTTGGCGTAGCCATTGCCGACAAGGAGTACAAACATATTGAAGTTGGCACTTAGCTTCCTATCGCGTGCGGCAGGAAGCAAGTCGGGCCACTTCGCTTTTGCTTCGGCCTCAATGCGGTCGGTCACGTCGAGCACGTCAAGCCTCTTGAGCGTGAAAGTGCCGGTTGTGCTATTGGAGCGCATGTTATATTTATAAATGGCTTTGTTGGCCCATACCACTTTGTCTATATCGGGGATAATTGATAAGATTAAGTCAAGGTCCTCATAAATGATACCCTCTTTAAATCTATGATTTGAGAATATATGCTTCTTGTAGAGCTTGAAGCATGAGCTTGAGTCGATAAATGATTGGTATAGCATGCTTTTTGCGGCCTCAAAACCGCTGCATGCGATAGTATGCGGGGCAAGCCATTTCTTCTTGAGACTGCCTAATCTGTCGGACGTGGCCATCGATATGGTTGCCTTATACTCTATAAGCAGGTCGTAGAGAGTCGACACGTATTCGGGAGCTACGGTGTCGTCACTGTCGACGAATGTGATGTATTCTCCTTTGGCAATGTCCAATCCGGCGTTGCGGGCGGCTGACAGTCCTTTGTTGGCAGTGTGTATCACTGTCATGCGGCTGTCGGATGCGGCGTAGCCGTCGCATATTGAGCCGCTATTGTCGGTGCTGCCATCATCAATCAGGATTATTTGCAGGTTGCGGTAGGTCTGGGCGGCAACGCTGTCGAGGCACTGCCGTAGATATTCCTCCACATTATAGACCGGAATAATCACCGATATGAGAGGCTGCTTGCTATTCATCATGTAGGTATTGCATGATTATACCATCAATATATTGGTTGCCGCGACGGAACCAGTCTTTCATCCTTCCACGCTCCACGAAGCCGACTGCGCTGAGCATAAGCATTGACACTGTGTTGTCGGCTGCTATTTCGGCCGTTACTTGGCGCATTCCGAGAAAACCGCAGGCATAGTTCACCGCAATTCTCATTGCACGGATTCCATATCCTTTTCCACGATATGCGGAGTCGATGTACAACCCCACAAAGGCCCGGTTGTGAAAGCGGTTGAAATCATATATGTCGATGCATCCTATTCTGTCGCCTGATTTCCGCTCCACTACTATTAGCCGAATGTTCCCCGATTGGAAGATGTCGTTGTCGTAATTGGTGGCGTAGTCCCAAAGCTGCTTGCGGCTGTAGGGCGCTGATGTGTTGCACGAGTCCCATTGCGAGGAGTCGTTCTCCCATGCCATCATGGCATCTACGTCGGTAACTTCGATAGCCCGTAGTTTCAGTAATTCATCTGTCATGACATTGTCGTTCATTGTATTGACATTTTGGGTGAGATAATTATGCCGTTCCTTGATGAATAGATGTGGAAATGCAGCTTGCCATTGCTTCGACTGTCGATTGCGTCGATAATCTCGCTGTAGGTAAGTGCCGAGTCGTCGAATACGATGTCGGTTGGCGATGATTCGGTGAAAATAGCCTCACTGCCTATGACGTTTTTTATTCGTACGCAATCGTTTGATATGATTTGCCATCGATGCGTGCTTTTTTTCAGGCTCAAATTGCTCTTGCGAATGAAGATTCGCCTTAACACTGCCATTAGGGCACGGGCATATATTGCAAAACGAATGAAAAATGCGAAGAATTTGCTATAGTGAGGATAGTGCTTCTTGAAGAAAATCAACATTGCCTCATAGAATACGCGCACATAGCGCATACTGTCCTTCTTTGTGCTTTCTCCCTTGTAGTGAATAATCGGTATTGGCAGATAATAGTTGCTAAATCCTTCTTTTACAATGCGATATGAGAGGTCGATGTCTTCGCCGTACATGAAGAAGCGCTCGTCGAACCCCTCAATTCCGCGCAATATTTCGGTTCTTGCAAGAATAAACGCGCCTGCGAGAATATCTACCTTATGCGCCTTGTGCTCATCTAAATATCTCAGGTGATAGCGGGCGAATATCTTGGATTGCGGGAATAGGGCGGAGAGCCCGAATATTTTGCAGAATGATACCCAGGGAGTGGTGAAGGCGCGTTTCGACTCGGGCAGGAAAATGCCGTTGCCATCGAGCATGCGCACGCCTATTGCTCCGCAGTCGGCATGCGATTTGAACCATTCGATGGCTTTCCGCAGCGTGTCGCGGCATATAATCGTGTCGGGATTGAGTATTAGTGTAAACTCGCCCTTTGCAATTGCAATTGCCTGATTGTTGGCTCGTGCGAATCCCACATTCTCGGTGTTCTCAATGTATGTCACCGAATCGCCGAATCTTGATTTGATGAAATCCATTGAGTCGTCGCCCGAGGCATTGTCGACTATGATTATTTCGCCTGAGTCGTCAATGCCTGCGAGTGCCTCTTGGGCTGATCTGATTGTCTGCTCAAGAAAATACTTTACCCTGTAATTGACTATTATGATACTTACAAGAATCATTACAAACTTTGAGGATGGTTTGATGAATTAGATCCGGTTTCGGCGAGTTTGCCGAGGGCTTGCCACAGGTTGTCGTCCGGCAGCGGAGCCGTGATGTCGATTTTTTTGCCCGATACGGGGTGAGTGAACTCTATGCGGTGCGATTGCAGCGAGATGCCTCCGTCGGGGTTGCTTCGTTCGGCACCATATTTCAGGTCACCCTTTATCGGACAGCCTATTGCTGCCAATTGCACGCGAATCTGGTGCTTGCGCCCGGTCAGTAGGTTGATTTCAAGCAGGTTGTAGCGGTCGCTCTTGGCGAGCAGCCGGTATTTGAGCTCCGATTTCAGTGCGCCGCGCTTCTCTGTAGTCGAGGCATACGACTTGTTGTTGCGCTCTACGGTGGTTATATAGTGGGTGAGCGTGTCCTCCTCCTTTGGCGGAGTGTTTTTGGTGATTGCCCAGTAGGTTTTCTTCACTTCACCGTTGCGAAACAGCTCGTTCATGCGCGAAAGCCCTTTGCTCGTCTTGGCGAACACCACAAGTCCGCACACCGGACGGTCGATGCGGTGTGTGACGCCGCAAAACACGTTGCCGGGTTTGGCATATTTCTCTTTTATCCACCGTTTCAGCTTCTCGCATAGTGGCTCGTCGCCGGTCTTGTCGCCTTGCACTATCTCCCCGGCGGCTTTGTCGACGATAATTATGTGGTTGTCCTCGTAAACTACTTCCATTTCTTAGTTACACCTTATTTATATATCTTCTCCTCCACGCGGGTCGACACCTTAATAATATAATATGGCATTTTATGTTATGATAGCGGCAATTTGCCTCCAATTCTGCCATTTTGCTAAATTGATGCTCAACTCCGTGAGAATTGAAAATTTCTACAAAGAAAAGGAATTACTCGGGAATATTAAAATTATTTCGCATAAAAAACGATTTGGATTAATTGTCTTACAGTCTGTAATTAACATTTGGAGTGTTAAATAGATGCGAAATATATGAGGTAATTAAGATAAGAGGGCTGTTTTTGCGACAAATTGCATGCTGAAATTTTAAATAATTTTTTGTCAACCATAGCGCTCTAATGAAAATTACTGCTAACTCAAATAGCGAAATCCTTGCCCTTTTGTTACAAAAAACGAAATTTTTTTGTCAAAAAATTAGTTTTTATCAAAAAAAAGCTGTTACTTTGTGTCCAATATGGACAAGAAGTATCCATATTAAAGGAAATGACGCTTTACAAGTAGAATATCACAGATTATGAACTGTGCCGCAGAATTCCAATTATTTGAGAAAACACAGTGGCAATTAATTTACAATCTATGGAACTGATATTTTAGGTCTTGTATTTGCATCACAAACTTATTGAGAAACAAACAAAAAAATTACAAACAATACATTAAACAGTGCATGATGATGTTTAAAAAGTTACTCTTGTGTGCGATAGCATTGGTAGGCTTCACTGTGTCAGCGCAGGTGAAGGTTACCGGTGTCGTGCTTCAGGCTGAGGACGATGAGCCGGTGATCGGTGCAACTGTCACTGTCAAAGGCACATCTACCGCTACTGCGACTGATTTGGATGGAAAGTTCACTGTGACTGCTCCATCAAGTAAATCTAAGATTGTGGTAACATACGTGGGTATGAATCCCTACGAGTTCCCCGCTACAAGTAAGCCCGTGACGATTAAGCTCGAGTCTTCGGCTACGCAGCTCAGCGAGGTGGTTGTCACAGGTATGCAGAAGGTGGACAAGCGATTGTTCACCGGTGCAACAACAAGTATTAGTGCCGAGAAGGCTCGTCTCGACGGTGTCGCCGATATCAGCCGCTCCCTTGAGGGTAAGGCTGCCGGTGTGTCGGTGCAGAACGTGTCGGGAACATTCGGTACGGCTCCTAAAATCCGCGTCCGTGGTGCTACTTCCATCTACGGTACGTCGAAGCCTCTTTGGGTGGTCGATGGTGTGATTCTTGAGGATGCTGTTGAAATCTCTGCCGACGACCTCTCGTCGGGTGACGCTGAGACACTTATCGCCTCGGCAATTGCAGGTTTGAACTCCGATGATATCGAGAGCTTCCAGATTTTGAAGGATGGTTCGGCCACATCTATTTATGGTGCTCGCGCCATGGCAGGTGTGATTGTGGTTACCACAAAGCAGGGTAAGGCCGGTCGCACAAGCATCAACTATACCGGCGAGTTCTCTTATCGCCTCAAACCCAATTACAGCAACTTCAATATCTGTAACTCGCAGGAGCAGATGGGTATCTACAAGGAGATGGAGCAAAAGGGATGGCTTGAATTCGCTTCTCTTGCATCTTCTTCAACCTCGGGCGTTTACGGAACGATGTACAAACTTATTGATAGCTACAAAAATGGAGGATTTGGTTTGGCTAATACAACTGATGCCAAGAATGCCTATCTCCGTGAGGCTGAGTTCCGCAATACCGATTGGTTTGACTTGCTTTTCAACGATAATATCACTCAAAACCACTCTGTCAGCATCTCAGGTGGTACCGACAAGGGCCGCTTCTATACCTCTATGTCGATTATGAATGATGAGGGTTGGTATAAGTCGAGCGATGTTCAGCGCTACACATTTAATGCCAATGCCTCGTATGACCTATCGAAGACATTGAGAATCAAGTTGTTGACCAGTGACTCTTATCGTAAGCAGACTGCTCCCGGTACACTTAGTCAGGATGTTGACGTCGTTTCGGGTGAGGTTAAGCGTGGTTTCGATATCAACCCGTATAGCTATGCGCTCAATACTTCGCGTACTACCGATCCTAACGCTACTCTGACGCGTAACTACGCCAATTTCAATATCTTCAAGGAGCTTGAGAACAACTATATAGATATAGGTGTAACCGATATGAAATTTCAGGCCGAATTGAATTTCCGCCCGATTCAGGGTCTTGAGTTCAATGTGATTGGTTCTTATCGTCACAGCCGTTCTTCGCAGAACCATTATGTTAAGGATGAGTCGAATCAAGCTATGGCCTATCGAGCCGGTGTTGATCCTGAGGATGCTACAATCCGTGCAGCCAATCCATATCTTTACACTGATCCCGACAAGCCCAATGCTCTTCCCGAAACAGTGTTGCCTAAGGGAGGTATAGTATATCATAATGTATTCTCGCTTTCGCAATATGATGTGCGAGCTACAGCTCAATACAACAAGACATTCAATCGCATCCACATTACAAGTTTGATGGCCGGTCTTGAGTTTGGCTCAATCGACCGTCACTCAGAGAACTATGAGGGTTGGGGTATATGCTACGACTATGGTAACATTCCGTTTATCGACTGGTCTTTGTTCAAGCAGTTCAGCGAGGAAAACCACAATTACTATTCCGATGGTTGGTCTTATCGACGCAGCGAGGCTTATTTCGCTACAGGTAGCTACTCTTTCAAAGGACGCTATATCCTAAACGGAACTATCCGCTATGAGGGTTCTAATAAGTTAGGTATGTCGACGCAATCGCGATGGCTGCCTACATGGAACGTGTCGGGAGCATGGAATGTTCACGAGGAGGAATGGTTCGCCAACAAGGTGCTCTCTCACGCAAAGCTACGTGCATCTTACTCACTGACAGCCGATGGCGGTCCGTCGTCGATTTCAAATGCGATGGCGATTTACAACCCCTACAAGCCTTGGCGTCCTGTGACTGATGCTTACGAAATAGGTCTTAGCCTTGACAACCTTGCCAACTCTGAGCTTACCTACGAGAAGAAGCATGAGTTTGACCTCGGTGTTGACCTCGGTTTCTTGAACAACCGCATCAACCTTGTGTTCGACTGGTACACTCGTAATAACTATGACCTTATCGGACGTATATATACTACCGGTGTAGGTGGTGAGACTTCCAAATATGCCAACGTAGCATCGATGAAGTCGCATGGCGTTGAGTTCACACTCTCTACACGAAACATTGAGACAAAAGATTTCTCTTGGACGACCGACTGGACATTTGCATACGCGAAGAATACCATCACCGACCTTCAGGCTCGCTCACGAGTAATAGACTTGGTGACAAGCTCCGGTTTCCCATTGGAAGGATATCCGGTGCGCGCCATCTTCTCAATTCCTTTCATGGGACTGAATGAGGAAGGTCTTCCCACCTTTATTAATCAAGAAGGCAATCACACTGTTTCGGATTTCAATTTCCAGGAATTTGAGAAACTTGACTTCTTGAAGTATGAGGGCCCGGTTGACCCGACGATTACCGGAGGATTCGGCAATATGTTCCACTACAAGGGATTCCACCTCAATGTGTTCATGACCTACTCATTTGGCAACAAGATTCGCCTTGACCCGGTATTTGCCGCAGCCTACAGCGACCTTTCGTCGATGCCTAAGGAGTTCAAGAACCGTTGGGTGAAGCCGGGTGATGAGCTCATCACCGATATCCCGGTAATTGCATCACGTCGTCAGTATTATAACGACAGCAGGCTGAATCAGGCGTATAATGCCTACAACTATTCGACAGCACGTATAGCCGATGGTGGATTTATCCGCATGAAGGAGATTTCGCTTACCTATGATCTGCCGAAGTCGTTCATCAGCAAGCTGCGCTTGACAAATGCTTCGGTTAAGTTGCAAGGTACTAACTTGTTCCTGCTCTATGCTGACAAGAAATTGAATGGCCAGGATCCTGAGTTCTTCAATAGCGGTGGTGTCGCAACGCCCTCACCAAAGCAATTTACTTTGACTGTACGTTTCGGACTTTAATTTTTAACATCAAGATAACATGAAATTAAAACATATATCATATTTAGCCGTTTTGGCACTTGTGTCGCTTGCTTCTTGTAACGACTTCCTTGACAAAGTGCCTGATACGCGTGTTGATTTGAAGACACCGGAGCAGTTGCGTATGCTTATGGTAAACGCCTATCCTACGGCAAGCTATTCGTTGATCGGTGAGATGTCTTCTGATAATGTGGTCGATAACAATTCACCTGATGATCAGGGCGTGCGTTATAACTTAGGTGCCTACGATATTATTGATGATGAGCTTTTTGCATTCGAGGAGGCTAAGTCGACTAGTGGTGCAGATAGCCCATCCGATGTCTGGGAAGCCTACTATCACTCAATTGCTTGCTGTAATGCAGTGCTTGAGCGTGTTGCAGAGCTTGAGGCTGAGGGCAGAGCCGACGAGGTGTCTGCCGTGAAAGGCGAGGCTCTTGTGCTGCGCAGCTATTGCCACTTTATTCTTGCCAACCTTTTCTGCGACCCTTATCGAGGACCGGAATTGAGCAAGACTATAAAAGGTATTCCCTACGTTACGAAGCCTGAGACTGAAGTCCTTGTCCATTATGAGCGCGGTAATCTTGCCGATGTGTATGCTCAGTGCCAGAAAGATCTGGAGGAGGGATTGCCATTGATTAATGACGGACTTTACGCCGTTCCAAAGTATCATTTTAACAAGACGGCAGCCAATGCTTATGCCGCACGGTTCTATCTTTTCTCGCGAAATTACAAGAAATGTCTTGAATGTGCCAATTTAGCATTGGGCGGCGAGGGAACGGATGCTACTCAGTATCTCACCGATATTTGGGCTGCCGGATCCAACTTCTATTATATCAGTGATATAGCACGTTATTATACTGACATCGTACGTGCTAACAACTTCATGTTGATTCCTACATATTCGGTATTTTGGCGTCATTTTGTAAGCTCCGGACGTTACGTTCCAAATCGTGATGCGAAGCGAGCAACTATTCAAGGCCCCGGTCCTACATGGGAGGCTTTCAAATGGTCGATGGTCCGTGGTAATAAGAAAGAGACATTTAGTATGCACCCCTGCTTCTTCTCTGTGTTGGGCTCGGCCGGTAAATCTGAGTATGGAACCTACTTTGCAGGTCCTGTTGGAGAGTTGTTTGAGTACACTGATAAGGTTGCTGGTATTGGCTATTGCCACAATGTCAGAGCTGAGTTCAATGGCGAGGAGACCTTGATGTGTAGAGCAGAGGCGAAGGCTTTCTTGGGCGATGTAGAAGGCGCTGTTGCCGATTTGAAGACATGGGAGCTTTCATTGAGAAGCACACCTGTGGATGATGACAGAATGGATTACTATAAGGATTTGTCGATTGATCTTATCAATAGTTTTTATGGAAGTAAAGATCCCGGTTACGGCATTGTAAAGAAAATTCATATTGATGAGGTGTTCCCGAGCGCGGAATATTCTATGCCCGCCGATCTTGAGCCGCTTTTGCAGTGTGTGCAGCACTTCCGCCGTATAGTTACCGTTCATAATGGAATGCGCTTCTTCGATATCAAGCGCCTTGGCTTGGAGATAACGCACGTTATCGGGAAAGAAGCTCGCACCGAGACTCTGGGCGTGTTCGACGCTCGCAAGGCCTTGCAGATACCTAATGAGGTGATAGCAGCCGGTCTTGAGCCTAACGACCGCATCAAGCAGCCTGCCGGAGGCACTGAGAACTTAGGAACCATTGAAAAATATCAACCAGTTAAATAATTATAGGATATGAAAATGACGAAATATATATCATCTGTCGCTCTCGCCGTAGTGGCACTTATGGCTACTACCGCATGTAACGATGATAAATTTACCGATACCATCTTCCCGGCAGTGGGAGATGAACTCGACCCGAACTCATACACCTATCAGTTCGACAAGTGGCTGAAGCAGGAGTACCTCGACGTCTACAATCTTGACTTCCGCTATAAGATGCAGGATGTGGGCACCGATATGAACTACAACCTTGTTCCAGCGGAGTACGACAAAGCTCGCGACCTTGCAGCGCTTACCAAGTTCCTTTGGTTTGATGTGTACGGGAAGGTGGCAGGAAGTGATTTCTTGAAGATGTATGGCCCAAGAATCATTCACCTTATCGGCTCACCTGCCTATAACCCACAGTCGGGTACTATGGTGCTCGGTCTTGCCGAGGGTGGTATCAAGGTGTCGCTGTTCAGAGTGAATGAGCTCGACAATTCCGATTTTGACACAATGAACGAGTATTACTTCAAGACTATGCACCATGAGTTCGCTCACATTTTGCATCAGACTAAGACAATCCCTACTGAGTTCCGTGCAGTGTCCAATGGCCGCTATGACGACAACAACTGGCAGAACCAGTGGGAACCGCGTATGAACTCGCTCGGAATGGTCACTAACTATGCAAGCTCGCAGATGCGTGAGGACTTTGCGGAGGTTATAGCCAACTATATCACCAAGACCGACGAGCAGTGGGCTTATATTCTCGACATGGCTTCTCGCGGATGGGAGACTCCGGCATCGGAGGATGATACAGATGCTGTGTATTATTGTTGGTATTACTATGATAACAACGATGCCAAGAATGAGAAAAGTTACACAGTGGATTCGCAAGTAGTGACGTCTACCGACGAGAGTGGCAACAAGTCCTATAAATTGAATAACAGGAAGGACTCGGCCGGTAATCCTATCGTGGTCTATCCGTGTGAAGATAAGGACAATGTCGATGGTGTGGCTGTTATCAATCAGAAGGTGAACATCTGTCGCACTTGGTTCAAAGATGAATGGGGCCTTGATCTCGACGCTTTGCGCGAGGAGGTTCAATATCGCCAGCTTAACTACGACATAGAGGAGCTCCGCAAGCAAATCACCGACATTAAGTAATTTCACACAATGTCTAATGCAATAAAATTGAAATATTGATTATGAAGAAATTTTTATATATCTCAGCAGTAATCGCTACGGTGGCATTGTCCTCAGTCTCTTGTAAGAACGAGGTAGATGACCTCTTTGACCAGTCGGCTGCTGAGCGCACACAAGCTGTTGCCGACGAGTACACTTCCATTCTCACAGCCAACGGCGGAAAGTGGGTGATGGAGTATTTCACCACAAGTGGTGAGCCCGGTTATATCTATCTGTTCACTTTTAAAAGCGACGGGTCGGTGGTTATATCGGGAAAGAACAAATGGATAGGGAATGAATATAAGACCGAGACTTCCCTTTGGCAAGTCCTTTCTGATAATGGTCCTGTATTGTCGTTGAATAGTTATAATACGATTTTCCACTTGTTCGCATCTCCTGAGAACGTTATCGAGCCGGGTGCGACCGACGATGATCTCGACGAGACAGGCTATGGACATGAGGGCGACTATGAGTTTATGTTTATGGATGCTCACGACGGCGTTGTTCGTCTGAAAGGGAAAAAGTATGGTAAGACTATTTATCTGCGTCAGCTTTCTGCCGAGACCGACGATCAGGAGTATTTTGCCAAGATCGACGATATGAAATCGGCTTTGTTTAGCACGAAGTTCACTAAATTGATGATTACTGATGCTTTAGGTCAGCGTTTTTATATGACAGGTGCTACGACCGGTATAGTCACTATATATCCCGTAAATGTCGATCCTATCGATCAACACTCTACTGCCAATTTCATTATCACCACCGATGGCATACGCTTTATGAATAGAGTGGATGTTGAGCGTGAGGACAGAACGACTGAGCCGCTTGCGTTCCAGACGTTTAATTTGCAGGAAGACGGTTCGTTGCTGTCAGTAGAAGATGCCACTGTCATCACCGCACTGCCATTGTCGACTTACCTGTCAGAAAAGGATTATACATTATCGGCAAAGCTCGATCAAATGTTCGGTAAATATGCCGAGCAAGCTGCCATCGTCGATGCTGATATAAAGAATGCGTATAAGAACAAGCGACAATTGAAAGGCGTTTCCTTCTCGGCTGCCAACAATAGTAGCAAGGTCTTGACAAAGGCTGTAATCATTGAATGGGGTACCAGCACAAGTACGGTAAAGACGGCGTTCTTTGTTGAGCCTGAGGTTGCCGATGATAATACTTTGTCATATAAGTTGACCGGTGAAATGGATGTTAACGCAACTAAATTGATTGCGGCTGTGCCGAGCGTGAGGACTCTCGTCGACTTATTGGTGGAGAATGCCTATAAATGCTCCACTGAGAACATCCTTATGCCCGCTGAGATTAAAATTGAGTCGGAAAATAATGGGAATGACTATATAAATGTAACTGTCCAATAATTTTTTGGACAGTTACATGAAAAGAAATGAATTACTTTTATGTTTTTTTAAATTTTTATAATTATGAGAAAGTCTACTTTATTTGTCGCTATTGCTGCAAGTGCGGCAGTTAATGCTGTGGCAGCTGATGGCGTGAGCGCATCGAACAAACATGTAGATTTGATGGGCAAGCAAGAAGTTGTAAACTATCAAAAGGCTTTGAACCCTATTAGGTCGTTTGATAATGTGTTGATTTCGAAAGAAGCTCCTGTAATTAAGGGCAATGTCATCAAGGCTGCCGTTACTCCTAAGGAAGGAACGACCCTTAATGCCGCTTATATCGAGCCAGAAGGACTTTACACTGTAGGTCTTGATGAGAATGCTAGCGGATTTAAGTATGCAAACCGCAGAGGTCCGGGTAACCGTGAGTACACTTGGAAAAACGCATCTACCGGCGCTTCGTCTTATCAATGGAACTATGTGGACTTCAGCGTTAAAGATTACAAGGCGACATCTAATGACGTGGATTTGACTGTGCATTATAATTGGTCATCGTTCTATGCACCTGCATTGACTGCTTCGGATGGAAGCAACACTTCGGTCTACGATCCTGCTGATCAAATCGGTTATATGTTTGCCGGCTCATCCTACGATGAAGATGAAAAGACTGATTTTGGTGCAATGACTTACCCCTCGCCCTACTATAGAGATGATCGTGGATATGGTTACGCTGGTGTAGGTGCATTCTCGTATTCACTCCAAGACCCCGATTATTATGTTGATGGTACATACCTCGGTTGGGTAAGCTACTTGCAGCAGGCAGGTGTTGCCGCTACAACAGATAAGGTGGATATGGTAGAGTTTATCAACATTTTCCCGAAACCGGCCGGCACTTTTGCCACTACTTCGGCTTGGGGATGGTTGAACGTTGTAGCAACAGAGGCTACTACATTGGATTGCTATCTTGTCAAGATCAATGATGAGGGTAAGTTTACCAACGACACTATTGCTTTTGGTACCGCAAATATTGCTGCCGGAGAACATAATATGGTAAAATTCGACTTGGAAACGAAGGATGAGTTTGGATTTACCTCATCTGACCCGATCAATATCAGTTCTTCATTTGCTATGATTGTGACCGGATTCAATGGTAATGCGGCAATCGCTGACATGTCGGCAACTATTGGAAATGGTCTCGTATATGATAAGGCTGTCACAAAGTTCCCATTTGAAGATGAGATCCACGCTTATGTTGGAATCAAAGTCACTACCGACACTCAAGTCAAGAAATATATCGTTTCTTCTCCCTGGGTAGGATATGTTAACAACGATAGAAATGAGACGAGAATGTATGCTCATTCTGATATGATATTCATGGTATCAAATACGTATTGGTGGCTGAAATGCGATGAGCCTTCTTATACATTTGATGCAGCAGGCGGCTCTCACACTTTCGCTTTGGAATCGATGTATCCATCGCAATGGAGAGAGGAAGATGGCACCGAGAATTCATATACCGTAGAGCCTGTAGATCCCGAGGCAGATGTTGATTGGATTGAGCTATCTTTCGTAGATAATCAAACAGAAGATGGTGGTTATACCGGAGAGACTAATGCTACAGTTGTAGCTGAGCCGCTTCCCGAAGGCGTTACGGGCCGTTCGTTGGATATCAAGGTCTCTTATCCTGGTGCTGAGTTGATTCTTACTGTAGCTCAGGGTGAGGCCGGCGTTGAGGGCGTAACTGTCAAGGCTGCTCAGAGCGTTACCGTTGATGGCGACAACTTCGTGGTTAAGGCTAACGACAATGTGGCTAAGGCTGAGGTATTCACAGCAGCAGGTCAGAAGGTTGCAGAGGCTGCCGTGAACGGAACAACAACTATCGACGCTGCCGGTCTTGCAAACGGTCTCTATATCGTGAAGCTCGACAACGGCACAGCCGTTAAGGTAGTGAAATAATTGCCCGAAAGGTGATTATTATTGATTAGGACAACAGTTTCTTAACAATAATTTGTGATGATGCGGGGCGGCGCGATGTGGTATCGCGCCCCCCGTTTTTTCATTAATAGCGAGTTTTGATTAGGAAAAATGCCGCAAAAGCGGTATATTTGCGCTACTGATTAAATTAAAGTTGATTTAATGATATTGCGAGGAGGAGAAGGATTTGGAGCGTGAATTTGAATCGGGATTGCTCGAGGCGGCCGTTAATGAGTTCGCCAAATTGCCGGGAATAGGGCGCAAGACAGCCCTGCGCCTTGTGCTATATTTGCTGAGGCAGAGCGAGGACGCCGCAGTGAGCTTCGGAGAGGCCATTATAAGGCTGCGCAAGGAGATAAAATATTGCAAAGTGTGCCATAACATCTCGGAGCAGGAGATTTGCCCTATTTGCGCCAATCCGTTGCGCGACAAGTCGACTATCTGCGTGGTTGAGAATGTGAAGGACGTAATGAGCATCGAGAACACCAATCAGCACGGCGGACTTTATCACGTGCTTGGCGGACTGATATCGCCTATGGACGGAATAGGGCCGCAGGACATTGAGATCGACAGCCTCGTGGAGCGTGTGGCAAGCGGCGAGGTGAGGGAGGTGATTCTCGCCCTCAGTGCCACTATGGAGGGCGATACCACCAATTTCTACATCTTCAGGCGCCTTGCCCCGTATCCCGACGTGAAGGTGACCATGCTCGCCCGCGGCGTGAGCGTGGGCAACGAGATAGAATATACCGACGAGCTAACCCTCGGACGCTCAATACTGAACCGCACACTATTTGCCGATTCCTTCTCGAAACAATAAATAGGGCATCGGCGGCGTTATATAGTGTAAGGCGGGGAGCGGAATCCCCTGAGATATTACGATGACGAAAAGAATACTTTGCATATTGGCCTCGGTGGCATTGCTCATGGCAGCACTGCCAGCCACGGCTCAGGTGAGACTGAGCGGAAAGGTGACCGACGATGGCGGACGCCCCATAGAATTTGCCTCGGTGCGCGTGGAGGGTAGCGCAATAGGCACCAATACCGACACCGAAGGGGCCTACAAGCTCTCGGTGCCAGCGCGCGACACGGTGATGGTGGTTTTCAGCTGCATTGGCTACAGCGACGTGAGGCGACGCCTTGTGAAGCCTAAGGGCGAGATGACGCTCAACGCAAAGCTCTATGAGAAGACGCAGCAGCTCAAGGACCTTGAGGTGACCGAATTCAAAAAACAAACCGGACAGATGCAGACCATCGACGCCACGAAGCTCAAGCTCACCCCCGACGCATCGGGAGGCAGCGTGGAGGCCGTGCTCACCACGATGGCAGGCGTGAGCACAAAAAATGAGATGAGCTCGCAATACATGGTGCGTGGTGGAACCTACGATGAGAATAGCGTGTATATCAACGGAATAGAAATCTATCGTCCGCAGCTTATCAGCTCGGGACAGCAGGAGGGCCTGAGCATTATCAACCCCGATTTGGTGGATAATGTGTCGTTCTCCACCGGCGGATTCAGCGCCGACTACGGCGACAAGATGTCGTCGGTGCTCGATATCACCTATCGTGAGCCCGAGGCCCTCGAGGGTGCCCTCGCAATGAGCCTGATGGGCGGCAGCGTGGCTTTAGGCCAGGGCTCGAAGCGATTCTCGCAGATTCACGGCTTCCGCTACAAGCGCAACTCCTCGCTGCTCGGCTCGTTGGAGACCAAAGGCGAATACGACCCCCAATATTTCGACTACCAGACCAATCTTAACTTCAAGATAAGCAGCCGCTGGAAAGCGTCGTTTCTCGGTAATATCTCTGTGAACAACTACCGCTTCACACCCGAGACCCGTGAGACGAGCTTCGGCACGTCGACCGACGCCAAGCAGTTCAAGGTGTACTTCGACGGCCAGGAGAAGGACAAGTTTGAGACCTACTTCGGCGCGCTGTCGCTCAACTACCGCCACTCGAAAAGCTCCGACTTCACCCTGCTTGCCTCAGGCTACCTCACCAACGAGCTTGTGGGCTACGACATCCACGGCGAGTATTGGCTCGACGAGGCCGGCACCACGGGCAGCGACGGCGGCGAGAGCGTGGGTGGCGAGCTTGGCGTGGGAAAATATCACGAGCACGCCCGAAACCGCTTGAAAGCAAGTGTGATAAATGTGTCGTTGCGAGGAAACACGTCGATAAATCACAACAACTTTAGCTACGGCTTGAGCTGGCAGCATGAGTCGATTCACGACCGCACACGCGAGTGGGAACAACGCGACTCTGCAGGTTACTCGCTGCCACACACCGGTGAGGGAGTGAATATGGTGTATAATGTAACCTCCAAGCATAATATGGGGAGCAACCGCCTTTCGGTATTTGCTCTCGACTCCTATAAAATATTCACCGATGCCGGAATGTTCACCGTGAACGGCGGAGTGCGTATGTCCTACTGGGATTTCAACAAGGAATTTATCCTCAGCCCCCGAGCAAGCGTGGGATTCGTGCCCAAGCGAAACGAGAAATTTGCCTTTCGCTTTGCCACCGGACTCTATTATCAAGCGCCATTCTATAAAGAATATCGTGAAGAAGTGGCCGATGACAAAGGCAACACCAATATACGGCTGAATACCGACATAAAATCGCAGCGCAGCCTTCACTTCATCCTCGGCGGCGACTACACGTTCCGCTCGCTCAACCGTCCGTTTAAGTTAACGGCTGAGTTATACTATAAGAGCCTATCGAACCTTATTCCCTACGAAATCGACAACCTGAAAGTGGTGTATTCGGGCGTTAACAGCTCGAAAGGCTATGTGGAAGGCGTCGATTTCAAATTCTTCGGACAATTTGTGGAAGGAACCGATTCATGGCTCAGTTTTTCGCTGATGAAGACTCAGGAAAACCTTAATGGAGTGAAAGTGCCGCGTCCCACCGACCAGCGATATAGCGTGGCACTCTTCTTCACCGACTATTTCCCTAAGTTCCCGAAGATGAAATTCAGCCTTAAAGCCATATTCTCCGACGGACTGCCCATGACGTCGCCCCGCACCACGCGCGATGTGTCGTATTTCCGAGCGCCGGCCTACAAGCGCGTCGACATCGGCGTGTCGTATCAGCTCGTGGGCGGAAAAGAAAAGCCGCAGAACTTCCTGCGGCATTTCAAGAGCGTGTGGATAGGGTTGGACTGCTTCAATCTTTTCGATATCTCCAATGTGAGCAGCTACTACTGGGTGACCGACGTGAACGACATTCAGTATGCCGTGCCCAACTACCTCACGCGCCGTCAGCTCAATGTGCGCCTCTCAGTGAATTTCTGAATTATCCATCAAATAGTCACCTTCAGGCCGGCGAACAAGCTGCGTGGCAGAGTCGGGCCGTAGATGTAGCCCGAGTCGCGGTCGGCGCCACGGTCGAAGTCGTTCTGATAGGAATTCAGTATGTTCGACATTCCGATGCTGAACTGAAGCGTCGTCTGCTTGATTACTCTCACATCGTAGGTCAGCTTTAGGTTCATGTCGAAGAATGATGGCGTGGTCACGGCCACGTCGCGCTCTGTGCCCGAGCCGGCAAGGTGCTGCACGAGCATTTGGCCGGTGTAGGTGCCCGTGAGCGCGATTCCCAACTGATGGATGGGGTTATACTTGAAAGTGAGGTATCCGTAGGCGTCGGGGGTGCGGAACATTCGCTTCTCGGCAGGCACGTCGGGATTGTCGCTCCACTGCTCGGGCTGCTTGTAGCGGCTGCGTTGCACCGTGAATCCCGCTTGGAGCTGCATGTCGTGGGAGAAAACGGCGCGGGCCTCGATGTTGGCTCCCATCACCCTCGCACCGCTGCCATTGCATCGCTCGAGCACCTTGTTTCCCTTCTCGTCGAGCTCATCGAGTTGCCGAAGCGTGAACACGTCGCTAAGGTCGGTGTAGAATCCCTCAATCAGCACATTGGTCTGCACCGCTCCGAAATTATGGTAGAAATCGCCCGATAGGCTCACGCTGTTGGAGCGCTCCTCCTTCAGGCCGTCGGCAAGCACCGTCACCACACGCTCACCTCCGACCACTGCAATGTGGAAATCCTCGTCGAAGGCCTGAGGAGCACGGAATCCGCTCGAGTAAGTGAGGCGGAAATTCATGCTTTTCGATGGGTTGAAGCGCACGTTGGCACGTGGCGAGAAAATGGCATGCCGCACAAGCGTGTGCTTGTCGAGGCGTCCGCCCACAAGGAATCCCCATCGGTCGGAGCGCCACTCATTCTGCAAGTAGACGCTGTAGTTGTGCACTTTTTGCAGCACATCGTGGTCGTAGCCCACCGACACGTCGCGCAGATAGTTGTATTTGTGCTCCACACCGCCCACCAGCTCGGCAGGCATGAACCACAGGCGCTCCCATTGGCGCGTGTATTGGGCTCCGCTCACTATCACGAAATCCTTCGTCCATCCGTAGGCGTTTAGGTCGTGCCCGCCGCCATAATAGCTGTCGCGCTTCGTGTGCTGGAACGATGAGAAGACGTTGAACTTGTTTTTCTCGTCGTGCGTGTAGATGTCGAAATTCACCCCTCCGCCATGAATCTTGTGATCGGTCTGTTCGGCAATCTCAGCCTCGTGAGGCGGATTGCTCAGATTGTCGCCTCCGCGGCGAAATTCCTTTATGCCATGATATTGCACCGTCAGGCGAGAAAGGTCGGAGGTACGGAAAAACGAGCGAAAACCTGCCGTCTGCGATTTGAGCGTCGGAATCTCGGTGTAACCGTCGCCATCGTGGTCGTAGCCGCTCTTGTCGCGGTTTTGTCCGTAGATGAAAAGTCCGGCCCGGTGATTCTCGCTCACGAGCGAGGCGTTGAGCGTCGTGTTATTGTCGAATGCGCCCGAAATTCCCATCGATGTGATGTTGTGGGCCACCTCAGCCGAATTTATGATAGGATCTTTGGTGATGATGTTCACGGTGCCTCCTATCGACGAAGACCCGAAAAGCGCCGAGCCACCACCGCGGATCACCTCCACGCGCTCAATCATGTTGGCCGGAATCTGCTCCAAGCCGTAGACGCCGGTCAGTGCCGAGTACACCGGCCGGGAGTCCATCAGTATTTGCGAGTAGTGCCCGTCGAGGCCGTTGATGCGCACCTGAGTGAACCCGCAGTTCTGGCAGTCGTTCTCCACGCGCACCCCCGGCTGATAGCTGAGGCCCTCGGCGAGGCACGAGGCACCCACCATGTCAAACACCTGATTGTTAAGCACGCTCACAAGCGTGGAGCTGTTGCGGCGCTTCACCTCGCTCTTATTGCCCGTGACCACCACCTGCTCAAGCATAAGCGCGTCCTCGGTGATCTCAAAATTGACGTTCACCGAGCCTTTAACGTCGATTTTCTTCATCTGAGTGACATAGCCTATGCCCGATACCACAATTGTGTATTGTCCGCTTCTCACATTGTCGATGCGGAAGTGCCCCGATTCGTCGGAATTGGTGCCGTAGGTTGTCCCTTTGAGGATAATTGTAAGATACGGAATGTGTTTTCCGTTGATTTTATTCACAGTGTGCCCTGTGATAGTAGCAGCTTGAATGCAAAATTCGCACATTGCCACACATAGCAATGGAGGCTGTGTCAAAATAGGCGCAGCCTCATTTTTATAATGAGCTGTAAAAC
>JBJEKJ010000077.1:0-7648 GCA_051878575.1 Muribaculaceae bacterium | reverse complement strand
TTACTCTTTCTGCAATTTCAGACATAATTCTTAAATTTTAAATGTTATAAATTTTGTTGTAATTTCTTCGCAATTAATTTTTATCGGTGCAAAGTAACTAATTATTATTCACAAATAAAAATTTTACAGGATAAAAGAGCGATTTTTGCACAAAAAATTGTGTTTTGTGCATAGTTTTTGCCTAACTTTTTGGATTGTTGGCCAATAAACCCGCCGAAATCGGGCGGTCGGCAACGGGTGTGGGGCATTGTTCTGTTATGCGCAATTTGTGGTCAATAGTTCGCCGATGTGGTCGATTTCACTTTTGGCGCGTGCCTAAGTGGTTCACCCAGTTGGTGAGGAATTGCAGTTGTAGGCTTTCGGGCAGTGCCATCCGTTCGGGGTGATATTGCACTGCAATGACGTCGGCGTCGGTGTGCTCGATGCCTTCAATCACGCCGTCGTCGCTGGTGGCGGTTACGCGCAGGTTGTCGCCGAGTTGCCTGATTGCCTGGTGGTGAAACGAATTGCACATAAATTGCAGTTGTGGCAAAAGGCGGGCGGTGTCGGTGTCGGCGTCGAATGTGATGCTGTGCACTCCCTGCCATTTGGGGGCCTTTTGCGAGTGACGGGTCATGGCGGGGTCCACCTCGTGGGGCAGGTCCTGATAGATGTCGCCACCGCAAGCCACATTAATCACCTGCAAGCCGCGGCAAATGCCCAGCACAGGCAGGCGGTGTGCCACAGCAAGGCGGTAGAGCATGATGTCGTAGTGGTCGCGAGGCACGTTGGGCTTGTGGGCGTAGGGCGAGAAACTGCCGCCGAAGGTTGAGGGCGCCAAGTCGCCGCCACCGCTTAGCACCAGTCCGTCGAGGTGCCGGAGCGTAGCGGCAAGCACATCGGCATCGAGGCTGAACGGCACAATCACCGGCAAGGCACCGGCGGCAGCCAATGCGCTAACGTATTCCACCTTCAGGTTGTGCCAACCTTCTTCTCCATAGTTGTCGGATATTCCCACCAACGGCTTATTTTTCATATCATTTTTCGTTTATATATAATGTGGTGCAAAGTTACTATTTTTGGCGGTGTTGTGGCGTGTGTGCGGCAATTATTTTGCTATAATAATGGGTCATGCATTCACCACCTCGACCGCGATGACCACAGAACTGCCTCGGAGAGGCTGATGTACATAAGAAAGCGTGTCGTCGATAAAGACCGGCACGATGTCAACGTCCTCTTTGAAAACCGCTGACGAGTTCACTTGAAACGCCGCCCGAGCCGACAAAAACCGGCTCGGTAAAACGGCAATCGCACAAACGCAACGAAGCGGCGGCAGCCGTATGATTAAGATACGTTCCGCTGTTCCCAGCGGTGGATAGAGAAAAAAGAAAAGCCTCGGAGGTATCTCCGAGGCAATGCGTTAGGGATAGACCGCGCCAGCAGACGCGAAACTCGTTTGAGCGAACCCTTTTGGTCGAGACATAGGCTCGATTAACGACTTGACCGATTAAGCGAGAGCAGTGTCAAACTCGTTTGAGCAATGCCGAGCGTGAGGGAAAGCGCGTAGCGATAGCCCGACGGCGGTGCCGGAACGCGCAGCGGTGGAGCATCGTCTTAAAATTATCTTTTGAAACAGCTGTGGGAGTTGTAGACTCTCTTTTATGAGTTGAAGCCTGAGGAGTTTGTGTTTTATGAACGGCGTTTTGTTTAGGAGGCACAGGAGTAGGATTGAATACGAATGTCGGAGTCGTTGACACAGAACGAGGAGAAACTTTTTTATCCATGATTTTGAAGTTATTTTATGAGGAATATAAGAAAAGCAGAAAGTTTGGCGACAGCTTATGATATTCATATGGAGTCGCTTTATGCGGCAGTAATGGCGTCGTGGAGCATAGCCACGAATTTAGCCACTTGGGCTGCTTTGTTGGGGAAATATTTTAAGAGAGAATCGCGGAAAATGCGGTTGTCGCGGAACACCGTTTTTTCCATGTCGCCGTTCATGCAGACATAGTTCAGAATGTTGTTGATAAATTCTTCCTGACCGGCGGTGAGAGTATTTGCAGAAATAAACTCGGTGAAAAGAGCGATAGCCTTTTGGCGGTCGAGGCCTACGATCTTGCGGATAAATGCTGCCACGGGTACGTCGGCGGTCATTTGCTCGCGGCGCAGATAACGCTCGTAATCCTCTTTGGTACCGAGTTCTTGCCACAAGATACGCTCCAACTCGTCGATGTCCTCGCTTGTCAGAAATTCCAGATTGTGGATTTTCTGCAATACGGGATGGTCGCGATGCTGCGTAAGGAAATCGAGAAGTTTTTCGCGATAACTTACGTCGGTGTTGATTTTCGGAGCAACGCCGCCATCGGTAACATCGTCCTCGATTGTTACGGTAAAAGTCTTGCCTCCATCGCTGACAAGATATTTCATAAGGTCGCGAAGCTCACGGCGCATATTCTCGATAGAGGCGAGGGTCTTGTTATCCCAAAATGCCGAGGTCATAACTTCGTTTAGCAACGGCATTTTAGCCTGAATATCGGGGATAGTAGCGCGTTTGCGCAGTGCGTCGGCAATGCGGGTGATTTGTCCCTCGTGGCGGCCACTGTCAAAGTTTTCGTCGACCAGGCCGAGTTGTACGTACAGCGAAAGCAGGTCAAATTTCTTGGCGAGTTCGTTTTCGAGCGACTTGGGAAGGAGCGGAGCAACTTCATTTTTCAAGTCGAGTACATCGACTTCGGAGATGTACTGCCACGTTTCAGGCTTGCGGAATTTATCGACCGCAGGCCAGTGGTTACGCACGGCAATGTGAGCATCGTCGAGCTTGCCGACCTCGGCTTGAAGAATCTGCTTCAATTCGTCGTGAAGCCCCTTGGCGAAATCGTCGGCTTGATATTGCGGTGCTTGCAGAGCACAGGCAATGTCGGCGCGAACACCAAATAGTCGCTCTGTGAGAGAGGTGGTTTTGACCGCCTTTCCCTCCTTGGGATTCTCGCCGAAGTATTTGAAGTTGCCGCCCCAGTCGAAGATATAGAAAAGCTCTTTGTCCTGACCATCGCTGAAGATGTCAGGGCTTAAACGAGTGCCGCGGCCAATCATCTGCATAAACTTGATGCGCGAGCGCACACGTTTGAAGAAAACAAGATTGAGCACGTCGGGAACGTCTATACCGGTATCGAGCATATCGACCGACACTGCAATCTGCGGCATTTTGTCGCGGAGGCTAAACTTGTCGATAAGGTCTTGCGAGTAGTTGATTGAATAATCTATCTGCTCGCAGAATCCGTCGCCGTATTCGGGATAGAGCAAGTTGAAGCGTTCGACAATGAGCTTCGCTGTCTTGGAGTTCATTGCGAAGATGATAGTTTTGCCAATCAGCTCGCCCGACTGCACTTTCAAGCCGTTAGCCATAAGGTCTTGAAGCATCTTGTCGATGGTATCAGTGTTGTAGATATATTTGTATATCTCCTGTTCGCCGATGTCGCGCGGCTCCCAGTCAGCGTCTGGGTCTTTGTTGACCTGCTCGTATTCCCACACTTGTTCAAGCTGCTGTTTTTCGTCGTCAGAGAGATCATCATATTTGATGCCCTCGTTGACGACCTTTGAGCCGCGGATATATGCCTCGTAGTCCACGAGGTATTTATCTTTGACCGCTTCGCTGTATTCGTAGTAATCGGTCGGCTCGCCTCCTTCAAGGTGGAGAAGTTCGTATGTTGACTTATCCACCTGTTCGCGAGGGGTGGCTGTCAGCCCCACGAGCAGAGAGTCGAAGTAGCGGAATATGTCGCCGAATTTACCGAATACGGAGCGGTGAGCCTCGTCTATGATAATCAAGTCAAATCTGCCGACGCTGTAAGGCTTTTGGTCGGTGTTGACATAGTTAATCATAGTCTGATATGTAGAGAACGTGATACGGGCGTTCGGGTCGACATCGGTAGTTTTGTCACTCAAAACAGTTACCGATGTATTGGGGAGCAGCTTCGAGAAGTTGCGGGCCGCCTGATTGACGAGCGAAGTACGGTCGGCAAGAAACAGAGTGTTCTTGACCCAGTTGTTGCGTTGCAACACGTCGACGAGCGAGATAGCGGTACGAGTCTTGCCCGTGCCGGTCGCCATGACGAGCAGACCTCGGCGATGGCGTTCATTGAACCACTCGCACATATTTTTGATGGCTCGCTTCTGATAATATCGGTCAGAGATTTGGTCATTGACCGAGAAATCGGAAATGTCGGGGCGAGATGTGCGACGCGACATTATCAATTCGAGGTCTTTGGCGGTATGGAAAGCAAAGAGACGGCGAGCCGGATATCCGAGACCGTCGATGCAGTGAATTTCGTAGCCGTTGGTGTAGTAAATCACCGGGCGTACATGATAACGCTTTTCGAGACAGTCGGCGTACAGTTCTGCCTGATGTTTGCCGACAACCGCATCTTTGCTCGTGCGTTTGGCTTCGACTACGGCAAGCGGCTTGCCGTCATTGCCAAAAAGCACATAGTCGGCATAACCTTTTCCGGCATTGTTGGGCATACCTGCAACTTCGACTTCTATACAGGCTTTGCCTCCTACGATGTCGCCCTCCGTTTCGAGCACTTCCCAACCGGCTTCGCGGAGCATAAGGTCAATAAATCGGCGGCGCGTCTCGGCTTCCGAAATGTCGCCCCAGGAGAGTTCGGCCTCAACCTTTGGAGCTGCGGCCACCTGTTGCGGCTCCACCGTGGCGGCAAAGGTTTCGGGCGTTTGTTCGGCACGAACCGGGGTCAAGATACGCGGTCGCGGCTGACTGGTAGGAAGCAGCGACTTGTCAAACGGTGCGAGTGTATCGAGCACCCGCAGTTTGAGAAGCACACCGCCGACGAGGTTGTAGAGGTTGAGCACAGTGAAGAAGGCGTCCGAGCGTGTCACCTTGCCGTCATGGGCGGCGAGGTTTCCGACTTTTCTGATCCAGTGAACCGCTTTCATCAGTTCGGGGTCAGCGAGAAAGTCGGCGAACACGTCGGCGGTGGTGAGTTGGAGAAGCGAAGCACGTTCGCCCGGCTCAACGCCTTTCATTTTATATATAGCCTTGACAAGCCATTCAAGAGCCTTACGGGCATTTATGGCTGACGAATCCGGCTCTGTGTACTGCCGTTGCTCGCACAAATCGCAAAGTTGATGCAGCGGTGCGAGTTCGGGTATATCTTTAAGGTAGTCGAAGTTAAGCATAGCGGAGAGTTTTAATTAAACCAATAGTCCATGCGGCTGTCGAGAAGCGTTTGCAGTTCTGCGATCGTATTCTCGACGGTTTTCTTTTGTGCCTCAATTTGCTCAATCCTCTCGGCAAACTTCTCTTGAAGTTCAAGCGGAGGAACAGGCAATTTCTTTGCACCAAGTTCTTTTGCTGTTATAGCCATCTGAACACAGTTACCTTTTGTCTGCTGTTCTTTAATAATAATTGGCAATAAGAACTTGAAGAAAACAGAACCGTATGTAGAAGAATTAAGTCTTATCTTCATCACAGATGGGTGGATTATTCCTCTTGGAGCGTTTTCAGGCACTTGATATAGTTGACCAATGGTTCCTCGACAACTCATTATGAAATCAAATGGAAGCACCTCAAATCGTTTAAGAGCAAAGAATTTGTCCTCGTTTATAAAATTATTTTCTTGTTTAAGAGTCTTTTTTATAGCGTGTTTCTGCTCGTAAACCATTGCAAAAGAATCTTCTTCGGGGACATAGCAATCAGTTTTAAGGGCACTTCCAAAGGGGCCGAGAAACATTTCAATGACTGCATCTTTTAATGGTTTTATTTCCCAACCTTTGGAATTAGTAATAGGGTCGCCGAAGAAGTCGTAGAAAAGGGATTGAGCGAGAGCGTCGAGGTTGCGGAGCAACTCGCGGCAATCTTCAATCGTCTCGTTAATTTTGTCAAGCTCCGCCACAATATGTTCCTGTACCACCATCGGCGGAACAGGAATATTTAGAGCTTTTATAATAGCTTGAGATATATTTGGTTGTGCGGCACCATAAGCTTGTTCAACTAATTTACCTTTTGCACTGGAAAGGTAATAATAAAGGAAGTCTTGATTATAATATGATGAAGGGAAAATACTACAAATTGCTTGATTTGTAGTCATTGTTCGTCTAATGATACCGACTTGGCCTGCTGTTGCTCCGTACATGGCGATAACTACAGAGTTGGCCGGAACAAACTTTGCACTTGATTCATCTATTGCTTTCTGTGTAATATATATTTCGCAGTCTGAAATCTCTTTTTGGCATACTTCTCCACTGCGAAGCCAGGGTATAGTACCACCATCATAATATTCTGATACTCCTTTTAATGGAGTACCCCCCGAAGTGGTCTTTAGAAAAGATCCCAGTCTTTTATACTCCCAATTATGCTTCATTGTCGGCGGCGATTAGAGATTGAAGCGAATTGATGCCGTCGGTAATTTTGGCGGCGAGAGCAGCGGCGCGAGCGATAAGCACTTCTGGAGCCTCGTATTCTACGACTTCGCGAATGGTTTCCTTGTAGGTGTTGAAAGCGAGGTCGTAGTCGTGTTCGCGGATTTCGTCAACCGGCACGAGGAACGACTTGTCGGTGCGTGTGCGGTCGGCTTCCGCATCGAGAGCGTGGAAACGAGCGATGATGTCGGGGATATCGTTGTCGGTAACAGGATTGCGCTTGTCGTCAAGCGAAAAGCCGTCGGCTTTCATGTCGTAGAACCAAACCTTATCAGTGCCACCCGCTTCTGTTTTTGTAAAAATCAGGATTGCGGTAGAGACACCTGCGTATGGTTTGAACACTCCTGATGGCATGGAGATAACCGCTTCAAGGCGGTTTCCATCGACTATGGCTTTTCGGATAGCCTTGTGAGCGTTAGATGTACCTGTCAAAACGCCATCGGGAACGATGGAAGCGCATCGACCGCCAAGGGCGAGCGAGCGCAAGAAAAGCGCGAGGAACAGCAGCTCGGTTTTCTTCGTTTTGGCAGTGGCGAGAAGCGACTTGGATACCGCCTCATAGTCGAGGTTACCGGCAAACGGAGGATTTGCAAGAATCAGAGTGTAGCGGTCGGTATCTGTGTTGTCGCTCGAAAGCGAATCGCGGAAAGCAACATCGGGATTGTTGATGTCATGGAGCATGAGGTTCATAGCACCGATGCGCAACATAGTTTGGTCGGTATCGAAGCCGTGAAGCATTGAGCGGCGGAAGTGTTCGTCGTTGTGCTGCTTCATCAGCTCTGCCTGGTAGTGGTCTTTGATATACTTTGCGGTCTCAACGATAAAACCGGCGCTACCCATTGCAGGGTCGCAGACGGTATCGTTGAGTGTGGGGCGCATAAGCTCCACCATCATGCGGATAATGTGGCGCGGAGTTCGGAATTGTCCGTTTTTGCCGCTTGCCGCCATTTTGCCGAGGATATATTCGTACACGTCGCCCATCGTATCACGGTCGTTCATTTCGAGTGTGTCGATACCGTCAACGATTTTGACGAGGGCGCGGGGCGAGGCAATCAGGAAGTTGGCATTACCCATGAAGCGCGAATAAGCGGAATCGTCGCCGCTGTTGAGATGTTTGATGAACGGGAAAACATCGCGCTGAATGGTGCGGAACATTGTGTCAGGGTCAAGTTGCTTGAAGTTGTGCCAACGGAGCGACTGACCCGGCACGTCCTCGCCGGTGTCGGGGTTA
>JBJEKJ010000076.1:0-31407 GCA_051878575.1 Muribaculaceae bacterium | reverse complement strand
TGGCAAAGTCGGTAGGTAATGATTACGAGTATCTGCATACCAGCGGACACTGCGATATGAAGAACATGCGAGAGCTCTTCAGACTGCTTCAGCCTAAGGCTGTTATTCCTATCCACACGGACGATCCCGATAAGTTTGCAAAGCAGTTCTGTGACGAGTGGCCTGTCATTAGGCTCTTTGATGGACAGTCTATTGAACCAATATCTTCATCAATAGCAGATTCATGCAAATTAAGAGCGTTCTGTGCCGAGGAACTCGATGATGGAGTTACCTATGAAAATAGTGAGGCTGGAGAACACGTATTTGGGCTTGACGTAAAATTTATCGGTGCTTTCAAGGACATGGATGCTGCCAAGTTAGTCTTAGAGCATACGCTTTTCGGGCAGGATAATATTGTCGGCTACGAGATAGAGGACTATGAAGATCTATCAGCATCAAAGATGCTGACATTTGATGCTGACAAGAATCTTTTAGCTACTTATACTCATGGTGGTCATCAGCCTGGAGGTGCAAGGTATCAGGAAACATGTCGGTATGCTACGGGGGAGAAGGCTTTAGCGGTATTTCAGGCTCCTTACTATGCGATTGTGCCTGTAAAGGTCATCGGTCCAATCACACCCGAGTCAGAACGAGAAAGTTGGGAGCTGAATGACCCCAAAGACTATTATGACTCTTATGAAGACTACATAAAAGACTGGGATGACTGGCATTGGGACTCAGTAGCAGTACAACCATTGGTACGGTTGAAGTCGGGCTTTGAACAAATGACTAATACTGAAGTTGCTCCGAGGATTCACCTTTTCCCATATCATAAATTATAAGATAATTGGATATATATCTTCAGCAATACGTTGTAATAGATAAATAAATGAATAAACCAAACAATATCAACAATTAAATTTTTTTATTTTATATGAACAAAACGGTAGAATCAATAGTTCAAAAACTTGCGAGTAGGGATCCTTTTAAAAAGGCAATAATTCCTACAAGATATAAGCGCACTGGCAATAATTCCACTTGGTCTAAAAGTTTTATATCCGAAGAAGGAAAAGAGCTTGAAACTCTTTCAAAAATCTTTGACCTTACGGTAACTACAAAAATGCGAGAATTATTTAAAGCGGCAACGAGCGGCGATGGTGACGAAAGATCAAAAATCGTGACACTTCATTCTTCGTCGTTATTGGCTTTTCTCTGCTTCTTTGATGTGTCAAATCATCCGATTACAATTTATGAAACGCAATATAATGAAGTGATGTTTGAGGTTAAGAACGATGTAATTAATGCTTCTCTTGGGAAACCATCAAATATCGACGTTCTTCTTATGGGCGAAAATAGAAAGAAACTCCTATTCCTTGAATCAAAGTTTACAGAGTACCTAAGTGGAGGGAAAGTCTTTCTTTCGCCGGAGAGATATAAAAAATTCTATGATTTGCTTTCAGAGAAATTAAAATTACCATTTAAAACTTCGTTCGATAAAGTAAAGCATAAGCCAAACAAAAGCCATAGCGAACCATTTGAGACAGAGGAATATTGCTTAAAAACAAAAGAACGCACGTCGGAGTATTTAGGTGGTATAAAACAAGCTTTTAGTCATTTGCTTGGAATAGCTACCGGTCCGGCAAATCAACAAGCATCAGAGAATGAGGCGTATAAAATGAGCCTATTAGAAAATGCTGAGGAAATTAAATTTGCCTCAATAGTATTCAACTGCGACAACGACAAATTTAAAAAATACGATGATTTGTATAAATCAGTATTTGAAAACTCTGATGTTATAAAAGAAACTATAAAAGAGGTCTTGAAAAAGCGTGAGCTAAAACTTACAATTATTCCTCATCTATTACAATATCAAGAGGTGTTCCAAGCCAATTTCCTTCATGAAAAGGTTAGAGAATTCTATCGAGTGGCAAACGCTACGTCTGCGAAAAGTTAACTGCAACATTCACTTCACAAGGAATGTCGCAGTTAATCAAAGGCACATTTTATCCTATTTTGAAAACTGAATTAATGCAAATATATCTTTTATGTCTGCCAATATTAAAGAATTTAGTTAAAATATATTTACCTTTTAAAGATGCTTAAAAGAGGCTGTTTTTGTACCACATTTTGACTCCGAAAGGTCAAAGTGTACCACAATTTGTGGTACAGTACCACAAAAACGCATTTTGTAACTCTCTGTGGCACAACTAACTATGAAAAATTTTGTGACCGCACTCGGATCACTCGAGGGTCATCACCTAAACAAGGTGGTGGCTCTTTTTTTGTATCATGGCTATAGTTCTAACGAATTTTCTTTCAACAAAAAA
Source organism: Muribaculaceae bacterium (assembly GCA_051878575.1). Classification (GTDB taxonomy): domain Bacteria; phylum Bacteroidota; class Bacteroidia; order Bacteroidales; family Muribaculaceae; genus CALZFJ01. Next base: position 29,101 of record JBJEKJ010000076.1, on the reverse strand, counting down.
TCATATATTCCAATCGTTGTAATTCCTTGCTCGTCGCGCGTTATCGGACACTCTTCTCCAAGGACTATGATTTTCTTGAAAGAGTCGTCGACCTTTACTAACGAAGCCCGTTCTTGCTTAATTTTTTCCTCAGATTCCATTCTGTAGGCAGATTGGATGTAATACCTACGACTTCCCAAATTGCATACAAAATCCACCTCCAAATTGGTACGTTGAGACTTTCCTTCCTCATTCTTTGTATAAGTGGTTACAGTGCCGACATCTACGTTGAATCCTCGTACCCTCATCTCATTGTATATGAGATTCTCCATCAAGTGGCTTTTTTCATATTGTCGGAAGTTGATACGAGCATTACGCAGTCCCAGGTCCATAAAATAATATTTATAAGGAGAGTTGATATATCGTTTGCCTTTTATATCGTAGCGGGTGGACTTTTCTATAATAAAAGAATCACATAGAAAATCAATGTAATCTTTAATGGTGTCGTATGTTATTTCAGACTTCTTTTCGCTGCGAAAAGTGTTTGCTAACTTGTTTGGATTTGTCAAAGCTCCAACCCCTGAAGCCAGTATGTTGATTAGTTCCTCCAAGTCGTCATCCTTGCGTATGGCATATCGGTCTTTGATATCTTTAATATAGGTTTCGTCGAATAATGTTTTCAGGAATTTTGTCTTTTGTTCTTCAGTTACATATGACAATATTTGGGGCAATCCCCCATACAGCATATATTCATTCAATCCGGCTTGAACGGAGCCTTCATACGCTGACATATATTCCCGGAAACTCAAAGGATACATTTTTATCTCATAACCGCGTCCTCTAAATTCCGTTATGATATCTTTGGATAGGAATTTTGCATTGCTTCCTGTAACATATACTTCCACGTTTTGAATATTTAGGAAACCGTTCAACACGTCTTCAAAATGTTCAAGCATCTGTATCTCATCTAATAATATATAGTGGATCCGGTCGTCCTTGATTTGGCTTTCCACGTAAGAATACATATTATTGGGATTACGCAACGCTCGGTGCTTAAAGTCTTCAAGGTTAATCTTAATAATTTGTTCCGGTTTAATTCCTTGCTCTCTAAGATATGAAGCAAAGATATTAAACAACAGATACGACTTTCCGCATCTGCGCATGCCTGTTATGACTTTTATCATGCCGTTTCCTTGTAAGGAAACAAGTTCGTTCAGATATTTGTTGCGCTGTATCATGATTCTAATCGAAAATTTTGTTGTATACATCAAAGTTTTCGATTACAAAGTTAGTCTTTATTCTCTGAAATGTCAAGAACTAATCGGAAAATTTGAAGATTAACACACTTTTTTCGATTAAATTGCTTTCTATGCATTGCAAAAGACCCAAAACAAAAGCGACGTTTAGAGTGCAGTCTTCTCTGACACTGTCCCTAATCCTTACAATGAATGTCGCAGTTAATCAAAGGCATATTTTATCCTGTTTTAGAAACTTAATTAATGCAAATATCTTTAATATATGCCAATATTAAAGAATATAGTTAAAATATATTTAATTTTCAATGACATCTAAAAGAGGCTGTTTTTGTACCACATTTTGACCCCTAAAGGTCAAAGTGTACCACAAAAACACATTTTGTAATTCTCTGTGGCACAACTGACTATGAAAATTTTTGTAACCGCACTCGGATCACGTGAGGAAATCGCTGGCAGCAATGTCAGTGATTTTGTATTATTTACGTGCATGTGCATGAATTTCGCTCATCTATTTTGTAGCTTTGCAGAAAGTTTTAAGCAAGAGATGCAATATGGCACATAAGAAGATTGTAATTCGTGATAAACAAGGCGTTGATGTTGAGGCTATTGCTCCGATGATAGTGTCGGCAAGTAGGGCTACTGATATTCCTGCTTTTTATGCCGATTGGTTCTTCAATCGCCTTGATAAGGGCTATGCATCGTGGCGAAATCCTTTTAGTGGGAAGGATAGCCATGTGTCGTTTGCAAACACGCGTTTTGTGGTGTTTTGGTCAAAGAATCCGAAACCGCTAATTCCGTATTTGCCAATTCTGCAAGAAAAAGGCATAGGCTTCTATATCCAATTTACGCTGAATGATTATGATGCTGAACAATTAGAACCGGGGGTGCCTCGGCTTGCCGAAAGAATCGACACATTTAAAAGAATCGTTGACGAATATGGCGTGGGGAGCGTTGTTTGGCGGTTTGACCCACTGATTCTTACTGAAAAGATATCGCCGGAATTGCTTTTGCATAGAATTTCTGCCATTGCGGAGCCGTTGAATGGCTATTTGGAGAAGTTAGTGTTTAGTTTCGCCGACATTGCCGGTTATCGCAGTGTGGCAAGCAATCTTCGTGCTGCAGGAATTAATTATCGAGAGTGGGACACTGAAACGATGTCGGCTTTTGTTCGCCAACTGGCGGAGTTGAGGCTACCATTTTGCCTTGCTACTTGTGCAGAGGCTATTGATTTGGAAGAATTTGGCATAGAGCATAATCGCTGCATTGACCCTACGCTGATAGCACGCCGTTCGCCCGATGATGCAGAATTGCAATCTTTTTTGCAATGTGCAAAGCCGGATTGCGGTCAACGAAAACTGTGCGGCTGCATCCACTCAAAAGACATAGGCGCCTACAACACTTGCCCGCACCTCTGCCGCTACTGCTATGCCAATTATTCGCCGCAAATGGTGATGCAAAATTTTAGAACGCATAAAATTAATTCAGAATCAATAATATAAAAATTAATGTAGGTATGAAAAACACAGCTACAACGGGAATCGTACAGTCTTTTCCCTCTTTTGATTATTTTTTAGAAAAAGCAAAGCGTCGTATAAGTCATATTTCGCAAAAGCGCCAAGAAAAACTCAAGGATATTTTGTATGGTTATCTTCGGAGAAGGAGTGAATGCATTAAGTCCGGCTTGCATTCTAAACCACTCGAATTCGGTGGGTTTAAAATCCGGATTATACAATTGTTCCTCTATGGCTCAGTAGCAAAAAATGGCTGGGAGGGATTTATTCCTATTTTAGCCACTATTTGTGGAAGTATTGAATAAAAAACAGCTTTTTTATTCAATACAGCTGTTGGATTGAATAAAATTGGCTATATTTGCAGCCAAAAAACGTATTGTGATGAAAACAACGATACTTCAGCAGCGAGCTGAGCGCGACGAATTGTTGTCGCGCCCTTATCAGCAACGGCATACTAAATATGACGCTGTCGAACTTTTGCAGAATCCGCTTATCAAACTTATAACCGGCCCTCGCCGTGTAGGTAAATCCGTTTTTGCCCTTTTGATGTTGCAAGGCAAGAATTTTGCATATCTCAATTTTGACGATAATCAGTTGCTTGAAAACTGGGACGAGGAACTGGCGATGACGGCCCTTGATGATGTCTATCCCGATTATGATTTCATGCTGCTTGATGAAATACAGAATCTGCCCGATTGGGATTTGTGGGTAAGCAAACTATATCGCAGGGGAAAGAATCTGGTAATCACAGGCAGTAATGCCAAGATGCTGAGCAGTGAGATGGCAACAGCGCTGACAGGTCGTTATCTACAGATTGAGATGTTGCCATTCAGCTTGGATGAGACTATGAGGTGGAAAAACATCAGCCCGGACCGTGAGGAACAGGCGGCACAGGCAATAGTGCTGGCTGACGACTATATGCGTAACGGTGGGTATCCTGAAACAATTCAGGCTCGTAGCATCACCAAAAGTTATCTTTCCACACTGTTTGATTCAATTCTGCTGAAAGATGTCGCCAAACGACACAACGTAAGAAACACAACCGACTTATACAATCTTGCCTCCTATCTGTTGTCAAATTTCTGCAATCCGATTTCTGCCAACGAACTTGCCGGAGAATTGGGCCTGTCAAGTGTGGCGACTACAAAGAAATTCTGCAACTATCTCAACGAGCCTTACCTGTTCTTCTATTTGCCGCGCTTCAACAATAAACTGAAACTGATGAACAAGGCGCCGAAAAAGGTATATGTCGTTGACAATGGTTTTGTGCAAAGCACAGCATTTAATCTCAGTGAGAACCTCGGCCGCCTGTTGGAAAACCAAGTCTTTGTAGAACTCATGCGCCGTGGCTGTATCCCCGGTCAGACGCTATTCTATTACCGTACCCGCAATGATAAAGAGATAGATTTCGTAACCCGTAAAGACGCAAAAGTAGAGCAACTGATACAGGTCTGCTACGACATGACATCAGGGAAAACCCGCAAACGCGAGCTCGATGCCCTCGTTGAAGCCGCTGATGAGCTAAATTGCGACAACTTGCTTGTTGTCACTAACGCCCAACAAGAAAAAATCGAATGGAAAGGTAGAACGATTAATGTGATTGAACGATGCTTCTACTCTACAGAACGATGGTTCTGCTATCGGCAGGTATAAAATTGTTAATAATATTTGGAAAGTCATAAAATTAGCGATACATTTGCATGGCAGACCGCAACGAAGCCCGGTTTGGGGTGAGGGAGGGTCGGCAGACATAATGAAAAGCGTTTATCAGCGCTGATTCTTGATTGTTGGGAAATTCTCGCAAAATTTCAATCTCTGTCAAGGGTCAGGCAGCGATAGATGCCCGCGGATATGTGAATTATTTTGCGTTCGGCATAGTATTTCGTGAGGAATATAGCCGGAAGCAGTGTTTGCATATACAGGCGTAGGGCTTCTTCGTTGCCGTCCGACAGAGAAAGGCAATGCGAGAAGCCCCCGACAGAAGGACGGTAACAGATACAGACTCCTACGCTTTTCTTTTATTTATCAAAGTAATGCCAACGAGAGGAGTGCGGCTGCACATAATTAGAAAAATGAAAAAATTATTATTGTTCTTGCTATTGTGTTGTGCGTTTCATGTCGACAGTTATGCGTATGCGGGAATTTTAGATGTCAACGTCGGTGCGACTTTTACTCTTAATGGAGGCTCATATCGCTATATCCAGGCTGTCCTTTGGGATTATGATAAGGCGGTATTCGAAACGGTGTCGGTGAGCGGCTATTCTACAAGTGGGAAATTCAAAGCAATTAGCCCTGCTACCAAGGGTTCGATCATTCAAGCTACCATCTATTATTATAAAAACGGGACTACCTCGTCAGGAGTAAATAAAGATGTTTTAGCTTGGAAAATCTATGTGGCAGATGACGGGTCGGAGAGTACCGTGTCATTGCCAAATCCAATTGAGATTACAGCCGGTCAAACCAAAACGATTACTGCTACGCCCGGTAATTCCAAGTATTCCGGTAGCTATAAATGGACGACTTCAAATTCCTTAATTGTGGAAGTAGTCAGCTCGGATAAAAATAAAGCTACCTTACGAGGTAAAAAAGAGGGTAGCGCATACATTTACGTTACACTCGACAACGGCAATAAAGATTCCGCATACGTTAAAGTATTAAGCGGCTCCACTTCCGATGATGTGACTGCTGAAGTGGTGGATTTAGGATTGTCGGTAAAATGGACGACCTGTAATCTTGGAGCATCTACCCCAACAGGTTTTGGCAATACTTACGCTTGGGGGTCAACAAAACCATCTAACAGCACGAGTGATGACTCTCCCGGTTCAAAATGGTGTACTGAAACTTCATTGGAAAACGCCGGAGTAATCAAAAATGGGCATTTCACTCCTGAATATGACGCTTGCACACAGGCTTTAGGTGCAAAATATCGGGTACCCACCATCGAAGAATGGCAGGAATTGTCGGATAATTGCACATGGGTTGCCCAAACAATTTCAGGGGTCCCGTGCTTGAAAGGCACTTCCAAAAAGAATGGTAAAACGATTATTCTGCCAAGAACATTAGCCATGTACGTCGGAACTTCCATCGAATGCCACGCGCTGACTGCTTGGAGTTGTACCCATTATTATAATAATCAGCCCCGGGCTTATTATGCATGGGCAAATATAATGAAAGATGGTCCTCGAGATGGATTTGCATGTACATTGTATGATGGCGCGGGTTGGTGTCGCACTCTTAGAGCCGTCTATGACCCTTCGGGTGGTGTGGAAGATGTGATTAAAGATGTCAATATCTGCGACGAGAACGAACCTGCAAATGTGTATAATCTTCAGGGCATTTGTGTCCGTCGCAATGCCATTAGTTTAGATGGGCTCCCTTCCGGCATATACATATACAAAGGGCGCAAAGTTCGTTTGTAAATGTGATAATCGGAATTGCTTAAATACGTCGGCTATTAACGAGGATGAATACTTGAGCATCATTCAAAGAGCACAAAGACGCACAAGCGACTGAAAGAAACAGAGGGGTTGTGCCGTAATTGAGGGTTACGGCGCAGCTGTCTTTTTAGCGTCATGAGGTCGTTATATTTCTCTGACAACCGATTTTTTACGAATATTCTATTCTCTTGTGGTTGAATGATTCTGCGAATGTGTTGGATTTTCTGTTTTTATAGCTATCTTTGTTGGCATGAAAAGGAATATCGTTTTATCGCTGATGGTGCTTGTGGCATATCTGTGTTCTGCGGCGCAGGATTTTGCGCGCGGCGCTGATATTAGCTGGATCACTGAAATGGAGGCCGATGGCCGTAAATTCTATACCGCCGATGGTGTGGAAAGTGATTTATTTGCCGTAATGAGGCAAATTGGCATGAATGCCATTAGGCTTAGGGTGTTTGTCGACCCCGAGGGCTACGGCTACGGTCGGTGGTGCGACAAAGCCGATGTGCTGGCAAAGGCGAAGCGGGCCAATGCGCAAGGTCTTGATTTGATGATCGACTTCCATTACAGCGACTTTTTTGCCGACCCCGGAAGCCAGAGCGCTCCCAAAGCGTGGGAAGGCTTCACGATGGAGCAGGCGAAGATTGCTCTTGCCAATCACACCACCGATGTGCTCCACGCATTGAAAGAGGCGGGAATAACGCCTAAATGGGTGCAGGTGGGCAATGAGACCAATAACGGAGTCGCCATGCCCAACGGTAAGATTGATTGGGACAAGACGGGAGCGGCACGATTCACCGACTATGCCGCGCTCAGCAATGCCGGATATGATGCAGTGAAATCGGTGTTCCCCGATGCGAAGGTGATAGTCCACCTTGCCGGCACAGAAAGCGGGCGGTGGATTTTCCCCGATTTCAAGGCGGCGGGCGGCAAATTCGATATGATAGGGTTCTCGCACTATCCCACCGTGGAGCAGTGGAACAGCAGCTCGGCTTCAGCCAATAATAGCAACGTCAATGCCGAGAAGTATGTGAAGGAGGCAATAGCAAGTTTCGACGTGCCGGTGATGATTTGCGAAACCGGGTTTGACGTCGGCAAGCCCGCGCTTGCGCAAGAGGTGATGATCGACTTGTTCAACCGCATGACGGCCATCGACCGCTGCGCCGGCATTTTCTATTGGGAGCCCGAGGTCGACGGCGTGTGGAAGCCCGCCTATTACAGCCGCTTGGGATGGAATGCCTACAATAAGGGGGCGTTCACTACCGACGGGCGTCCCACGAAGGCTCTTGATGCTTTTGGCGGCAAGACTGTGCCCGACGTGCAATATCCCGCGTCGCTTGGCATATACAAGACGGATTATTCGACCTTGCTTGCCACAATGCAGCCCGCAGGTGGCATGGCGGGCATCTATTCGGCCCGGCTCAATGCTGCCGAGCCGTGGATGAACTTCGTGGTCTATGATGCGGAGAATGGGGTGTGGTATGGAGCCGATCCCTCCGACAAGACGCTCATGTCGGCAGCCGACGACAAATGGAATTTCTGGATCGACAGCGATCGGACGGGGTGTTACGACGTTACCGTCGATTTGACGACGATGCGCTGGACCCACACCTACAATGCCTCGGTGGAGACCGTTGTCACACAAGCCGATGAGCCGGTGGAGCTGTATGACATTCTGGGGCGTGTGGTGACGTCGCCCAAAAGGGGAAACATATATGTGGTGAGGCAGGGCGCCACGGCTACGCTTCGTCGCTACTGAAGCCGCATGAGTGTCGTTTCAAGAAAAATTATTAATTTTGCGGAGAATTATGGCGTTTTTATATCGGATAAGCTCCCGTGAGTCTGTCGGAGATTGCGGAGAATTGTCCGATTAAGGGACGCGCTGATAAATCGTTGAACGGAATATTATAGGATTATGAGGCAAAAGAGCAATAATGGCGGCAGGCAGGGACGCAGCCGGCGTCCCGACAACATACGCAAATGGACGGTGGCTGAGGCCGGCACCTTGATAGAGGTGGCAAGCGGCATACTCAGCGACCACACGCCCACCAAGGTGAAGTCGATGATGAGGCATCACCAGTTTGCGGTCAACGACATCCCGGTGTCGCAATACGACTATCAGGTGAACGCAGGCGATACTTTCGCAGTGAATTTCGACCAGTCGTTCAGGGTGTTCAAGCATCCGCGCATACAGCTTGTGTATGAGGACGCCGACATCTTAGTCATCAACAAGGGCTACGGCGTGCTGTCGATGGGCACCGACTCGGTGAAGACCGGCACCGCCTACAGCGTGATGCGCGAATATGTGAAATATCACAATCCGAGGGCGCAGGTGTTCATCGTGCATCGTCTCGACCGCGACACCTCGGGCCTGATGATGCTCGCCAAGAGCCAAGAGGCGAAGGAGGCGATGCAGCACAATTGGAACAACATGGTGATCAACCGCAAGTATGTGGCCGTGGTGGAGGGCAACGTGGAGCAGAAAGAGGGCGTGGTGCGCAGCTATCTCGCCGAGACGTCGCAATTTGAGGTGTATTCCACCGACGATGCCACGAAGGGACAGCTTGCCGTGACGCGCTACCGCAGGCTTGCCATGGGTGGCGGCTACTCGCTGATGGAGCTTGAGCTCGACACCGGCCGCAAGAACCAGATTCGCGTGCACATGAAGGATCTCGGGCATCCCATCGTGGGCGACCGCAAGTATGGAGCCAAGAGCAGCCCCATACACCGTCTGGCACTCCATGCCCAGACTCTGCGGTTTGTGCATCCCATCACACGCAAGGATATGAATTTCACCACTCCCATTCCGTCGCGTTTCAGGGCAATGATAGGAGTACGCGAGCCGGAGGATTAATAGCGGCTGCTTGTTATGGCGCTGTGTTTTGTTACTCGGCCTGGCTGATTTCTTTGTCTCGTCTTACCTTCGATTTCGAGCACGAGGCGAGTATGACAATGACTAATAACAGGGATATTATTTTCTCATTATACAACTGCGATAACCGGTTGCCCGAAGAAAGTGGACAACATGGAAAGTGTCGCTATTGTAAAATTATGTTGGCCGCTCAGCCATTTGGTTACTTCACAAGGTCGTTTCCCAAGAGCGTCGGCAAACTGCTTTTTTGTTAATCCGCGCTGTTGCATCAGTTCGTAAATGCGGTCTGAAATCTGAAAGGAAAGCTCGGTTTCCTGTTGCAGACTTTCGGGGATTGGCCCCAGCATTTCTTCTAATGATTTAGCTGTTCGTTTCATATTTCAAATATATTGTCGGTTTCTATTGTTGATTCAGTTATGCAGACATTGCCGTTGGCAACTTCTTGTTTAAGAAGCTGTTCAAACTTCTGTAATGTCATTACATAACCGTAACCAATTCGTGCTATATGTTGTTCGATGTTCGGAATATAGTGGAGGCTGAATGTAGCGGTATGATGTGTCCCAATTGGAATTGAATATATTGTGTATGCCGTCAGGCTTATCTTCAAGTCGGAGGTTGGACATCCGGGCGACAAAGCATACCCCCCCCTCGGTGTTCTATGGGCGGTGGGGTGCGGTGAGGCATAATCAGCCCTAAAAATGCAGCCGGCGTGAAGTGAAACGAAACACGCCGGCTGTGCCTGTTTTATAGCGAAATGTCGGAGCCGCGATTGAGGAATCGGGCTTTTTCATTCCTTTTCTAATCTTTTGATAATGAAGCGAGCAGGGCCTCGGTAGCTACTATGAGCTCAATTCCCATCTCCTCGAGGCGTTTTGCCACGGCGGGCTGGACGTTGGCGTCGGTGATAATCAGGTCGATGTCGTCCATATCGGCTATTTTGCTGAACCCTCTGCGCCCGAACTTCGTGGAGTCGGCGAGTACGATGGTCTTTTGCGAGGTTTTCATCATCACCTGGTTTAGGTTGGCCTCGCGCATGTCGGTAGTCGTGATTCCGAAGTCGAGGTCGATACCGTCTACACCGAGAAACAGCTTGCTGCAAAAGAAATTCGATAGAATCGACTCGGCATAGTTGCCCACCACCGACAGGCTGCTGTGCCGTAGCATGCCGCCAAGTTGAATTATGTCGATGTTCTCCTGCCCGGCGAGGTGCTCCGACACTTGTAGCGAAGCTGTTATCACCGTGAGCTTGTGCTCAGCCTCGATGCTTCTTGCGAGGGCGTGCACGGTGGTTCCCGAGGCGATCATTATCGAGTCGTCGCGCGTGATCATGCTTGCCGCCACCTTGCCGATTATTCGCTTCTCGTCGATGCACAGCTTCTCTTTCACGTTCACGTTGCGGTTGTTGATATATGGATTTATCAAGATGGCCCTGCCGTGGCTTCGATATAGCTTTTTCGCTCTCTCGAGCTCGGTAAGGTCCTTTCGGATGGTTACCGACGACACCTGTAGCCGGTCGGACAGATCGGTTACGGGAATGGAGTTTTGCTGAATCAGCATATCCATGATGAGTGCGTGTCGCTCCTCTTTTGTCATAGTCAAAAAGGTTTTAAATAAGCGTTTTCAGTCTTTTTTGCAAAAATAATCAAATAAATTACATTTCACAACATAAAAACGGCAAAATAGATGTTAATATATGTGTTACTTCAGATAATTTGTCAAATAAAGTGGTAAACGGCGCAAAATTCCAAAACTTGTAAAAAATATTTGAATATTCTTTGGTGGGTATTAAAAAAAGCGATATCTTTGTTGCGGAACGAAAGATTGCGTATTACGTTTCCGAAAGAGAAAGCATCGCGACCTCGGTCGAAATGATACGTGCACCTTCCTAAACCAGTGGTAAACAGAAATAAACAAAAACAAAACCATAAACGAATCATGAACAAAAACGGTGAATCACAATTTGATGCAATCATTATCGGTGGTGGGGCTACAGGAGCCGGTACCGCCCGTGACTGTGCTATGCGCGGGCTGAAAGTGCTGCTTGTGGAGCGAAGCGACTTCGCCTCGGGCGCCACGGGGCGCAACCACGGATTGCTGCATAGCGGCGCGCGCTACGCCGTCACCGACCATGAGTCGGCAGCAGAGTGCATAAAGGAGAATATGATTTTGCGACGAGTGGCAAGGCACTGTGTGGAGGAGAACGACGGACTGTTCATCACCCTTCCCGAAGACGACCTCGCCTATCAGGCAAAATTTGTGGAATCATGCCGTGCGGCAGGAATTAACGCTGAAATCATTGATCCCAAGGAAGCACGGCTCATGGAGCCATCGGTCAATCCCACCCTCATAGGCGCGGTGCGGGTTCCCGACGGCTCGGTCGACCCGTTCAGGTTGACCACGGCCAACGTAGTCGACGCCAAGATTCACGGCGCCGAGGTGCTCACACAGCATGAGCTGGTAGGCTTCATCATGGAGCAGGACCGCATGGTGGGAGTGAAGCTATATGACCATAAATCAAAGCAAAATAAAGAATTCCGTTCGAAGCTCGTCGTTAATGCCGGCGGAATATGGGGACACCACATCGCCGAGCTCGCCGGCGTGAAGGTGAACATGTTCCCGGCCAAGGGGGCTTTGCTCGTGTTCGGCCACCGTGTGAACAACATGGTGATCAACCGTTGCCGCAAGCCCGCCAATGCCGATATCCTCGTGCCGGGCGACACGATATGCGTGATAGGCACCACGTCGAGCCGCGTCCCCTTCGAGGAGTGCGACAATATGTATGTGACCCGCGAGGAGGTGGATCTGCTCCTCGCCGAGGGCGAGAAGCTCGCCCCGTCGCTTGCCTCCACACGCATCCTCCGCGCCTATGCGGGCGTGCGTCCGCTTGTGGCGTCAGACAGCGACCCGTCGGGACGCAGCATCAGCCGCGGCATAGTGCTTCTCGACCATGAGACGCGCGACGGCCTTGCCGGATTCATCACCATCACCGGCGGCAAGCTGATGACCTACCGCCTTATGGCCGAGTGGGCCACCGACCTTGTGTGCAAGAAGCTCGGCGTCGACAAGAAGTGCCTGACTGCCGACATTCCGCTTCCCGGCTCCCGCAAGGACGATGCCACCACCGGAGCGAAGGTCTACGACATGGCGCCGACGGCGACGAAGGCCGCCGAGGGACGCCACGGCGCGATGACCGAGAAAATCAAGGCCGCGAGCCTCGCCGACAAGGCTGTGGTGTGCGAGTGCGAGGAGGTGTCGGTGGCTGAGGTGAACTATGCCATCAACGACCTCCACGTGGACAATCTCGTGAACCTGCGCCGTCGCACCCGTGTGGGCATGGGTACCTGTCAAGGCGAGTTGTGCGCCTGCCGCGCCGCCGGACAGCTTGCCAATGCGAGCAAGTGCGCTCGCCGTGCGCAAGACGATCTCACACATTTCCTCAACGAGCGTTGGAAGGGAATGTATCCTGTGGCATGGGGACATACCCTCAGCGAGATACAATTTACCTCATGGATATATGAGGGCGTTTACGGACTTCCTGTTTCAGACAATAAATAGAACCATAGAATCATGAAATTTGACACCATCATAATAGGAGGCGGACTCAGCGGACTGGCTTGCGGCATCAGACTTGCCGAAGGCGGGAAGAAGTGTGCAATCGTCTCCTCCGGACAGAGCGCACTGCACTTCTGCTCCGGATCTTTCGACTTCTTAGGCTATGTGAACGGATTCGATGTGGAGACTCCGGCATCAACTATGGAGAAGGTGATTCCGCAGGGACATCCCTACGCCGCCATGGGCGCCAAGCGTGCCATAGAGGTGGCAAAGAGCGTGCCCGACTTTTTCGCCCGCATGGGCGTGAAGGTGAACGGCACCATAGAGCGCAACCACTACCGCATCACTCCGCTTGGAATCATGAAGCCCACATGGCTGTCGCTCGACGACTTCACCGTGATTGCCGACAAGAACTGCCTGCCATGGAAAAAGGTATCGATACAGAATATTGCCGGATTCCTCGACTTCCACACGGCATTCGTGGCCGACAATTTCGAGAAAATGGGAACCTCGTGCACTGTGACGGCTTTCAATATGCCCGAATTCGAGCATCTGCGCACCAATCCCACCGAGATGCGCTCAGCCAACATCGCCAAGGTGATGGAGAATCCCGAAGTGGTGCGCCGCGCGGCCGAAATCATCAGGGCCAATGCCGGCGATGCCGAGGCCGTGGCGCTTCCGGCAGTGTTCGGACTCTATGGCAGCCGTGCCGTAGAGGAGCTCAAGAAGGCTGTCGGGCTGCCTGTGTGCCTCATTCCGGTGCTTCCGCCATCGGTGCCCGGCATACGCACGCAGATAATGATGCGCCGCCGCTTCCAGGAGCTCGGAGGAACCTATCTGCTCGGCGACACCGTGAACGATGTGTCGATGGCCGGCGGAAAGGTGGTCTCGGTGACCACGTCCAACCTCGGCGACACCGTGCTTGAGGCCGACGACTTCGTGCTCGCATCGGGTAGCTTCTTCAGCCACGGCCTCGTGGCTCAGCCCGACAAGATAGTGGAGCCACTCTTCGGCGCCGATGTGAAAGCCGACGGCGACCGCGACAATTGGTATAACAGCAAGCTCTTTGAGGAGCAGCCATATATGAGCTTCGGCTTGATTACCGACGGCGACTTCCGCGCGCAAGTGGGCGGTTCCACGGTCGGCAACCTCTATGCCGTGGGCGCAGTGTTAAGTTCGTTTAATCCGATAAAGGAAGCCAGCGGAGCAGGCGTGTCGCTTGTGACAGCCCTTCATGTGGCCGACCTTATCATTAAAAAGAAGTAGAAAGCGATGATAAAAGACACATATAATATCAGCGAGAATAATTTCGAGCAATGCCTCAAGTGTACGGTTTGCACGGTGTATTGCCCGGTGGCGGCGGTGAAGCCCGAATACCCCGGCCCGAAGCAGTCGGGGCCCGACGGAGAGCGCCTGCGCCTCAAGAATCCCGACTTCTACGACGAGGCACTGAAATATTGCCTCAATTGCAAGCGCTGCGAGGTGGCTTGTCCGCACGACGTGAAGATAGGCGACATCATACAGGCTGCCCGCATCAAATATAGCAAGAAGAAACCCGGATTGCGCGAGATGATGCTCGCCAACACCGACCTGATGGGGCAGATGGCTACCACCTTCTCTCCGGTGGTGAACTTCTCCCTCGGGCTGAAGCCGGTGAAGGCCGTGCTCGACGGCGTGATGAAAATCGACAGCCACCGCACGTTCCCGAAATATTCGTCGCAGAAGTTTGAGTCGTGGTTCAGGAAGAACGCCGAGGCCGCGCAGTCTCAATACAAGAACCGCGTGAGCTTCTTCCACGGCTGCTATATCAACTATAACTATCCGCAGCTTGGCAAGGACTTCGTGAAAGTGATGAACGCTATAGGCTATGGCGTGCAGCTCCTCGACAAGGAGAAATGCTGCGGCGTGGCTCTTATTTCCAATGGACTTGTAGGCCAGGCCAAGAGTCAGGCCGAGATCAACATGCGCTCCATCCGCCACTCGGTGTCCGATCTCGGCATGCCGGTGATAGGAGCGTCGTCGACGTGCGTGTTCACCATGCGCGACGAGTATCCACATCTGCTCGGCGTGGAGAATGCCGACGTGCGCGATGGCATCAACCTCGCCACGCGCTTCCTATACTCGCTCGTCGACTCGGGCAAGGTGCGGCTTGCATTCCGCCCCGACTATAAGATGCGGCTTGCATATCACACCGCATGCCACATGGAGAAAATGGGATGGGCCATCTATTCAATATCGGCTTTGAGGCTGATTCCGGGCGTGGAGCTGACAGTGCTCGACTCGCAGTGTTGCGGAATTGCCGGAACCTACGGTTTCAAGAAGGAGAACTACCCGACGTCGCAGGCCATCGGCTCGTCGCTGTTCGAGCGCATTGAGGAGCTTGCCCCCGACTATGTGGTGACCGACTGCGAGACCTGCAAGTGGCAGATTGAGATGTCGACAAGCGTGCAGGTGAAGCACCCGATATCGATTATAGCCGACGCCCTCGACGTGGAGAAGACCATCGAGCTCAACCGCCGTTGACCCGCCGAGCCACTTGACTTAAATGCTGAATACTTAACTTATTAATAATATCATAACATAAAAATAAGAAGAAATGGCAAACTTATTAGCACCACCGCCCTATAAGCCCGAACAGACCGGGCCTGAGGCCGACAAGCGTTACAAGCAGCTACGCTTGCAGGTATTTCTGGGCGCATTTATCGGTTATGCGGCCTTCTACATTGTCCGCAAGAATTTCTCAATGGCGATTCCCATGCTGGCCCCTTTCGGATTCGAGAAAGGCGAGCTCGGCACGGTGCTCGCCATGAACGCAGTGGCCTATGCGCTCTCCAAGTTCCTCATGGGTAGCGTGTCCGACCGCAGCGACGCGCGCAAGTTCCTCCCGCTCGGACTCGTGCTCGCATCATTGTCGATGATGTTCATGATAGTTCCTATCACGGCATTCGGCGACAACCACGCAATGGCAATTGTGCTCATGGGCGTGCTCAACTTCCTCGTGGGTTGGTTCAACGGAATGGGCTGGCCTCCGTGCGGACGTGTGATGACCCACTGGTTCTCACAGACCGAGCGCGGCACCATGATGTCGATATGGAACTGTGCCCACAATGTGGGAGGCGCTCTCGTAGGGCCTATGGCTGTGTATGGCGCCACATGGTTCGGATCATGGTTCTATGCCAACCAACCCGACCACTATTTCCTTATAGGAACATTCGTGTTCCCGGCTGCTACGGCTATCCTTGTGGCAATCCTTGCCTACTGCCTGCTCCGCGACACCCCGCAGTCGTGCGGACTCCCGTCGGTGGAGAAGTGGCGCAACGACTTCCCGAAGAACTATAGCGAGAAGTCGGAGCAAGTGCTCTCAACCAAGGAGATTTTCTTCAAATATGTGCTCAACAACAAATTCCTGTGGTATATCGCCATTGCCAACGCTTTCGTGTACATGGTGCGCTACGGATGCCTCGACTGGGCGCCTACCATCCTCACCGAGAAGGGCGTGAACCTTAAGGATGCCGGATGGGCATATTTCGCCTATGAGTTTGCCGCAATTCCCGGCACGCTGATATGCGGATGGCTGTCGGACAAGCTCTTCCACGGACGCCGCGCGCTGCCCACAATCATCTTCATGGCGCTTGTGGCAGTGTTCATCGTCACCTACTGGATGTTTATGGACAACCTCACCGCAGTTATCGTGTCGCTTATCGGCATAGGATTCTTTATCTACGGTCCTGTGATGCTAATTGGCGTTCAGGCGCTTGACCTGGCTCCGAAGAATGCGGCAGGCACTGCCGCCGGTCTCACCGGTTTCTTCGGCTACTTCTTCGGAACGGCTATCCTTGCCAACACCCTCATAGGCTATGTGGCCGAGAACATGAGCTGGAACATGACATTCGTGCTGCTCATAGGAGCCTGCTTGTTGTCGATAGTGTTCATGGGCCTGACCTACAAGGAGGAGCAATACCTTGCGAAGAAAAAATAAAAGCTAAATTGTAGTAACAACGACCTGAAAACTAATTATACAATGGGAAAAAATGATGTTTACGGCTCACTTGAGCCTACTGTCAGGAAAAAATTCATGTCTTGGCAGGTGCGTACCATCCTCATAACGATGGTAGGCTACGCCATATTCTACTTTGTGCGCAAGAACTTCTCGCTCGCAATGCCGGGTCTGACGGCCGAATATGGCATCTCCAACAAGAGCTTTGGCTGGATTATCTTCGCCGGCTCGTTAGTGTATGGCTTCTCGCGATTTATCAACGGCTACGTCGTCGACCGCATAAAAGGACGCATAGTGATGGCTGTGGGATTGCTGCTGTGCGCGCTGTCGAACTTCGCTTTCGGCTTTGGCGCCAACCTCAGCGCCCTGATTACCGGTCAGGAGAACGGTCCCGACATGGTGAACTTCCTTATCATGATTATGGGTGTGACTATTATCCTCAACCAGTATTTCCAGGGAATGGGCTATCCTCCGTGCGCGCGCATCCTGCCGCACTGGATTCACCCGTCGGAGCTTGCCACCAAGATGTCGATATGGAACTGCTCGCACTCTATCGGAGCCTCGCTCGCAGTGGTGCTTTGCGGATACCTGATGGGAACCCTGGGAACCGACCTCAGCGCCAATGCCGACGTGGTGAGCCGCATTATGACCAATATGGGACTCGACGGCGAGCCTACAGAGCAGGTGCTTATCTATGCCGCCCACATTGGCGCATGGAAGTGGTGCTTCTACATCCCCGCATGTCTTGCCGTGGTAGGAGCGGTGTTCATCTTCATCGGCTTGCGCGACGAGCCTAAGGAAGTGGGTCTTCCCGATCTTCCCGATACCGGCTTAGGCGGCTTGAAGGAGACAAAGAGCAAGTCGGCACGAAAGAAGTTCGAGCTTGAGATGGTGTGGAAGAACCGTTGGGTGTGGACATTCTGCGTCGCCAATCTTTTTGTGTATGTGGTGCGTATGGGCGTGCTCGACTGGGGCCCGAAATTCCTCACCGAGAGCCGTGGCCTGAACATCAAGGACGCCGCATGGACCGTGGCCGCATTTGAGATTGCCGGAATCGTGGGAACCCTCGTGGCCGGATGGCTCACCGACAAGCTCTTCAAGGGCAAAGGCCACCGCATGTGCGTGGTGTGCATGGCAGGTGCCGCTCTGTTCATGACCATATTCCGCTTCTTGCCCAATACGGCAAGCCTCGGTGTGACGGCTGCCGTGCTTGTGGGCGCAGGATTCTTCATCTATGGCCCGCAGGCCCTCATAGGCATAGAGCTTGGCAACCAGGCCACTAAGGAGGCATCGGCCCGCGCCAACGGAATCGCCGGCATCCTCGGATACCTCGGTTCGGGTCTCTCGGGACTTCTCGTGGGCTATGTGGCCGACATCTATGGCTGGACACGCGTGTTTGAGACCATCATCGTGGTAGCAATCATAGGCATGTTCGTGCTTATCTCCATGTGGGCTGCTCCACGCGATGGATATGAGCGCGCAAGCAAGATAAAATACGACGAATAAGCATTAGTCCCCGCCGCGGGTGCCGCTTGTGAGTATCAGGCGGCACCTGTTGGCTGTCATTATTTATAAACACCCCCAAAATGTATCAAGATGTAAAAATTCGGTAACATTTTCGCCTTTTTACGCTAAATATGCCATTTCGGGGCTTCGTAATTAAGAAAAAATATATAAATTCGCATCGAATTATGACTGAATTTGATAGATATATGTCACCGATGACCGATGAGCAACTTCGAGCTGCTTGTGCCAAAATCAAGCACGTTGCTCTCGACATGGACGGAACCATCTATATGGGCTCTACGCTCTTTCCGTTCACCAAGAAGTTCCTTGCCTCTCTCACCGAGAATGGCATAGGATATTCGTTTCTCACCAATAATCCCACCAAGAGCCTTGCCGACTATGTGAAGAAGCTCAGGAATATAGGCATCGACGCCACCGAGGAGGAGGTCTACACCACCGCAGTGGCTACGATCGACTATATAAAGGTGAACTATCCCGAAGCCAAGCGCCTCTTTGTGCTCGGCACGCCGAGTATGATAGCCGAGTTTGAGCGTGCAGGCTTTGAGATGGCTGCCGACGATCCCGCCGATCGTCCCGACGTGCTCGTGGTGGCTTTCGACATGACGCTGGAGTACAAGCGCCTGTGCCGCGCGGCATGGTGGGCAAAGCAGGGACTTCCCTACATCGCCACCAACCCCGACAAGGTGTGCCCCACCGACCAGGAAGTGGTGCTCGTGGATTGTGGCTCGATGTGCAAGTGCATTGAGTATGCCACCGACCGTCGTCCGGATATCGTGATAGGCAAGCCCAACCCCGACATGCTCAGCGGCATAAAGTATAAATACGGGCTTCAGGCCGATGAGATTGCCATGTGCGGCGACCGCATCTACACCGACGTGAAGATGGCCCAGAATGCCGGCGCTCTCGGAGTGCTCGTGCTCTCGGGCGAGACCACGCTCGAGACGGCAATCAATTCCGACCCTCAGCCGCCAATCACCGCCCTCAATATTGAGGAATTCGGCAAATTGCTCATTGAAAGCAAGAAAACTTTATAAAAATCTTATCAAAATCTTTTTTATTGAAAAAACTGCCTTAAAAAATCAAATCTCTTAAATAGAACAGCAAATTAGGAGTCTTTTAGGTCAGCTTTTGATAAAAACGGGAAAAACTATTTTCGGAGTATTTTGGGTCTCGTGTTATTTTGGGTTTGAAATATTGTTTTTGTTTTGCGCAAACTGATATTTTGGGTTTGAAATAATTCACTGTTGAATCGCAAGATATTTCGGGTTAGCAAGTAGATACGCACTTAATTAATTTAAATTTATAAACACATGGCAAAACAAACTACTTTGAAGGGCGTTATGCTTGTCGCTGCAATGATTTTTGCAAGTTTTGCGGCATACGCTCAAACCTTTGTGAAAGGTACGGTTTATGAAGCCGACGGACAGACTCCTGCTATTGGTGCCACAGTAATGCAGAAAGGCACGAAAAATGGCGTCTCAACCGGTGTGGATGGAACTTATTCCATTCAGGTGAAGGGAAAGAACGCCGTCCTAACGTTCAGAATGATAGGATGCGAGGAGCAGGAGGTGAAGGTCGGTGACAAGAATGAAATCAACGTCACTATGAAAAATCAGGGTGTGGAACTCGACGACTTGGTGGTGACGGCGCTCGGTATCAGCCGTGAGCAGAAGGCTTTAGGCTACGCCGTGTCGAAGGTTAACAACGAGGAGCTCACTGCCACCTCGTCGGGTAACTGGCTGAATGCGCTTAACGGCAAGGTGGCCGGCCTCCAGATGTCGTCGGCAGGCACCGGACCTATCAGCTCGGCACGCGTGGTGCTTCGTGGCGACCAGTCGCTGAGCTATGGCAGCAATGAGGCGCTTTTCGTCATCGACGGTGTGCCCGTGTCGTCGGGCACTGAGTCGAGCGGCAGCGGCTCAACCTATTCAAATAATGACGCTCCTGTCGACTTCGGTAACGCCGCCTCCGACCTCAACCCCGAGGATATCGAGAGCGTGACGGTGCTCAAAGGCCCGTCGGCAACAGCCCTCTACGGCTCGCGTGCCGCCAATGGAGCTATCATCATCACCACTAAGGGCGGACGCAAGGAGAAAGGTCTCGGCGTGTCGGTGAACTCCTCGGTGGTATTCGAGAAGGCTTCCTACTTCCCCGATTTCCAGAAGGAATACGGCCCCGGTGGCGACCTCGGCTATACGCCTTACAGCCACTACACCGTGAGCGAAACCGACGTGAGCGACATGGGTGCGATAGCACGCCACTACTCGCGCTCATTCTTCGGCGAGCGTTTCGATGCAAGCAAGAAGCGCTATCTCTACAATAGCAAGAACTATGCTACCGGCGAGTACACCGCTCTCCCGTGGGTGTATGCCGACGACTGGTACACCGGAATCTTCGAGACCGGTACGACATTCAACAACACCGTGACGCTGAGCGGCAATAATGGCAAGGGCACAAGCGCCCGCCTATCGATTACCGACACGCGCAACGACTGGATTATGCCTAACACCGGCTATGAGAAGCAGAGCGTGTCGCTGAGCCTGAACACCTCAATCAACAAGTGGATCGACGTGTCGACTAAGGTGAACTATATCCACAAGGCCTCCGACAACATGCCTGTGAGCGGATATAGCGCCAACAACCCCCTCTATCTGCTCGTGTGGGGATTCTCCTGCAACCCTGTGAGCGTCTACAAGGACGAGTATTTCAGCGGACGCTTCAATGCCGAGAACTATGAGAGCGGAAACCTCGTGAATCCGTCGACGAAGGGTAACCCCTATCGCCAGCTCTATGAGCAGACCAATGCCGTGAACAAGGACCGCGTCTACGGAAATGCGATGGTGAAAATTAAGTTCCCGCTGAAGGGCCTCACACTCGACCTTCGCAGCGGTCTCGACATCAACAATGAGTTCCGCCAGATGCAGAAGCCTTATCTATCCTCAGGATACGCCAAGGGCTACTATCGCGAGCAGACCATCCGCGACTATGAGTACAACCACGATTTCCTGCTCCGCTATGTGAACAACGACCTGCTCGACAAGCGACTGGGCATCACTGCCGCATTCGGTGGCAACAGCATGACCCGCAAGGCTTATCGCAGCTACATCACCCTCTCGGAACTCGGAGTGGAGGGCGTGTACAACGCCAACAACACCCCCGAGGGCATAGCTTCGGCTCCCTACAACTATCGCAGCAAGAAGATTATCAACTCATTCTACGGAATGTTGTCGCTGAGCTGGGACAATGCCTACTATCTCGACATCACCGGACGCAACGACTGGTCGAGCGCCCTCGCTCCCGGCAATTGGTCGTTCTTCTACCCTTCGGTGAGCGCAAGCGTGCTTGTCGACCGCGCATTGAAGATTAAGACCGATTGGCTCGATATGGCCAAGGTGCGTCTGTCGTGGGCAAACGTGGGTAACGACACCAGCCCCTACACCTTGCAAGACGCCTACTCGGCATCGTCGAGCTATCCCGGTGGTTACTCACTGCCCTCGAGCATCGCCAACTACAATATCAAGCCTGAGAACGTGGAGAGCTGGGAGGTCGGTCTGGAATTGATGTTCCTCAAGAACCGGTTCTCAATCGACGCCGCATTCTACAACTCCCGCACTACCGACCAGATTATATCGGCTACCACCGACCCGATTATCGGAGCGTCGTCGCGCAAGGTGAACGCCGGCGAGATTCGCAACCGCGGTATCGAGCTCTCGGCCCACATCACCCCGGTTCGCAGCAAGGACTTCACATGGTCGATGGACCTCAACTGGTCGCGCAACTGGAACAAGCTCGTGAGCTACCTGCCCGACTGGGATCCGCAGACTCCGCTACAGCTTGCCAACAACGGCACTACAATCGGCAACCGCGTGTACATCTACTCCTATGTCGGCGATGAGATGAACGTCATCTACGGTAAGGGCTATCAGCGTGCTCCCGAAGGCGCCAAGGACGCAGAAGGCAACGACGTGTCGGGCCAGATTCTCGTAAATGAGAAAAACGGCTATCCTATTCTCGACACAAACGCCGACCGCCGCATAGGCCGCGTCAATCCGCTGTGGCGTGCCGGTATGACCCAGAAGTTCACTTACAAGAACTTCTCGCTCGGACTGTCGTTCGCTGCCCAGGTGGGCGGTCACTGCTACTCAGTCACTCACTTCTCATTGGCCTACCTCGGCAAGCTGAACAATTCGCTCGAGGGCCGCTACGACGGCCTCGTGGTCGATGGTGTGAATGCCATAAAGAATGCCGACGGCTCCATTACCTATCAGAAGAACAAGACCGTGACCGAGAATATACAGAACTACTACGGCTCCTACAAGTATATCCGCGACAACGTGGAGGAGAACACTTTCTCTACCGACTTCCTGAAGCTCAAGGAGGCCCGCCTCGACTACTCGGTGCCTACCAAGTGGCTGAAGAAGACCAAGGTGTTCCGCACGGCATCGGTGGGCGTATGGGCTACGAATATCTTCTGCATCACGTCGTTCCCGCAGTATGATCCTGAGACGGGTGCCCTTAATGGCGCGCACGTCACCGGCGGTATCGAGGCAATGTCGTTCCCGATGACACGCTCCTATGGCGTCAACATTAAATTCTCACTATAATATATATTAATATCTTAAACTGAAATTACAATGTTAAGGAAATTATTATATACAGGTTCAGCCGCTCTCGCTCTTATGGCCGTTGTATCCTCTTGTACGTCGGACTTTGAGGAGACCAACACCAATCCCAATACGCTCTTGGTGGGCCAGCTGCAACCTTATTCGGTTTTCGAACCCAATCTCTACACTGCCGCCAAGACTCCCTGGACCTACTATACGTGGTTCTGGAACGATGAGCTGGCACAGTACACGGCATTCAGCGGCGGTACGACACGCGAGGAGCACCGCTACAAAATCGGCGACTCCAACTGGTCGTCGCTCTGGAGCCAGTATTGCACCCGCGCCAACAACGCGCAGCACATGTATGAGCTCTCGGTGGAGCACAATGTGCCTGCCACCGAGGCTATCGCGCTCACTATGAAAGTGCTTTTCATGAGCAATCTCACCGACATTTTCGGCGACATTCCCTACAAGGAGGCTTTCAAGGGCCGCGGCACCAACGACGCTATCGTGAATCCGCGCTTCGAGCCGCAGAAGGAGGTATATGAGGATATGTTTGCCGACCTCGAGAAGGCCAACGATATATATGCCACCAAGCCCACATTCTCCAAGCCGAGCCTCGACCTGATGTATGCAGGCGACATGACGAAGTGGCGCAAGTTCAACAACTCTCTCTATCTGCGCCTGCTCATGCGCGTGAGCGGCCGCGATGAGATGAAGGTGGGCGAGAAGCTGACTGAGATTCTCAACAACACGAGCAAATATCCGGTGTTCACGAGCAACGACGACAATGCGAGCGTGAAGTGGACCGGCATCAACGAGTATCGCAGCTACTTTGTGAACACCACAAAGAGCGATTTCACCTCCAGTGCCTACCACATCGCCGAGCAGGTGATAAAGATGACTGTCTATAAGGATGTGAATGGCACGCAGCGCTTCTGGGATCCGCGTCTGCCCATCTGGGCCGTCTCGAGCGACTATGGCTGGAAGGGCGCCATCGCCGGCTGCACTCCTGCTGACCGCGACAAGTCGAACAGCAATGCCGCGACCCTCAACTACGACGTGCTTGCCCGTGCCGATTTCCCGGTGATGTTCATGGACATGGCCGAGGTCGACTTTATCTTCGCCGAGGCTGCCATCAAGGGCCTTATCCCCGGTGGCGAGGCTGTGGCAAAGGAGTATTATGAGGCAGGCGTCGCAGCGTCGATGTATCGCTGGGCACCCGAGGGAGCCTACAACATGTCGGGCTCGCTTGCCAACCCCATCACCATCACTCAAGACGACATCGAGATGTATCTTGCGCCGAAAGCCGAGAATCCCTACTCTGCCGTGCTTGCACAATATGGACTCGAGTGCGGAATCGGAAGCTGGGACTCCAACGACAACAAGGCCGAGCTTATCGCCAACCAGAAGTATCTCGCACTCTTCTGGGTGGGAATGGAGGCCTATCATGAGATTCGCCGCACGGGCTATCCCACGCTCACCATCGGCAACGGTACCGACTATAACGACTACCAGTATCCGCAGCGATTCGCATATTGCAACTCCACGGTGGCAAGCAACCGTCCTGAGGTCGACGCCGCTCTCCAGAGAATGGGCGGGCCTAACGACATGAAGACTCCGGTGTGGTGGAGCAAGAAAGCTATCACAGGTAATTTCTAAAATCTATCAAAAATGAAAGCAAGTAAATTTTTCAACAATATTATCAGCAAGGCGTGGATTGTAGCCATTGCATGCTCGGCAGTGGCCGTGAGCTCATGCAACGACGATGACGACAAGGCTCGGATTGGCGAATACCTGCAAATCGAAGGGTTCTCCGAGGCAACGAGTGCCGACTTCATCTATGAGATGGGATATGCCGGCATTGATACTACAAGTTTAACTGATGCCAAGGTGTTCACCGTGCGCTCCAATGGCGACTGGGCAATCGTGCCTACCGCACTTGAGAACGGATGGTGCCGCATCTGGCCGGCCGAGGGCTCGTGCGACGGACTTATCCGCGTGTCGGCTCTCGAGAATAAGAGCGCGCTTAGCCGCGAGATGACCTACAATGTGATTCTCAACGGCATCGACACAGGCCGCCGCTTCATCGTGAAGCAGAAGGGTAGCGACCCCTACATCCGCTCGTCGGTGGTTTCGGTCACGCTGCCTCGCACCGGAGGCTCTACCGGGCTGCTCGTGCTTGCCAACATCGACTTCGACTATATGCTCACCGATGAGAACGGCCTCACCAATGTGCCCTGGCTTACGGTGGAGCGTGTGGACGACAGCAACTTCAAGGTTTCGGCCACAGGCGTGAACGATACCGGTGGGGAGTTGAAGGCTGTGCTCACTTTGTCGGGTAAGGGCGAATTCTCCGGAATTGTGGCTCATGTGCCTATCTCTCAGACGTTCGCACTCATCTCCGACGACCTCTCGTGGGTTCCTTCGGTGGCTGAGAGCAGCGTGCTCGGTTGGAATACGGCCGGCGAGTCGGTTACTCGCTATGGAAGCAAACCCGAGGTGACGGCTATCTATGATGAGCATGGATGGGAGAGCCGTGCCAACTCCATCTACGCCCGTCCGGGATTTATCAAGATAGGCAAGACCAACTATGGCGGCGATGCCATCGCTCCGAAGATGGCTGAGCTTGGCGACCGCACTGCCAATGTGGAGGTGCACTTCCAGGCTGTGGGCTACACCTCGGCAGGCGGCACGTTCGACTGGCGCGTGGTGTATGTGGGATTGCTCGGCGATGGCAAGATTGTGGAGGCCCGCAGCGAGGGCGTGTCGGATGCCACCATCGTTCCCTCGGTCGACTATGTGGCCAAGAACCTCAGCGAGGGCACTGTGCCATTGGAGCTGAAGAATGTGGCCAAATTTGAGCTTACCGAGGATGCCGCGTTCCTGAAGGCTACCGATCCAACCGGTCTGAAGGTGTGGGAGCACCCCGACACCAAGTGCGTGATAAAGATTGAGGGAGCCACCAAGAATACACGCGTGGTATTTATCGGCAACAAGCTCGCCGAGTCACTGAATCCGGGCAAGAACCGCATATTCCTCGACAACTATATCGTGCTCGAGAACTGATGCGACAGCGATAACTGAAAAAAAGTCTTGGCGCGGGGCTTCAATCGCAGGCTTTCGCCCAAGACTTTTTCCTCATTTCTTGCAAATTCTCCCCGAAAAGCTCCAAAATGAAGTTTTTGCGGCGGGAATTGCACGTTTATCGGAATTTATTACTAATTTTATTCCATCGTTTAATCAAAAATTCGTTATTGACATGAAAGCAAAACTTTCGTTAATGGCTTTGGTTGCTCTTTCTTGCCTACAGGTTTCGGGGAAGGACGTGTATTTCTTCACGGGAAATGCCTCGGAGTCGTCGATGGCGGTGAGCAACGTCACCACGATACTGATAGGCTCCGACCGGCTTAAGCTAAAGTCGGCCGACAACAAGAGAACCGATGTGGCATTCGCCGATTTCAGCGCATTTGCGTTCAAGGACAAGCGCACCTCGGGTGTTGAGGCCGTGGAGGCCGCCAATGGCGTGAGCCTCATGCTCAAGGGCGGTGAGGTGGCCATAACAAGTGCCGATGCCATCGACGCCATTGAGGTCTATGCCGTGAATGGCGGCTTGGTGGCTGCCTACGCTCCGGCATCGTCGCAATTCAGCTTCGCGGTGGATAACGGCGGCCTGTACATCGTCAAGGTGGTGGCTGGCGGCAGCGCGGAAGTGTTCAAGGTGGTAAGATAGCCGATTTTTCGGCTTGACGACTCCCTTTAAGGCGAGACCTTAGGATAATTGAATGACAACTAACTCTAAATCAAAAATAATCGACAATGAAAAAAGGTTTTATTTTATTTGCCTCGTGCCTCATGGCGTCGGCTGCCGCTTTCGCGCAGATGACGTGCGTGGTGGCTCACCGCGGCTATTGGGACATTGAGGGATCGGCCCAAAACAGCATACGCGCACTCGTCAAAGCCGATTCTATAGGCGCCTACGGCTCGGAGTTTGACGTGTGGATGACCGCCGACAAGAAATTGGTGGTGAATCACGACCCCGACATCAATGGCGTGCACATCGAGACCTCGAAGGCCAAGGAGGTGCTCGCACAGAAGCTGCGCAACGGCGAGAACGTGCCCACGCTCGAGCAATATCTCGACCGCTCGCTCACGCTGAAGCCGCGCCTTATTCTTGAGCTGAAGTCGCACAAGGACAAAAAGCACGAGGAGGAGGCGGTGATCGCCATCGTGAAGATGATCAAGGAGCGCAATCTCGAGGCCAACGTGGAGTATATCACATTCTCCAAAGAGGCTTTCGTGAATTTCATAAAATATGCCCCCAAAGGCACTCCGGTGTTCTACCTGAACGGTGAGCTCACGCCTCGTGAGATCAAGGCTATGGGCGGCGCCGGCATCGACTATCACTACAACGTGCTGAAGAAGAATCCGTGGTGGATAGCCGAGTGCCATGCGCTGAACCTGCGCGTGAACGCATGGACGGTGAACAAGGCTGCCGACATGAAGTGGTGTATCGACCACGGCGTGGACATCATCACCACCAATGCTCCCGAGCTTCTCCAGAAAATGCTCTTGGAGAAGTAGTGGCGGTAAGGAATCCATAAAAATACTACAGTCAGAAGAAAAAACGTTATGAGAAAAAAACAACTGAATAGGATGCTTATCGCGCTTGCCGTGCTGGCAAGTGGCGTGTGCGTGCTTGCGCAGACCGATTTGCTCGTCTATAAAGGCGGGAAAATCATTTTTGCAGGCTCCACGGCCGAGGTGAACGACATCTCGGTGGCCGGCGGAAAGCTCACCATCACCGATAGCGACCGCGCCACGATGTTCGAGGCCGAGGACGTCGACAGCTTGCAGCTGCCCTTGCTCTACGAGGACTTCGAGTGGGTGCCGAGCACCGGTGGAAGCGTTGTGGGATGGGACACCTCGGGCGAGTCGGGCAACCGCATCGACAAGCAGAAGGCCGCCTACGACGAGCACGGGTGGGAGAGCCGCAGCGTCACCGGCGTGTACGGACGTCCGGGCTTCGTGAAGCTCGGCAGGACCTCGTTCGGCGGCGACCTGCTGTCGCCGGCACTCTCTGCGCTCGACGACATGGTGGCCACGGTGAGGGTTGAGTTCCAGGCCGTGGGATATGCCAATGCCAGTGGCGGCCGCGATGCGGGCAACCTCTATGTGGGCGTTGTGGGCGAAGGCGCCGTGACGGCAGTGGAGTGCAAGGGCACGTCGGAGATTGTCGATGGCGTGGCCTATCTGAACGACTTGGGCGCTGCTGTCAAGCTCAACCGTGTGGCGCATATCACCCTTCCCGACGACGGCTATTTCCTGAAGGACGCCTCGGTCGACGATGTGAGGAATTGCACCGAGACATGGAATAAGGATGTCACCCGCTATGCCGTGACGATAACCGGCGTCAACAAGGACTCGCGCCTGACGTTCATTGGCGGCGCACTTGGCAGCGCTCTCGGCTCGGATGTTAAAAACCGCATTTTCTTAGACAACATAAAGGTGGTGGCCGTAGCCACGCATAAGGGCCTTGCCACAATCTCCGGCAAGGTGCAGTGCGCCGGCAAGGGCATTGAGGGCGTTGCGGTGTCCGACGGTGTCGACGTGACCACAACCGATGCCAATGGCGAGTACTCGCTGCTCACGGCAAAGACCAAAGGATTCGTGTTCATCTCCATTCCCGGCGGCTACGACATGGCCACCAACGGCACGGGTAATCAGCCGGCGTTCTTCAAGCGCTTTGCCAAGACTGCCGCCGAGGACGAGACAGCCGATTTTGAGCTCGTGCGCAATGAGAACGACAACTTCGTGTTGCTCACGCTTGCCGATATGCACCTCGCCAACCGCAACAACGACAAGTCGCAGTTCCAGAACGGATTTATCAAAGATGCCAACACGCTGATAGCCAAATATAAGGCTGAGGGCAAGGATGTGTATGGGCTTACGCTCGGCGACCAGAGCTGGGACCTCTATTGGTACTCCAACAAATTCGACCTCGACGATGCCGCAAAGGAGATTGAGAATCTCAACTGCCCGGTGTTCCACATCATGGGCAACCACGACAACGATCCCTACGTGGCGGCCGACTTCGGTGCCGAGGAGGCTTTCCGTAATTTCATCGGTCCGGTCTACTACTCGTTCAATATAGGCAAAGTACACTATATCGTGCTCGACGACATCCAGTACACCAATGCCGGCGGCAGCTATGGCAATATCGGCGACCGCGGATACTCACGCAAGGTGAGCGACGCGCAGATGGAGTGGCTGAGGCGCGACCTTGCCACCATAGCCGACAAGTCGACACCGATTGCCGTGGCAATGCACGCCCCGCTGCACTTCGTGCTGCGCTCTCCGGTGCTC
>JBJEKJ010000075.1:2616-31675 GCA_051878575.1 Muribaculaceae bacterium | reverse complement strand
TTGATTTTTCTTATTCACCGGGCGTAAAAAATCTCTTTTTTATGTATCTTTGCAACTTATATGATAGGAATCATAGCAAATTACATTACGACATGAATAAGATAGTAAGCAAAGAGCATTTTTCAGAGAAGGTGGTCAAGCTCGTAGTCGAGGCTCCGCTGATAGCGAGATCGAGGCGTGCCGGACACTTTGTGATAGTGCGTGCGGGGGAGCATGGCGAGAGAATCCCCCTGACGATAGCCGATGCCGATGTGGAGAAGGGAACCATCACACTCGTGATTCAGGCCGTGGGAGTATCCACAAGGAAGATTTGCGCCCTTGAGCCGGGCGAGTGTCTTACCGACGTGGTGGGTCCGCTCGGGCAAGCAACACGCATCGAGAATTATGGCACAGTGGTGTGCTGCGGTGGTGGTGTGGGAGTAGCTCCGCTGCTGCCCATTCTCACAGCGATGAAAAAAGCCGGCAACCGCGTGATCAGCGTGCTTGCCGCGCGAAGCAAGGACCTCATAATCCTTGAGAACGAGGTGCGCAAGTATAGCGACGAGGTGATAATCATGACCGACGACGGCAGCTATGGCAATAAGGGAGTGGTGACCGTGGGAGTAGAGGAGGTCATCAAGCGAGAGAAAGTCGACAAGGTGATTGCCATCGGTCCGGCTATAATGATGAAATTCGTGGCACTGCTTACGAAGAAATATGAGATTCCCACCGAGTGCTCGCTCAATGCCATTATGGTCGACGGCACCGGAATGTGTGGCGCATGCCGCGTGACGGTGGGTGGAGTGACAAAGTTTGTGTGCATCGACGGTCCGGAATTCGACGCCCATGAGGTGGATTTTGACCAATTGCTGATGCGCTTGAAGTCGTTTAACTAAAAGAAATCAATTATGGCAATCGAAAATAATGCCGCCGAGCTTCGCAATGAGGCCTGGCGCGAGGAGTTGAGAAAGAGCAAGACGGCTAAGGAGCGTGCGGCAATAGAGCGCGTGCGGATGCCCGAGTTGTCGCCGGAATACAGAATAACGTGCAATGAGGAGGTGAACCGCGGCATCACCGAGGAGATGGCTCTGCTTGAGGCGCAACGCTGTCTTGACTGTCCGAATCCGCAGTGTGTGACGGGATGTCCTGTAGGAATTAATATCCCCACCTTCATCAAGAATATTGAGCGTGGCGACTTTCATCAGGCGGCGATGACGCTGAAAGCCACGAGCGCGCTTCCCTCGGTGTGTGGCCGCGTATGCCCGCAGGAGAAGCAGTGTGAGAGCAAGTGCATTCATCACAAGATGGGGCATCAGCCGGTGGCGATAGGATATTTGGAGCGCTTTGCCGCCGACTATGAGCGCGAGCATGGTACGGCTTCGGTGCCCGAGATGGCTGCTCCGTGCGGCAAGAGGATTGCCGTGGTGGGCAGCGGACCGGCAGGACTGTCGTTTGCCGGCGATATGGCGAAATACGGCTATGAGGTGACTGTTTTCGAGGCTTTGCACGAGATTGGCGGAGTGCTGAAATACGGCATTCCCGAGTTCCGCCTCCCTAACAACATCGTGGATGCCGAAATCAATGGTCTGCGCGCCATGGGCGTGAAATTCGAGAAGGATTGCATCATAGGCAAGACCCTGACCTACGATGACTTGCACGAAATGGGTTTCGTGGGTATTTTCGTTGCGTCGGGAGCAGGGCTGCCCCGCTTTATGAATATTCCCGGTGAGAACCTGAATGGAATCATGTCGAGCAATGAATATCTTACCCGCGTAAATCTTATGGGTGCCGGACGTGCCGACTGGGACACTCCGGTGCTGCGTGGCAAGAACGTGGCTATAATCGGAGGTGGAAATACTGCGATGGACTCGGTGCGCACGGCACGACGCATGGGCGCCGAGCGTGCGATGCTCGTCTACCGCCGCTCGGAGGAGGAGATGCCCGCGCGCCTCGAGGAGGTGAAGCATGCCAAAGAGGAGGGCGTGGAGTTCATGACGCTGCACAATCCTATCGAGTATTTGGGCGATGAGACAGGGCGTGTGAAGACTATGCGCCTTCAAAAGATGGAGCTTGGAGAGCCTGATGCCTCGGGCCGACGCTCGCCGGTGCCTGTGGAGGGTGCTATCATCGATGTGGA
This sequence comes from Muribaculaceae bacterium, assembly GCA_051878575.1. Classification (GTDB taxonomy): domain Bacteria; phylum Bacteroidota; class Bacteroidia; order Bacteroidales; family Muribaculaceae; genus CALZFJ01. Next base: position 29,559 of record JBJEKJ010000075.1, on the reverse strand, counting down.
GGTCGACTTGGTAATCGTCAGCGTCGGGGTGTCGCCCAATCCGCTTGTCCCGAAGTCGATTGACGGTCTTGAGGTGAGTCGCCGCAATACTATCGTCGTGAATGATGACACTATGCAATCATCGATAGGCGACATTTTTGCCGGGGGCGATATAGTGCGTGGCGGAGCTACGGTGATTCTCGCGATGGGCGACGGACGCCGTGCCGCTGCCCACATGCACGAGGTATTGATGCAAGAATAGGCATTCAGGCCCGATTGAGTGGATGAAATAGTGTGCCGCATTTGTGGATTTCGACAAATGCGGCACATTGTTGTTCTGTTATTTCTTCTTCGGCCTGTTCCGATGCTTGGCGAATCCGTCGGGAGTGCCGGCCTTGTCGGTTTTTCGGTCAGTGGGCTGTCGCCGGCGATTGGAGGATGTGCTGAGTTGCGATATGCCGCGAGGGAACAGCTGCGAGAGCAGGTCGGTGCGGTGCATTCGCGTTAGTGAGTTGAATATGTCGCGTTGGTATTCCTTCTCATACCAGAAGAAATACTTGCGCTGCGCTAATTTCTCCTCGCGCGTTTTTGCCGTGAAAACCGGTTGTAGCGTGTAGGAATGCAATCCGGTGTAGTATGCCTCCGATGATACCGTCATAGGCGTAGGTGTGAAGTCCTGAACTTGCTCGAGGTGGAAATTAAGTCCTTTGGTGATAGCGGCAAGCTCGGCCATGTCTTCCTCGGTGCAACCCGGGTGAGATGAGATGAAATAGGGTATAATCTGCTGGTTCAGCCCTTTCAGCTCGTTGATGCGGTCGAAAATCCGCTTAAACTCGCGGAATTGCTCGAATGACGGCTTTCGCATATAAGCGAGCACGCTGTCGGCAGTGTGCTCAGGCGCCACTTTCAGCCGGCCCGACACATGGTGCTCTATCAGCTCCTCATTATAGCGACGGTTCACCTTGTTCACACGCTCATCGGCATTACGGTGCATCGACAGATCATATCGCACACCGCTGCCTATGAATGACTTTTTCACTCCCGGAAGGGCGTCGACGGCATGATACACGTCGAGCAGGGCGCTGTGGTCGTTGTTCAGGTTGGGGCATGGCTTGGGGTGCAGGCACGACGGCCGCACACACTTTGAGCATTTGGAGAGGTCGTAGCCGCCCATTTTGTACATATTGGCCGACGGTCCGCCCAAATCGCTTATGTAGCCCTTGAAATCCTCCATCTCGGTCACTGCGCGCGCCTCGCGGAGAATTGACTCCTTGCTGCGCGATGCGATGAACTTTCCCTGATGTGCCGAAATGGTGCAGAAGGCACATCCTCCGAAGCATCCACGATGCATGTTCACCGAGTGGCGAATCATCTCATAGGCCGGAATGCGCTTTCCGTTGTAGCGCGGATGCGGCAGACGGGTATATGGAAGGTCGAACGACGCGTCGATTTCAGCCTCGGTCATAGGAGGGTTCATGCGGTTCACCTTCACGGCCACGTCGCCTGTCAGTTGCCAGATGTCGCGGCTGTGCCATCGGTTTGACTCCACCTCAATGTGCCTGAAGTTCTCGGCCTGGCATCGCTTGTCGGCGCGGCACTCAGTATAAGAGTGGAGCACGATGTGTGTGTCGGTCTCACGTTCGGCAGGAATCTCGTCGGGACTACGTAGAATCACCGTCTGTGGCACATCGGTGATTTCCGATATTGGCTTTCCGGCGGCAATGGCATCGGCAATCTCCACAATTGGCTTCTCTCCCATGCCGTAGATTAGCATGTCGGCACGGCACTCAGTGAGTATTGAGGGGCGCAGGCAGTCTTGCCAGTAGTCGTAGTGCGATAGCCTGCGCAGAGAGGCCTCTATTCCTCCTGCCACGATAGGGACATCGGGAAATATAGAGCGCAATGCGTCGGAATAAACTATGGTTGGATAGTCGGGACGTAATCCGGCACGCCCGTTGGGGGAATAGGCGTCGTCGCTGCGCCGGCGCCGGTTGGCGGTGTAGTGGTTCACCATCGAGTCCATGGCACCTGCCGATACGCCGAAGAAAAGTCGGGGCTTGCCCAGTTTTCGGAAGTCGCGCAAGTCGTCCTGCCAATTAGGTTGCGGCACTATCGCCACTCTGTAGCCGTGAGCCTCGAGCACGCGTCCTATCACGGCAGCCCCCATTGATGGGTGATCGATATAAGCGTCGCCCGAGAAGATTATAACGTCGATGTAGTCCCATCCGAGATGCTCAATCTCCTTCTTTGTTGTGGGCAGCCACTGCTTATTGTGAATGTTGAAAGAGTTCATTTCCATTGTTTAGAGCGTATTTTGAGGTAATTCGGCCAGACGCTGCTCCATTTTCAGCAGTTGGTCGCGCAGTTGTGCGGCCTCGATGAAGTCCATGCGCTTCGCTGCCTCCACCATGTCGGAGCGCAGGCGCTCGATAGCCTTTTCCATCTCAGGACGTCCCATATATTTCACTACGGGGTCGGCGGCGATTCCTGCCGAGGGCTTGAACTCAGCCTCGCCCTGACGTTGCAGCTCGGCGCTGATGCCTCCGGTGTACTCATATTTCTTGCCCTTCTTCGAGCGGTTCTCATTGTCGATGTCGATTTCGTCGACCTCCTTGCCGATAATCAGGTTTCGAGCCTTGATGATTGCTTGCGGGGTGATTCCGTGCTCCTCGTTGAACTTCAGCTGCAAAGAGCGTCGGCGCTCGGTCTCGTCGATTGTGCGCTGCATCGACTCGGTGATTTTGTCGGCATACATTATCACCTGGCCGTTAAGGTTGCGGGCGGCACGACCGGCAGTCTGGGTCAATGAGCGGTGCGAGCGCAGGAACCCCTCCTTGTCGGCATCGATAATGGCCACGAGCGACACTTCGGGTAAGTCGAGCCCCTCGCGGAGCAAGTTTACTCCCACGAGCACGTCGACGACGCCTGCACGCAAGTCGTCGATGATTTGGATACGGTCCATCGTCTCCACGTCGGAGTGTATGTAGGCGCAGTTGATGTTCAGTTTCCCGAGATATGCTGTCAGCTCCTCGGCCATGCGTTTGGTGAGGGTGGTCACGAGCGTTCGCTCGTGGAAGTCGATGCGCTTCTGTATCTCCTCGATGAGGTCGTCGATCTGCCCCTTCGACGGACGAACTGTAATAATAGGGTCGAGAAGCCCTGTGGGACGTATAATCTGCTCGGTGACAATGCCCTCACACTTGCCGAGCTCGTAGTCGGCAGGAGTTGCGCTCACATATATCATCTGGTGTGTGAGAGCCTCGAATTCATCGAACTTCAGCGGACGGTTGTCGACGGCGGCTTGCAGGCGGAAGCCGTAGTTCACGAGATTGGATTTTCGCGACTGGTCGCCGCCATACATCGCGCGTATTTGCGGAATTGTCACATGGCTTTCGTCGATAATGGTGATGAAATCCTTCGGGAAGTAGTCAAGCAGGCAGAAAGGCCTCATTCCCGGGCGTCGGCCGTCGAAATATCGAGAGTAATTCTCTATTCCCGAGCAGTAGCCCACCTCTCGAATCATCTCAATATCGTAGGTCACGCGCTCATAGAGTCGCTTAGCCTCTGCCGGACGCCCCTCCTTATAGAACATGTCGACCTCGGTGCCGAGGTCGAGCTCAATTTGCTTTATGGCCTCAGCCATACGAGCTTTCGACGTCACGAAAATGTTGGCGGGGAAAATCTTGAACTCCTCAACCGAATGTTGCGGCATCTGTGATATTGGGTCGAGAATCTGAATCGACTCTATCTCATTGCCCCAGAATATCACTCGAATCATGATTTCCTCGTAAGCGAGATACACATCCACGGTGTCGCCCTTCACACGGAAAGTGCCGCGCTCCAGTTTCACCTCGTTTCGGGAATAAAGAGCGTCGACGAGCGTGCGCAGAAACTTGTCGCGGCCGATGCACTGTCCGACGGCTATGGTAGCCACGTTGTCGCCATAGTCCTCGGGATTCCCCATGCCGTAGAGGCATGATACCGACGACACTACCACGATGTCGCGTCTTCCCGACAGCATATCGGTGATTGTGGCGAGGCGCATACGGTCGATTTCCTCGTTGATCATCAGGTCTTTCTCTATATATTTGTCGGACGAGGGTATATATGCCTCAGGCTGATAATAGTCGTAGTAGGAAACGAAATAGTGCACCGAGTTTTCGGGGAAAAAGCTCTTGAACTCCGAGTAAAGCTGTGCGGCAAGCGTCTTGTTGTGCGATAGGATAAGGGTAGGGCGCCTCACGGTGGCAATCACGTTGGCCATAGTGAACGTCTTTCCCGAACCTGTGACGCCGAGCAGTGTCTGGTAGGGCACTCCGTTGAGAATACCCTCCGAGAGCTCCCTGATGGCATTTGGCTGGTCGCCTGTGGGCTGATAATCGGAGTGTAGCTTGAAATCCATAACAAAAGTCTCGTTATTGATTTGCAAAGATAGTGCAAATCGAGGGCAAATAGAAATTTAGCCTGCTAAAATTTCTTTGCCGAGATGCCGCCTATATTATGAAAAGATAGTGCAAAACGAGAGCAAATAGAAATTTAGCTTGCTAAAATTTCAATTGCCGTCTGTGAGGTTTTGATGAGGGGTAATGGCTTTTTTGCTGTCGAAAAATTTGTGAAAGACCGAATGATTTATTAATTTTGTAACCGTCAAAATGTGGCATTCACAAGTGTGTGTTGTTGTTTTGACTATAGGCATTATCATAAACCATGTGAGAAGCAACAGTATGAGCATCAAGAGTAAACAGAACATTATTTATATCGCATTGTTGTTGATTTGCTGTTTGTTTACATCAACGAATGTAAGAGGCGAGAACATAGATTCGATTCTCAATGTGCTCGACAAGGAAATTCTACGTCAAAGCGAATATACGGCGATAAAGGAGCGTCGAATCGACTCGTTGAAGTCGATTATGCGCTCTACTCGCGACTTGCGGCGCAACTATGAGTTGTGCGGCATCCTCTTTGAGGAATATAAGAAATATCAATATGACTCTACCTACGTCTATGCCACACGTCAGCTTCAGCTTGCCGAGCAGCTTGCCGACCGTGAGGCAGTGGCACATGCCAAGTGCAACCTGATATTCAGCTATGCTACGGTTGGCTTCTATCTTGAGGCATGGCAGGTGCTCTCGGGATTCTCCACCGAGGGACTCTCGACCGGCATACTTCAGGAATACTACGGCCGATGCGTGCTTTTCTATCAGAATCTCGGATTCTATGCGCACGGCATAGGCCCGCTTGTCGAGCAATACGACGTAAAGCGCCACGAGGCCCTCTTGAAAGAGCTTGAGATGGCAAAAATCAATTGCGACACGCTATCGCAGCGGCTTTCGTGGGTCGGGATGAAGGATTTGAGCCCCGACATGACGATAAAAAAGAGACTGGAGACTCTGAGCGCCTATAAGATATCGGATATAGACCTTGCGGTGCAGTATTATGTGATTTCGGAGACTCTTGAGCGAAAAGGCGATGTCGACGCTGCGATATATTATCAGGCGCTTGCCGCCATATTGGACATCCGCTCCAACAATCACGAGACTCTTGCCGCCAACACTCTGGCTTTGAAGATGTGTGAGCGAGGCGACATTGAGCGGGCCGTAAGATACATACACCTTGCGCAAAGTGATGCCGACTTCTACAATGCCCGCATGCGCAAGATGCAAATTAACTCGGCATTGCAATATATCGAGGGAGTTAGATATAATAAGGTGAAAGAGCAGCGCATATTGTTCTTTGCCATAATCAGCGTGGTGATTATTACGCTTCTGTTCCTCACGGTGCTGTTCTTGGGCCTGAAGCGCAAGAACAAGGTGCTGCACAGCGCACAGCGAGAAATCGAGAACAAGGTGCGTGAGCTCGACCGTGCCAATGTGGAGCTCTCGGCAGTTAACGCCAAGCTCAAGGAGGCTAATGAGATTAAGGACTCTTACGTCATACAGTCGCTCTACAGCGACTCAGAGTTTGTGAATAATGTGGAGGATAAGTGCAAGACGATGGCACGAAAAATCAAGGCTAAGCAATTTGGAGATCTTGCCGGCTTGTTGCGCGACATTGGCGTGAAGCAGGAGCGCGAGAGGCTCTCGTCGGCATTCGATTCTACATTCCTGAAACTTTTCCCCAATTTCATCGACGAGTATAATAAACTCTTCCCCGAGGAGTTCAAGGTGGCGGTAGGGGCCGACGGCACTCTGCCCACTGAGGTGAGAATTTTCGCATTGATGCGACTTGGCATCAAGGACTCGGTGATTGTGGCCAATTATCTGAACTTGTCGCTCAACACCGTCTACGTCTATAAGGCTAAGGTGAAATCGCGCGCGGTGGTGCAGAAGGAGGATTTCGACGCCTGCATAATGCGTATTCAGAAACCTGCTTGACACATGCTGCTTGCACTGCCGGCAGCAAGCCCCTCGATCGGCCGCAATATGCTTGTAAAACAGTCGGAGAACAGCGTTACAAAAGACTAAAAATAACCTTAATTAATGGTACTCTCGCATCACATAAATTGCTGAGTTACAATAGGGTGTAACTTTAATGATATTAATTTAGCCTTTATTCCTTTGAAAAGGATAAGGGCTGAATTAATTTTGCGTCAGAACAAACCTAAAATACTAACTTTAAAACAAAAAACTATGAGAAGTAAAATCAGAAGATTTCATTTCCTATTGTTTATGTTTTGCACATTGTGGGCAGCTTTGCCTGTGACAGCGCAAAACGTAACACTCAAAGGTAAAGTAGTTGATGCGAAAACCAGTGAGCCACTTATTGGTGCCACCGTAATGGTGAAGGGCACTTCGCAAGGCTCGGTATCCGACATCGACGGCTTATTCTTATTATCTAATGTTAAAAAGGACGCAGTTATTGTTGTTTCTTCCATCGGCTATAATAAAGAGGAGATAGCACTCAACGGGCGTTCGGAAATCAGCGTATCGCTCAAGGAGAACAGTGAGGTTCTCGACGAGGTGGTGGTTGTCGGTTATGGAACGATGGACAAGAAGGAGCTTACCTCGGCCATCTCACACATCTCCGACAAGGACTTCCTCAGCGTGAGCACCATCGACCCGGCCATGATGATTCAGGGCAAGGTTGCCGGCGTGTCGATTACCAACACCGGAGCAGGCGACCCCAACAATCAGGCCAGCATCCAGATTCGCGGCGTCTCCTCGCGCTCGGCAAGCAACGACCCGCTTATCGTCATCGACGGTGTTCCGGGTGGCAATCTCACCAACATCAACTCCAACGATATCGCAAGTTTCGACATCCTGAAGGATGGTGCCGCATCGGCAATCTATGGTACTCGCGGTTCGAATGGCGTGATTTTGATTACGACAAAGAAGGGTGCACGCGACGGTGCTGTTCACACTTCTTATAATGGATCGGTGTCGTTCGACGTGGCAAACAAAGAGCTCGACATGCTCACTGCCGACGAGTATCGTGAGCTGCGCCTCGCATCGGGCTCGGGAATCGACCTCGGTGGCAACGACGACTGGTGGAAGGCTGTGACACGCACCGGTTTCTCGCACAAGCACACTCTCACCCTCAGCGGTGGCAACCAGAAGACCAATTATCGTGTGAGCGCCGACTACAGAAATGCCAATGGTATCGATCGCCGCTCAGGCCGTGAGGAATACGGCGCACGCGCATCGATCAATCACACCACACTCGGCGGATTGTTCACTTTCAGCCTTAATGTGGCGCCTCGCATCGCCTATCGCAAGAATTCCGATTGGAACACATTCAGAAATGCACTTGAGGCCAACCCTACAACTCCTATCATGGACCCCAACGACCCATCGAAATACTACAACTTCCAGGGCCAGGTGGTGGGCTACAACCCTGTGGAGGCAAACACTATCGAGCAGAGCGAGGGTGAGACAAAACTTATCGACTGGGACGCTACGGTAAAACTGAACCTCCTTCCGCTCTTGCTTAAGAACAAGGACGCCAATCACGACCTTACCACTCAGTTGACTTTCGCCGATCACCAGTATGACAACTTCAACGGTTGGTTCCGCCCGTCGACAAGCACGCAGGCCATCAACAACGGTCGCGACGGTGAGGCAAGCCGCGACTACTCGAAAGAGCGCTCGCAGAGCTTGGAGTGGATTGCCAACTACAAGACCAACTTTGGCAAGCACTTCCTTAAGGTAATGGCCGGATATTCCTATCAGTATTCCAAGTATTCGGGACTCAGCGCAAGCAACAAGGATTTCTCCAACGATGGATTGGGCTTCAACAACCTCGGCACGGGTGAGTTTGCCAAGGAGGAAGGCGAGGTCAACATGGGATCTTATATGAACGACTCCAAGCTGATCGCATTCTTTGGCCGTGTAAGCTACGACTATCAGGGCAAATATATGTTCACCGCATCGTTGCGCCATGAGGGTTCATCAAAATTCGGTGCCAACAACAAGTGGGGTAACTTCCCCGCCGTGTCGGCAGGATGGCGCATCTCGGAGGAGTCGTTCATGAGCGGCACAAAGAGCTGGCTGAGCGACTTGAAGATTCGTGGTGACTTCGGTGTAACCGGTAACCAGAACTTCGGCAGCTACAATTCGCTGAGCACAATGACAGGTTTCGGATACTATACTTATAATGGCAAGTATTTCCAAGTGTGGGGTCCCGCTAAGAATGTAAACCCCGACCTGAAGTGGGAGAAGGGCAAGAACTGGAACGTGGGTCTTGACTTCGCTTTGCTCAACAACCGCATCTATGGTTCGTTGAACTACTTCAGCCGTCGCCAGCAGGATCTGCTCGGTACCTACAAGGTTTCCGTTCCTCCTTTCTTGCACGACGAGACTTTTGTGAACGTGGGAACGATGAAGAATACCGGTTTTGAGTTTGACATCACATGGGATGCAGTGAAAACCAAGGATTTCGAATATTCGCTTGGCATAGTAGGCTCCACTATGGACAATAAGTTCATTGATTTCAGCAACTCGCAGTATGTGGGCCAGGATTACTACAATGTGTGCGGCACCGAGGATCCTTATCCATACTACAACTTGCAGCGCATCGAGAAGGGTGAGCGCATCGGCAACTTCTACATGTGGAAATTTGCCGGAGTCGACAAGAATGGCGAATGGCTCATCTACGACCGCGACGGCGACATCATCAAGGCCGCTCAGGCAAGCGACGACGACCGTCAGGTAGTGGGCAACGGACTTCCCAAGTTCACCGGCTCCATGACCCATAATTTCCGCTACAAGAATGTAGACCTCACGCTCTTCTTCCGTGGCGCGTTCGGATACGACATCTTCAACATCCACGATTTCTACTACGGAACTCAGAACTTCACCGGCAACGTGCTGAAGAAGGCATTTGAGAAGAACGCTCCCATCTCGGCATCGGCCAATCCCGTGGTGTGCGACTATTTCCTTGAGAGCGGCGACTACCTGAAGCTCGACATGATTACTCTCGGCTACACCCTCAACACCAATTGGAAGTATCTGAGCAAGATTCGCGTGTATGGAACCGCCAAGAACGTGTTCACCATCACCAAGTATAGCGGAGTGGATCCTGCCACATTCCAGTTGAACGGATTGAACCCGGGCGCAACAGGCTCTCGCTCCTACTATCCGTCGACACGTCAGTTCATTTTTGGTGTACAGCTTGATTTCTAATATTGTCAATCATTTTAATAAAAAGGAAATTACATTATGAAATTATTAAAATATATATCAGGAGCTTTCGTGGCTGCTACAGTATTCTCAAGCTGTACTAACCTCGATGAGACGCTCTATGACCAAGTAGCCTCGCAGAACTACTACAATACTAAGCAAAATGTGATAGCCGCTACATTCCGCCCGTTCGAGCACGCCTATTGGAGCATCTGCTCGCGCCATGTGCTCAATGAGCTCACTGCCGACCAGCTTATCACTCCTACACGCGACGGTTGGTGGGACGACGGCGGCAAGTGGCGTCGCCTGCACTACCACACATGGAATGTCGACGATGGCGGCGACGCGCAGACCGAGTGGAACGGCTGCTTCCAGGGTATCATGCAGTGCAACGTGGTGATTGAGGACCTCGAGACCCTCTCGCCTGATAAGTTCGGTTTCTCTCAGGAGGAGTTCAACAACTTGAAAGCTCAGTGCCGCGTGCTGCGCGCATGGTTCTACATCCGCCTGCTCGACGCATTCCGTCATGTGCCTTTGGCAGTAAGTTTCAATGATATTTCAAAGAATTCTGAAGGTCAGGTTGAGCCTAAGGTGATTTTCAACTTCATTGAGAGTGAGCTTAAGGAAGCAATAACCCTTCTTGCCCAAAAAGACTCCTACGGCGGCAATGGAACGACTCAGGGCCAGTGGAACAAAGCCAGTGCCGCATCGCTTCTCGTGCGTCTTTACCTGAACGCACAGGTGTATGTGGGCGAGGACCGCTATGCCGACTGTGCAAAATATGCTCAGGATATAATCGACGGCGTGTATGGCCCATACGGCGTTGCCGACCGCTGGGATGCTGCATTCGATTGGAACAATGAGAACTGCGATGAGGTGATTTTTGCATTCCCCGGCTCACAAGGCTATTCCTACTGGCACTATCAGGGCGACACCTACTGGTGGTCGGTTCCCGCACGTGCACGCTATTATCTGAAAGACTCGAAGGCCAAGGCCGGCGACCACAACACCAAGTATGCCGCATCGCCGAGCTACGACCTCAATGGCGAGCTCTACACCTACGAGCTCGGTATGCCGGTTCAGAATTTCCGCAAATACGACGGCGACTACCGCATGAAGCTCTATAGGAATCTTGGCAACAGCACCCGCGAGGGTATGTTCCTCTATGGATATCTTGAGTATACCGACGATAATGGCAACCGCCAGAAGGTGCGCGCCCCGGAACAGCCCTACGACCTCTATATTCGCGACGCCGTGGGTAAATTCCAGGGAATGGATCCCAACCAGTGGCCTGAGGACAAGACCAGCACGCTGCCTAACGGCGACCACAACTCAGGATGGCACTTCGTGAAATATCCTCTCTATACCGACGATGATGCCGGACAGATGGAATCGGACTATTGCGAAATACGCTTGCCCGAGATTATCTACTCGCTTGCTGAGTGCAAGCTCCGCAGTGGCGACAAGATCGGTGCCGCCAAGTTGCTCAACTCGGTGCGCAAGCGCAACTATCCCGAGGATAAGTGGGCCGACAACCTCTATGCTCCCGAAGGCCGTGCAAATCTCGATGAGAAAGAGATGCTCGCCGAGTGGGGCCGCGAGTTCTTCGCCGAGAGCCGTCGCCGCATCGACCTCATACGCTTTGGCAAGTTCTCAAGCGGAACGTGGTGGGACAAGACTCCCGATGCAGGCAAATACACCGAAATCTTCCCGATCATGCGTGAGATTTTGAATGCCAACCATGCTTTGCAGCAAAATGAAGGATATAACAAGTAATTCGTAACGACAAATAAACTTACAATGATGAAATCATTATTAAAATATTTTGGCTTTGCAGCAGTGGCTCTCTCGGCCACACTGACAAGCTGTGAGGGCGAGAAGGACCTGATAATAATCGAGGAAGACCTTCCGATAAAAACCTCCACACTCTATATGGTGGGCGATGCTACGCCCAACGGATGGAGCATCGACGCTCCCACGGCACTCACTGCATCGGATGCAGATCCCCTGATTTTCACCTACGAGGGTAAGTTGACCCGCGGCGAGTTCAAGCTCTGCCTCACCACAGGCAGCTGGGACGCTCCGTTCATACGTCCTGCCGAGAATGGCACTGAAATCTCAAAAAGCGGTCTTGCGGCAGCTACATTCATCATGCACGCCGGCGATCCCGACAACAAATGGAAGGTCGTGGACGAGGCAATCTACAAGCTGACTTTCAACCTCCGCAACTGGACCGCCGAGTTCGCCTATGTGAGCGACGTTCCAAAGGCTCCAGTGACTCCTATCGAGACGGAGTATCTCTATATGGTGGGCGATGCAACGCCTAATGGCTGGAATATCGACGCACCTACGTCACTTGTCAAGGAGAGCCAGTATATCTTCACCTACGAGGGTAAGCTCACTGCCGGTGAGTTGAAGTGCTGCATGACAACCGCAGATTGGGGCGCTGAGTTCATACGTCCGGCAGCCGACCAGATTGAGATCAACCGCGACGGAGTTGCCGAGAGCGATTTTATCAAATCCACAAATCCCGACAATAAGTGGCGTGTCACCGCTCCCGGTATCTACAAGCTCACTTTCGACCTTGAGCACTGGACGATAGCAGCCCAATTCCTTGAGGAGCTTCCCGAGGAGCCGGGAGGTGATGACCCCGAGGAGATTAATCTCGTGTTTGCCATTGGCGACGCCCTTGAGACGACATGGTCGCTCGACGCTGCGCCTGAATTGGAGAAATCGGCCGACAACAAGTGGGTGTTCAAGGGACAGCTCAATCTTAACTATGGTGACCTGAAATTCGGAACAGTGAAGGACTTTAACGCCCCGTTCATCCATCCCACGACTTCGGGATGCTCGATTTCCAAGTCGGGAGTGGCCGATAACGCCATCGTTCAATATGCCGGCGACCCCGACGACAAGTGGCGCGTCAATGATCCCGGTGTCTACAATGTGACTCTCGACCTCCAGAATCTCACTATCGCCGTGGAATATGTGGGTGAGCTGCCCGAGAAAGAGTTGGTTGTCTATATGGTGGGCGATGCGACCCCGACAGGATGGAATATCGACAATCCTACGGCATTGACGAAAACAGCCGACAACGTCTACACCTACGAGGGAAAGCTGAAAACCGGTGAGCTTAAATTCTGCACCGAGACGGGAAGTTTTGGCGCTGAGTTCATCCGCCCGGCTGAGAATGGCACTCAGGTGACCAAATCGGGACTTCCGGCAGCTAAATACGTGAAATATGCCGGCGACCCCGACAACAAGTGGGTAGTAGCCGATGAGGGTACTTACAAGGTTACAGTCGACCTCAATGCGGCAACCGTAGAGTTCGTTTACGTGAAATAATAGAACAATATATTTTAGGGCTGTGCCTCGATCGTGAATCTCTGCACAGCCCTTGAATCAATTAATAGATAATTCTATATGAAAATATTCAATGCTTTGACTATCGACAAGATGCTGATTGCTGTGGCGCTGCTTATAGGCGGCTGCTCAAGCAATGACGAGCCGGCTTCGGAGCCGACTCCCGACCCCGGGTCCGGGCCCGAGATAGTCGACATTCACACCTACAAGGCTCCGCTATACTGGAGCGTGTATGAGTATTGCTGGAATCTCGAGCGTGCAGGTGTTTCGTCGAACGACATGGACATCACCGAGGCTCAGTGGGACAAGATCATCAATTGGGTGTCGGCCAACCTGAAGCCCTACGGCTATGATATGCTGTGCACCGACGGCTTTATTCCGATGATTTCCGATGCCGGAGTGTATATGACCCGCTATGGCAGCATGAACCTGAAGAAACTCGTGCAGAAGTGTGCAGCCAAGGGGCTGAAAGTGGGAGTCTACGACAATCCGCTGTGGATACACTGTAGTGACGCCACTCTCGTTCCCGGTACGAATGTGAAAGTGGGCGACTTGAGATATCGCAGCGGCGACAAGGTGACCAACTCTGGCGCGAGCGACAAGTGGTTCTCGTGGATTGTGACCTCTCATCCCGGAGCGAAGGAGTATATCGACGGATTTTTCAAGCACTATTCCGAGATGGGAATCAACTTCATCCGCATGGACTTCCTGAGCTGGTATGAGGATGGAAAGGACCGCGGCATGGGCACTGTGGGACGTGGTTACGGCCGTGAGTGCTATGAGAAGGCACTCCAGTATATAGCCGAGGCTGCAAGCAAGTACAAGGTGTTCACCTCGCTTGTGATGCCGCATTGCTACAATAGGGCCGAGCTTGAGGCCAAATATGGCAATATGTTCCGCGTGGTGGCCGATACAGGCAATGGCACTTGGTCGCATTTCTCGGCCAATGACAAGGGCAAGTCGTTTGGCACATGGCCGAATTGCAACAATATGTTCGACGGCTTCATCTACTGGTCGAAGGTGTCGGGACGAGGAAAGGTGATTCTCGACGGTGACTTCACGCGCCTTAACACATTCAGCTCCGATGCCGAGAGAGAGTCGGTGGTTTCGTTGCAGCTCATGGCAGGAGGCCCGATTGCCGTTGCCGACCAGTATAACACCATCGGCAACAACGTGAAATTCTACCAGAACACCGAGTTGCTCGCCCTCAATGAGGACAAATTCGTGGGTCAGCCGCTGTCGGCGAGCCTTATCGACTCAAGGAATCTGATTTGGTATGGAACGATGTCGAATGGCGACTATGTGGTTGGACTGTTCAACCGCGACGACAAATCCAAGACGCTGACTCTCAACCTCTCCGACTTGGGCATAAGTGGAAAGATGAAGGCACGCGACCTTTGGAAGCACGAGGATGAGGGCGAAGTCGACAAAGTAAGCGCTTCGATACCTGCTCACGGATGTAAGATAGTAAGATTGACAAAATAAGGAAAACTATACGTTTTAAAAAAAGATGTATTAGGTTTATATTGGTTTTTTAGTCGGGCGTACAATAATAGTTATTAATAATATGTAGGTTTAGGTATTTTATTTGTACGCCCGATTTTTTTGTGACATATAAATAATAATATATAGAGATATGAAGAGAATACTAATAGGCACAATTGTGCTTATGTCGGCCTTTGCCTCCAACGCAGTGGGCGTGAAGTCGCCGGCAGGCAATATTGCCCTTGATTTCAGCCTCACCGGCAACGGTGTTCCCACCTACGAATTCAAGTATAAGAATATCCCGGTGGTTAAGCCAAGCACTCTTGGCATAGAGCTGAGCGGGCATAACGACCTCACTTTCGGATTTGAGATCGTGAACACCACGACGTCGAGCTTCGACGAGACTTGGCAGCCGGTGTGGGGCGAGACAAAGGAGATTCGCAACAATTACAATGAGCTTCTCGTAGAGCTTCGGCAGCCGACCACCGACCGCTATATGAACCTGCGTTTCCGCGTCTACGACTATGGCGTGGGTTTCCGCTACGAGTTTCCGCAGCAAAAGAACGTGGTGTATCTCGTGGTAAAGGCCGAGAAGACACAATTTGCAATGAATGGCGACCACACCGCATGGTGGATTGCCGGCGATTACGACACTCAGGAATATGACTACACCGAGTCGAAGCTCTCGGAGATACGCGGCCTGATGAGAGGCTCGATTAGCGGCAACGCGTCGCAGGAGCAGTTCTCGCCCACAGGCGTGCAGACGTCGTTGCAGATGAAGACCGCCGAAGGACTGTATGTCAACATACACGAGGCTGCCTTGATCGACTACTCGTGCATGCACCTCGACCTCGACGACAAGAATTTTGTGTTCACATCGTGGCTCACACCCGACGCTCAGGGCAACATGGCCCATATTCAGGCTCCATGTCACACTCCGTGGCGCACGGTGAAGGTGAGCGACGATGCACGCGACATGCTTTCGAAGAAACTGGTTCTCAACCTCAACGATCCTTGTGAATACGACGACACTTCGTGGATTAAGCCGGTGAAATACGTTGGAGTATGGTGGGAGATGATTACCGGAGCAAAGGATTGGTCGTACACATGGGAGTTGCCATCGGTGAAACTTGGTGAGAACGACTATTCGAAGCTGAAACCCCACGGCCGTCACGGCGCCACCAATGAGAACGTGCGCAAATACATCGACTTTGCCGCCAAGCACGGTTTCGACCAGGTGCTCGTCGAAGGTTGGAACATCGGTTGGGAAGACTGGTTTGGAAACACAAAGGACTATGTGTTTGACTTCCAGACTCCTTATCCCGACTTCGATATCAAGGCTCTCAATGACTATGCCCACAAGAAGGGTGTGCGCCTGATGATGCATCACGAGACGTCATCGTCGGTACGCAACTATGAGCGCCATATTGAGGCAGCCTACACCCTTATGAACAAATATGGCTACAACTCGGTGAAGAGCGGCTATGTGGGCAATATTATACCGCGCGGCGAGCATCATTACGGGCAGTGGCTCAACAATCACTACCTCTATGCCGTGAAGGAGGCTGCAAAGCATCACATCATGGTCAACGCCCACGAGGCTGTGCGTCCTACCGGACTCTGCCGCACTTATCCCAATCTTATAGGCAATGAGTCGGCACGCGGCACGGAATATGAGGCTTTTGCCGGCAACAAGCCATCACACACCGCAGTGTTGCCGTTCACACGCTTGCAGGGAGGCCCGATGGACTACACTCCGGGTATTTTCGAGATGGACCTCAGCAAGGTGAACCCCAATAGCAACGGCCATGTGAACTCCACGCTTGCCCGCCAGCTCGCGCTCTATGTGACGATGTACAGTCCGCTTCAGATGGCTGCCGACCTTCCCGAGAACTATAACCGCTTCCTCGACGCATTCCAGTTTATCAAGGATGTGGCAGTCGACTGGGACGACAGCCGCTATATAGAGGCCGAGCCTGCACAATATATAGTAGTCGCGCGCAAGGCTAAGGGCACCGACAAGTGGTTTGTGGGATGCACATCGGGAGAAAACGGCCATAAATCTACCGTAAAGCTCGATTTCCTTGATTCAGGCAAGCAATATGTGGCAACCATCTATGAGGACGCCGCCGATGCCCATTATCGCAATAATCCACAGGCCTACAACATCCGCAAGGGCATAGTGACCTCGCAGTCGGCACTTGACATGGTGGCTGCTCCCGGTGGCGGCTATGCCATAAGCATTGTCCCGGTAACGGGCAAGAATGCCATTAAGGGACTTGGCAATCTGTAATGGATTTTGACTAATCGTGAGGGCTTCGGCATGGGTCGACCCACACAAATACTGTAATATATATACTACGGCATATATGCCCTGAAATAAAAAAGGCGCATATATGCCGTATTTTGTAGCTCTATGACTATTAAAATTGCACTTTTATGAAAAAATGTGCCATTTTCTATTGGAAAAGTTACGGTTTTTAAGATTAATTTCGTAAATTTGCAGCCTACATTTGAATGAAGCAGTACATAAAGGCAGGTGTAGATAGTTTATAACAACAAAAAAGATAACAAGAAATAAACTATGAAGCTATTACAAGCTAAATTATCAAAGTATCAGGAGCCACAAAAGGCAAAGGCGGCAGGTGTGTATCCCTATTTCCGCGCAATATCAAGCGAACAGGACACCGAAGTCATTATGAACGGCAAGAAAGTCCTGATGTTCGGCTCAAACAGTTATATGGGTCTGACCAACCACCCCAAAGTGAAGGAGGCTGCAATAGAGGCAACCCGAAAGTATGGCACAGGATGTGCAGGCTCGCCGTTCCTTAATGGAACACTCGACATACACAAGCAACTTGAGGCACGCCTTGCGGAGTTTGTAGGCAAGGAAGATGCAATGATCTACTCTACAGGGTTTGAGGTAAATCTTGGAGTGGTATCGTGCATGACGGGTAGGGAAGATTATGTGATACTCGACGAGCAAGACCACGCATCGATTATCGAGGGACGCCGCTTGTCGTTCTCAACCCCATTGAAGTATAAGCACAATGATATGGACTCACTTGAGGAGCAGTTGCAGAAGTGCAAGGCCGATAAGGTGAAGCTCATAGTGACCGATGGCGTATTCTCGATGGAAGGCGATGTGGCAAAGCTCCCGAAGATTGTGGAGCTTGCAAAGAAATACGACGCTACCGTCATGGTCGACGAGGCGCATGGTATAGGCGTGTTCGGCAAGCAGGGCCGCGGCACATGCGACCACTTCGGCGTCACTAAGGATGTCGACCTGATTATGGGCACGTTCAGCAAGTCGTTTGCGTCGCTTGGCGGATTCATAGCCACCGACAAGGAGATAACCAACTTCCTACGTCATCACTCGCGCTCCTACATCTTCACGGCAAGCATCACCCCTGCTTCCACGGCAGCTGCCAATGCCGCTCTCGATATCATGCTTAGTGAGCCTGAGCGTCAGGAGAACTTGTGGGCGCTGACAAACTATGCTCTTGAGGGCTTCCGCAATATGGGATGCGAGATAGGACACACCGAGACGCCTATCATCCCGCTATATATCCGCGACAACTACAAGACTTTCGCCATCACCCGCGACTTGCTTGAGGAGGGAATATTCGTGAATCCTGTGGTTTCGCCCGCTGTAGCGCCGAGCGACACGCTGATTCGCTTTAGCCTCATGGCCACGCACACCAAAGAGCAGGTGACAACCGCGCTTGAGAAAATACAGAAGGTATTCCGCAATCACGGTCTGATAGGATAATATTGAGTAGTATTTATAGATATTATATGATTGCTCACCGCAATTTTTTGCAGTGAGCAATTTTTTTGTTTTAATGCAAAAAATTAATGTCTTTTTATTGTGCCGTATATATATTTATTGCTAAATTCGCAGCGTAATTGAACTAACAGATTTTTTAATTATAAACTGAATTATGATTTACAAATTTCGTATAGTATCTGATGAAGTGGATAACTTCAAACTTGAAATAGCAATTGACTCCGACGACACTTTCTTGAGGTTGCGCAACGCCATTCTTGAGGCTGTAGGCTACACTAAGGACCAGATTGACTCTTTCTTTATCTGCTCCGACGACTGGACTAAGGAGAAGGAGATAACCCTGATGGACATGGACTCTGATTCCGACGAGGACGTGTGGATTATGGAGGATACTCCGCTGAGCGAGTTGATTGAGGATGAGGGACAGAAGTTGATTTATGTGTTCGACTATATGACCGAGCGCTGCTTCTTCATGGAGATGAAGGAGATTGTGACCGGAAAGACGCTCCTCGACCCGCTGTGCCAGCGCAAGGAAGGCAAGGCTCCGGAGCAATTTGTCGACATAGAGGAGTTTAAGCCGGTTATCAGTACAACACCCGATATCGAGGATGAAATCGATGAGAGCTTCTATGGTGCCGAGGCTTACAACGACGATGAGCTTGCCGACCTCGAGGGCTTCGACGACGAGATGTAGGGCCCGGGAATAGCTCCGAGAGAGAATGGCGCTCCTGCGAGGCAGGATGCGCATATAAAAAAGAATTACCCCTTGCTGCATTGTGCATCGAGGGGATTTTTTTGAGATGTGGCACTCTTATGCTTTAGGGGGCATGAGAAAGTAGCGAAGGCGGTCGAGCAGAGAGAATTGCGGTTGCCTGATGTGTAGGCTTATGTCGCCGCTTGTCGTATCGATAATTACGATGCAGTTGTTGGTGATAATGGCTGCCATCGAGTCGAGAAACTCAATTCCGCAAATGTTCTTCAGCGGAATCTCCTTGAGAGGAAACTCTATCGGCATGGTGTTCAGCCTGAGGTGATTCTCGTCGACGCTTGCGAATGATACATTTCCATCAGTGGGCTTAATGAACGACAATTTTACCAAAAGTCGTGTCAACTTTATGCTGTCGATGAATTCTTTATGAGTCTTGTGGCTTTTATACAGATTATCGATAGTGGCTTGGGTAATCATAAGAATTTCATTTATACAAATACTATTAGTTATACAATAAAATGCCTATAAAGTTCGATAACAATCGTCGTTTTTTTTCTAAAAAAAAGGGGATAGGCGCCTTTCGACGCGCTATCCCCTTTGATATTGGAGTGTTGATGTTTGGCACTTTTATCCGAGGAATCCGAGCAGTACGCCGGCGGCAACAGCCGAGCCGATAACACCTGCCACATTCGGACCCATAGCATGCATGAGCAGATAGTTGCTCGGGTCGTATTTCAATCCCATATTGTTGGAAATGCGGGCCGACATTGGCACAGCCGATACGCCTGCGTTTCCGATAAGCGGATTGATTTTCTTGTCCTTGCCCAGGAATAGGTTGAAGAACTTCACGAAGCATACTCCTGATGCCGATGCAATGCAGAATGCCATGAAGCCGAGGGCAAAGATGAAGATAGTCTCCTTGGTCAGGAACTCCGATGCCTGAGTGGATGCGCCCACCGTCATGCCAAGCAATATGGTGACGATGTCGGTAAGGGCGTTGCTCGCAGTCTTGGCAAGGCGTGTGGTCACTCCACTCTCGCGTAGCAAGTTGCCGAAGAAGAGCATTCCAAGCAGCGGCAGGCCCGATGGCACGAAGAAGCAGGTGAGGATAAGTCCGAATATCGGGAACAGAATCTTCTCGTTCTGCGACACGGCGCGGGCCGGCTTCATGCGGATGAGGCGCTCCTTCTTGGTTGTGAGCAGTCGCATGATAGGCGGCTGAATCACCGGCACGAGAGCCATGTAGGAGTAGGCCGACACGGCGATGGCGCCCATCAGGTTGGGAGCAAGTTTAGAGGAAAGGAAGATAGCCGTAGGACCGTCGGCACCGCCGATAATGGCTATGGCACCGGCCTGGTCGGGAGCGAATCCGAGAAGCAAAGCCACCATGTAGGCCCCGAAGATGCCAAACTGTGCGGCCGCGCCCACAAGCATCAGCTTGGGATTGGCAAGTAGTGCCGAGAAGTCGGTCATGGCTCCGATGCCGAGGAAAATCAGCGGAGGATACCAACCGGCGCTCACACCATTGTAGAGGATGTTGAGCACAGAGCCCTCCTCATAGATGCCAATCTCATTTCCCAATTGGAAAGGAATGTTTCCAATCAAAATACCAAACCCGATCGGAACGAGTAGCATAGGCTCAAATTCATGCTTTATCGCAAGATAAATGAAGAATAGGCCCACGCAGAGCATAATCAGGTGAGGAATGGTTACGTTATAAAAGCCAGTGAATTCCCAGAATTGACGGAAATTCTCACTGAAAAATTGCGCTAAATCCATTATTATTCAATTATGATAATGTCGTTACCCTCAAGGACTGAGTCGCCCTTGTTAACACAAATAGCCTTCACTACACCGCTCTTTCCGGCATTGATGTTGTTCTCCATCTTCATGGCCTCAAGAATAGCCACAACATCGTTTGGAGCTACGGTGTCGCCCACTTTCACCTTGATGTCGATGATTACACCGGGCAGCGGAGCCTTCACTGAAGCCTGGCCGGTCGAAACCGTGGGCTTGCTGATGACCTTGTCGCCGGTTGCAGTGCGGGGAGCGGCAGTCGGCTTCACCGACTTGATAACCACAGGAGCGGCCTGTTTTTGCTCAATCTCCACTTTGTAGGGCACACCATTAACTTCCACCGTAGCGATGTTGTGGTCGATGTCGCCGATAGAAACTTTATAGTCGTTTCCGTTGATTTTATATTTATATTCTTTCATTGTATGACGTTAATTAATGAGTTGATTTGAGTGTAATTACCAAGTTTTCAGGTTAGGAGTCTCGCGGAGAGTGTAGATTTTAGAGCTCCAGGGCGAGTAGGCCTTCTTCACCTTGTTGATGGTGAGAATTGTGGTCTCCTTGTCGTGAGCGTTGAGGTGCTCATATAGAGCCATGCCTATAGCGGCGATTTCCTCACCTGAGTCGCCCTTGATTGTAACAGGCGCATCGGGGTGCGAGGCAATTGTGGCAGCTTTCTTGCGGGTAGCCTTCTTTTCATTGAGTTTTCCGAAGAAGAAGAAGCAGATGCTCAAGAGAATAAGCGCCGAGAAGACGATTCCCATAGCCATGAGCGTGAGCACGAAGCCGTGGGGGTCGTTGGCGCGGAATTTCTCTACGCTGCTGTTGGTGCTCTGCACCATGTTCACCTCACCGGGAGTGATGTAGCCGAGCGACTTGCCGTCGCGGACGGTCCAGAACTCGGGGTGAAACTTGTCCTCACTGTCCTTGTCACCGCTCTCGCCGTCGATTTTCAGGGCATAGGAGCAGTTGGCAGGCAAGTTGGCAGGGACAACAACTTCATCAATTAAAGTCTTGCCGTCGGCATCGAAAAGATAGATGTGGTTGTCGACACCCGGGGTCAATTCGAAGCTGAGGTGGAACGTGCCTTTGCCGGGATCATTGTCGGCAAAGAACAACACGTGCTGAAGCGGACCGAGTTTGGTGTTGTGGTCGCCACGTGGCACGCCATATTTGGTAGGGACGCTCTTGTCGTTGGTGATGTACACGTTTGAGATTTGCATTGAAGCTCTTGTGGAGTTGAAAAGCTCAATCCAAGCGTGACGGCGACCGTAAGCGTCGAGACAATTGCTGTCGTTTTGCACCATCACTTCATTGAACACCAAGCCCTTGCGGCCTTGTGCGAAGGCAGAGAAAGTGCAGAAAAGCGCTGCCAGCAATATCAATATTCCTTTTTTGTTCATTTTAAGCAATTTGAGAAGTTATTTACAAAGGAATGTTACCATGCTTCTTGGCAGGGTTAACCACCTTCTTGGTTTGTAATTGCTGAAGTGCGCGGATTATGCGGAAACGCGTGTTACGCGGCTCGATGACATCGTCGATATAGCCATATTTGGCGGCATTGTAGGGGTTGCAGAACAGCTTGTTGTATTCGTCCTCCTTCTCGGCGATGAATTTTGCGTAATCCTCCATAATCTTCTGGGCTTCTTCGGTCTTGCCGGCCTCTTTGGCTTCTTTGGCGGCAACCTTTGCGGTCTTGGCCTCTTTGGCGTAGAGAACCTCGGCGGCACCTGCAGCTCCCATCACTGCGATCTCGGCAGTAGGCCATGCATAGTTCATGTCGCCGCGCAGCTGCTTGCAGCTCATCACGATGTGGCTTCCGCCGTAGCTCTTGCGCAGTGTCACAGTCACTTTTGGCACTGTAGCCTCGCCGTAGGCGTAGAGCAGCTTTGCACCATGTAGGATCACGGCGTTGTACTCTTGTCCCGTTCCCGGAAGGAATCCCGGCACGTCGACGAGTGTTACCAATGGAATGTTGAACGCGTCGCAGAAGCGCACGAAGCGTGCGGCCTTGCGCGAGGCGTTGCAGTCGAGCACTCCGGCAAGGTATTTGGGCTGGTTGGCCACAATACCCACCGACTGGCCGTTGAAGCGTGCGAAACCTACGATGATATTCTTGGCATAGTTGGCCGATACTTCAAGGAACTCACCATTATCGATGATGGCGCCTATCACGTCGTACATATTGTAGGCTTGGTTGGCAGCTTCGGGGATGATGTCGTTGAGCGAGTCCTCCAAGCGGTCGATAGGATCGGTGCACTCCACGAGCGGAGCCTCCTCGAGGTTGTTCTGCGGAATGTAGCTGAAGAGCTTGCGGATGATCTTGATGGCATCCTCGCCGTCCTCGGCTGCAAAGTGGGCCACGCCCGACTTCGAAGCATGAATCTCGGCACCACCGAGAGCCTCTTGTGTCACGTCCTCGCCTGTAACGGTCTTGACCACCTTCGGGCCGGTGAGGAACATATAGGAAATTCCCTTTGCCATGATGGTGAAGTCGGTCAATGCAGGAGAATAAACAGCACCGCCGGCACACGGGCCGAGGATGGCTGATATTTGAGGAACGACACCCGAAGCAAGAATGTTGCGCTGGAAGATTTCGGCATAGCCACCAAGTGCATTGATGCCCTCCTGAATGCGTGCGCCTCCTGAGTCGTTGAGACCTATGACCGGAGCGCCGGTTTTCATGGCCATATCCATAACCTTGCAGATTTTCTGTGCCATAGTCTCGGAAAGTGAGCCTCCGAACACTGTGAAATCTTGGGCGAATACATATACAAGGCGTCCTTCGATTGTTCCATAGCCTGTCACTACACCATCGCCGGGATAGGATTTCTTCTCTTGTCCGAAGTTGGTGCAACGATGGCGCACGAACATGTCTAATTCTTCAAAACTGCCCTCATCGAGGAGTTGGGCAATTCTTTCGCGGGCTGTGTATTTGCCCTTTTCATGCTGTTTTTGGATAGCTTTCTCGCCACCACCAATGCGTGCTTCTTCACGCAATCTGATCAGCTCTTGTACTTTTTCAAGTTGACTACTCATGTCTGCTTATAAATTATTTATTAGGGTCCTCGCAAAGTTCGGTAAGAGCTCCGCAAGTTGATTTTGGATGTAGGAATGCAATGTTAAGACCTTCGGCGCCTTTGCGTGGAGCCTTGTCGATGAGACGGCAGCCTTTCGACTCAGCCTCGGCAAGAGCGTTTGCCACACCGTCCTCGATGGCGAATGCGATGTGCTGGATGCCTCCGCGGCCACCGTTGCCTGCGATGAATTTGGCTATTGCGCTGTCCTCACTTGTGGCTTCGAGAAGCTCGATTTTAGTCTGACCGACCTTAAAGAATGCGGTCTTCACTTTCTGGTCGGCAACTTCCTCAATTGCAAAGCACTTGAGGCCAAGAACGTTCTCATAAAAAGGGATAGCCTCTTCAAGACTTGTCACGGCTATACCCACATGTTCAATATGCGAAATATTCATAACTTAAAAAGTTTAAAAAAATGTTTTTTACGTTTTTCTGAAAAAATAGTTGTCGTTAATTAATCATATTGTGTGGTTGGAGTGCTGCGCAAATTGCACTGCACGCCACTTTGCAAATTTACTACTAAAAAATCAATTGCCCTAACCATTTCCCGAAAAAATAAGTTAATTAATAAAATATAAAGCAGGTTAAGCCGAAAAACATTGGCAAAACCTGCTTATGTGTCGTGATTACGCTGAGCCTGATAGTCGCCGCCTAATCATGCGAGGATGTGGCATTATATGCTATTTTGAAATTGTCACAATGAGCGTGGCTATCGATATTAGTGTGCCGATAGAGCTCAGCGTGAGTGTCAATGCCGGTGGAATGGCCCATGATGAGCGAGCCTTCGAGGAGTTGGGCTGAACGTAGATTACGTCGTTCTGCTGCAAATTGAAGTAGGGCGATAGAATGATGTTCTTGTCGTTGAGGTCAAGACGGTGAATAGAGCGCACTCCTTCGGCATTTGTGCGAATGAGCATGATGTTCTCGCGCATACCTTGTATGTTCATGTCGCCGGCTAAAGCTAAGGCCTCAAGTACGGTCATTCGCTCGTTGTCTGATGTGTAGACTCCGGGGGAGCGCACCTCGCCGATTACGGATACCTTGAAGTTCTTGAAGCGCACGTCGACGCCGGGTTTCTCAGTGAGGTATTTGGGATATATCTTGCTGGCAATAAGTTCTTGAATGGCTTCCTTGTTCATGCCACTGATTTGCAATTTCCCTATAACGGGGAATTCTATGCAGCCCTTGTCGTCGACAAGATAGTAGGTGCTGCGGTTGGCGTCGCTGGACGTATTTGAGTAGGTCCGGGATATTTCATTGATGAAGTTCGTCTTGTTGAAGGGTCTCACGGCATCGATATTGAAACTCAACACGGTGATCTCGAGCAGGTCGCCGGGGAGTGCTGTGGTTGGCACGTTTTGGACAATTTTGTTCAGTGTCTCTTGTGGAATAGATTCGGCATCGATCATATAAGGCACTTTCTTTGACGATGCACAACTGCCTAATAAAAATATAAATGTGGCAAAAATCAATGATAGTTTATTCTTCATACTAAATTGCTTTTATGAAATTTTATTCTGCAAAATTACAAATATTTTTCATCTAACCATAAAAAAGTGTGATTAATATTTCTACCTTTGCAAAAAGATTGAAAAAATGTAGTGAATAATATGAAGTCGCTTGAGATTCACCCTTTCGCACCATTCTTGCCGGCAGGTGCCGAATTCCTGTTTTTGGGCACCTTCCCGCCTAAGCCTGAGAAGTGGTCGATGGAGTTTTTCTATCCCAACAAGATAAATGACATGTGGCGCATTATGGGGCTGATTTTTCACGGCGACGCCGGCTATTTTTGGAATGTTGCCGAGCGCCGCTTCATGATTGAGTCGATAAAGCGCTTTCTCACTGAGAGGCACATTGCCATGTATGACACCGCTTATAAGGTGGAGCGACTCAAGGACAATGCCTCCGACAAGTACCTGAATATTGTTGAGCCTGTCGACTTGATTCGGATGCTTAGTGATAATGCCTCGATTCGCGTTGTGGTCTCGACGGGCGAGAAGGCGGCGGGAGTGGTAGCGTCGCTCACCGCCACGTCGGTTCCGGGAGTAGGGGAGTATGTGGCTTTTATGGCAGGCGGAAGAACGGTGAGGCACTATCGCATGCCATCGACGTCGCGGGCTTATCCGCTCAAGTTGGAGAAGAAGGCTGAGTTTTACAAGAATATGTTTTGTGCCGAGGGCGTGAAACTGATTAATTTTTGCTAATTTTGCCGCGTAATTCGGCAGTGTAATTTTTAAATAATATTTATAATGGATGTTTTGACTATTTTTCAGTGGTTTCAGGAGAATCTCAACTATGGCACTATCACATTGCTCATGGCGATAGAAAGCTCGTTCATCCCATTCCCATCGGAGGTGGTGGTGCCGCCGGCTGCCTACTTTGCGATGCACAGCGGCGAGCTTAATATTTACTTGGTGGTGGTGTTTGCTACACTCGGAGCACTCATTGGAGCCACAATCAATTATTTTATAGCTTTGTGGATAGGCCGGCCGTTGGTCTATCGGTTTGCAAATAGCCGATTCGGACATGTTTGCCTTATCGATGAGCCGAAGGTGAAGAAGGCCGAGGAATACTTCGACAAGCACGGCGCTATTTCCACATTCTTGGGTCGCTTGGTCCCTGCCGTCAGGCAGCTGATTTCGATACCGGCAGGATTGGCACGCATGAATTTCGGCACATTCGCTCTGTTCACCACGCTCGGAGCAGGTATATGGAACTGCGTTCTTGCATTTCTTGGCTATTGGTTGAGCACATTTGTGCCACAAGACGAGCTTATGAACCAAATTGAGCACTACAACCAGTATCTCACTTGGGTGGGATATGCCTTAGGTGCGGCAATTGTAGCCTTCCTCGCATATCAGGGACTTAAGAAAAGTCCGAGGAATGATGCCTGATAGCGGCGCGGCTATCGAGATGCAGATGTCGAAAATGAGAATCAACAAAAAAATTATACTCACAAAAATTATATATTAAAAATAGCATTATGATAGTTTCTCCATCGCTTCTATCGGCCGACTTTGGTAATCTTAACAAGGATTTGGAGATGATTAACGCAAGTGATGCCGAATGGCTGCACATCGACATTATGGACGGAGTGTTTGTGCCTAACATCTCATTCGGCTTTCCTGT
>JBJEKJ010000075.1:0-2516 GCA_051878575.1 Muribaculaceae bacterium | reverse complement strand
TGTTTGTGCCTAACATCTCATTCGGCTTTCCTGTGCTGAAGTATGTACAGAAGGTGTGCCGCAAGCCTCTCGACGTTCACTTGATGATTGTGGAGCCTCAGAAGTTCATCAATGAAGTGAAAGACTGCGGTGCCGAGATAATGAACGTGCACTATGAGACGTGTCAGCACCTCAATCGTGTGGTGCAGCTGATCAAGGCTGCCGGAATGAAAGCCGGCGTCACGTTGAATCCGGCCACACCGGTGTGCCTCTTGCGCGACATAGTGGCAGATCTCGATCTTGTGCTGCTGATGTCGGTGAATCCCGGTTTTGGAGGACAGAAGTTTATCCCGGGCACTGTGAACAAGGTGCGAGAGCTTCGCAAATTAATTGAGGAAACCGGCTCAAAGGCGCTCATTGAAGTTGATGGAGGCGTTAATGCCGAGACAGGAGCACTGCTACGCGATGCCGGAGCCGACGTGCTCGTGGCAGGAAATTACGTGTTCCGAGCCGACGACCCTCAAGCGGCAATATCGCTGCTAAAGCAGCTTTAGGAACGACACTGCGGAATTGCGGCGAATTAGGCTGTGATTACCAGGCGAGATTCTCATCGAGACTATGAGGAGGCCTCGGATGTCGGAGCACGTCATGATGCTCCTTATGGAAATGGCGAAAAATCGAAGCCTATGGAATCGCCCACATTGCCTAAGCATCGCCAAAAATGCGAAAGAAATAAAATTTAGGGAAAGAATTTGCAAAAATTCTTGGCGCAACAAAAAAAAATGCGTAATTTTGCACCGCAAAAAGCAAAAAGGCCAATAAGGAAAGATGCCGGAGTGGCCGAACGGGGCGGTCTCGAAAACCGTTATACAGGTAACTGTATCCAGGGTTCGAATCCCTGTCTTTCCGCAAAGAAAAGCGACAGACCCATTAATGGAGCTGTCGCTTTTCCCATATTCCTCACCTCCCGATTCTATTCGACTCACTTTCGGTCAGCGGATTTTCCCGGTGGGTCAGTGGATTTGGGGGCTCCGCTTCCAGAAGATTTATATTCTCAACCATATATCCGTATGACTATTTGGCCTGGCTTAGGATTGTGTACCAACCCCGCTACATGATTCCTATTAATGATTCGGAAAGAAGAAGGCCTTTTGCATCTTCATTACGTTAATCGCCATAAATAATGATTCCAACTGATGACTTAGGCATAGTATATCCCTCCTTTATATATTATTACAGTCACGGGAAATTAATCAAGTGTGCATATCTTCTTAAAATCGATGTCAAGTTAAGGGCGATATCTGCCATCCTTAGCCTCAAATATCGTGCTTGGCTCATATACTTCCACGGAATGCCAAGCTCCAAGGGGTATCTGCACACCATACTTCCCCTCACGCGGACAGAGCCTCACCCTATATCGCTCAAACACATTCGTAGCCATGCCGTCGGCCAATACCGTTCCACAATCGCCCATAAAAGGACCGCCACAGTCCTCATTCGGACGCAGGTCGTAGAACACCACGTCCAAGCACCCTTGCAGGCACACCGTAGTCTCCGATGTCTCCAAATGCCGATGAATAGGCACAATGGTCCCTACCTCCAACGCATTCAGCATCCGTTGCGAGCCGTCCTCAGCCGTCGTCCTGAGGTCATAGTTCATACGTTTCCGCTCCGACGCCCCGGCCCGCAAATGCAATGCCCCCAGCAAACTATCATTGATTTCAATTATATCCATACTTGTGATTGAATTATTCCTCATCATAGCTCTGTGCCTACTCTGTGATATGCCATCCCTGTTGAGGGACAAACAGAAAAGGCACAAACATCCAGATATATTTGAGATACTATCTTATGACTTGTCATCAAAAATTACATCCTCTAAGCTCAGTTCTCTGAGCTCTAATACTCTCTTTGTACCACTTCAAATGCTTCAGCGTAATTCACTCCCCATTGTCCGCCTCTCACGGCTGCCAGTCCGGTAATATACTCCGCCGAACGAGGGTGAGGATAAGGGCGCATCACACCACGGTACATCGACAGGGCCTTAATCTTGGCATCAACACCTTCCTTGCCAACCTCTACATAGCAGTTCGGCTCAAAGCACTTCATGGCATTGTTTATCTTCCATTCCGTACACGAAGGCACTTCCATATACCAGAACTCCTTCACGCGCTTCACTTCAGGCCTACGTTGGAAAAGGCGAATAGCCTCCTGACAGGCCATAGACGTTTGCAAGTGGTCGTTGTTCGTGTCAGCAGGATGATGTGTAATGATTACATCAGGCTCACTTTCACGGATAGCCGATTCAATGAACTGCACTAATTTCAAATGCGGCACCGTGTTCATCTCAATATTCGGGAACGTCCCCTCATATTTCTTCTTTACGCCAAGATATGAAACCGCTGCATCAGTGTCGTCCTCCAACTCTGCATCAGAGGGACGGAAAGCGCGAGCCTTCGCCTCTGTGCTCATGATGCACACCTCCACTTCGTCGCCATCGTGCGACCATTTCCACATCGACGCTCCAGCCCCGAGCA
>JBJEKJ010000074.1:0-31798 GCA_051878575.1 Muribaculaceae bacterium | reverse complement strand
CGATGTGTAGGAACACAAAATCATAGTCGCCGGCAATGGCATCGATGGCAGCTTGCGCCTTACCTGAATAGTTGGTGTTGTAGAGCCCCGTAGCTCCATCGACAGCGATAGGCTCCAACCCGGCGTAAATGCCGATTCCGCGAATCAGGTCGACAGCCGAAATCACGGCTCCGCGCTTGATTCCGAACTTCTCGCCAAGCGTGGCCATAGCCGGTTTGTAGCCTGCCGACCAGGGCCAGATGCTGTTGGCCGGGTCCTTACCCTCAGCCACGCGCCTTAGGTTCACCGGATGACCGGGCAGAATCTCCTGCGAGCGTATGATAAGCTGTGATATCAGTTGCGCCGTAGCCTCCGCTTCCTTTCGCTCAGGATAAGGCATCACCTCGGCGGCCGGGGTCCCGGGCACATCGTGAGGAGGAGTGAAATGCACATGTTTATTGCCTCCGCGAATTTTTAGCAAGTGGCGGT
The DNA here is from genome assembly GCA_051878575.1 of Muribaculaceae bacterium. Taxonomy (GTDB): domain Bacteria; phylum Bacteroidota; class Bacteroidia; order Bacteroidales; family Muribaculaceae; genus CALZFJ01. The sequence continues at coordinate 31,330 of JBJEKJ010000074.1, read as the reverse complement.
AGGATACTCCGGGGAAAAATCTCACGCGGTCGTCGGCAAGGTTCTCGTTAAGGAAGTCGATTAGCTGTGCCGCCTCGGCATCGGTGATGTGCCCTGCCGAGTGGTTCTTTATTTTTCTATTCTCGATGCAGATAATGTTGCAGCGCATGGCAAGTTCGCCTTTTTCAATGTCGACGCCCATGCTTGCGGCCTCTAATGAGCCACGACCCTCGAACACCTGTGCCAGGTCGTAGCCCAGTAGCGACAGGTGAGCCACCTCGCTACCCGGCTCATAGCCATCGGGCACCGTGGCAAGTGTGCCACAGCGTCCCTCACGGCACAGGCGGTCGATGACAGGAGTCGATGCAGCCTCAAGAGGTGTCAATCCTCCCAATTCCGCTATCGGCTCGTCGGCCATCCCATCGGCTAATATTATGATGTATTTCATTCTCTGAGGTTTTCAATAATACGGTTCTAACGGATGTTCGCTATGCTGATGATGTCGGCAAACACGCCTGCGGCAGTCACCACAGCGCCAGCTCCATATCCCTTGATCTCCATCGGATATTCCTTGTAGCGGTCGGTGGTGATTAGAATCACGTTGTTGCTGCCTTCAAGCGAGTAGAACGGGTGATTGCGCGTAACCGTCTGCAATCCTACCGAGACCTTTCCATTCTCTAAACAAGCTACGAAGCGGAAATGTTTATCCTCACGCTCGGCTTTTTGGCGTTTCAGCTCGAAATCGGCGTCGAGAGCCTCTTTCACATGGCTGATAAACTCGCCTGCATCGCCTTCGAAACAGGCATCGGGGATGAAAAGATTCTTCTCCACATCATCCTGCTCAACGGCATATCCTGCCTCACGGGCGAGAATCACGAGCTTGCGCACCACATCCTTGCCGCTCAGGTCGATGCGTGGGTCGGGCTCGCTGTATCCCTCCTCCTTTGCCATCTCAATGGCGCGGCTCAGGGGTATGCTTCGGCTGATAACGTTGAATATGAAATTCAGCGTTCCCGAGAGTACCGCCTCGATTTTCAGAATCTTGTCGCCCGAGTTGATAAGGTTGTTGATGGTGCCTATAATAGGCAGCCCGGCGCCAACGTTGGTCTCAAAAAGGAATTTGACGTCTCGCTTCCGTGCAATTTGCTTCAGACGGTTGTAGTTGTCGAACGACGATGAGGCGGCTATCTTGTTGGCTGCCACCACATTCACATTGTGGTCGAGCAGAGTGGCGTAGAGCGCTGCCACGTCGGCGCTTGCAGTGCAGTCGACAAACACGGAGTTGAATATGTTCATCTTCACGACTTCCTCACATATTATGGCCGGCGACGCCTCTTTGTCGGAAGCGGCAAGGGCATCGGTGTAGTTGTTGATGTCGATGCCATTGCGGTCGAAGATACACTTGTGCGAATTGGCTATTCCCACCACGCGAAGCTCGAGGGCCTTCTCTTTGAGCAGGTTGGGCTGCTGAATGCGCAGCTGCTCAAGGAGATTGCGGCCCACGTTGCCAATTCCTACGATAAATAGGTTAAGTACTTGCGTGGTCGACAAGAAAAAACTGTCGTGGATTACGTTCAGAGCCTTGCGCAGGCTCTCATGCTTGATAACGAATGAAATGTTAGTCTCCGATGCGCCTTGCGCGCAGGCAATCACATTAATACCATTGCGGCCAAGCGTGTTGAAGAGCTTTCCGGCAATACCCGGGGTGTGCTTCATGTTCTCGCCCACGATAGCCACCGTGGCAAGGTCTTTCTCGGGCGTGATGTCGCTGATGTCGCCGGTGCTGAGCTCTACGGCAAACTCCTCTTTCAGCACGGCCACGGCAATCTCGGCGTCGCAGTTCTTGACTGCGAAAGAGGTGTTGTGCTCCGATGATGCCTGCGACACAAGGAATACGCTCACCCCATGCTTGGCAAGGGCATTGAATATGCGGGAGTTGATACCTATCACGCCTACCATGCCGAAACCGGTGAGCGTAATCAGGCAGGTGTCGTTAATCGACGATATGCCCTTGATTGCGCGTGTGTCGTTCTCGGGAAGTCGCTCTGTGATAAGCGTGCCTCGAGCCTCGGGATTGAAAGTGTTCTTTATCAATATTGGGATGTTCTTGTGGAACACCGGATAGATAGTGGGCGGATAGATCACCTTTGCACCGAAGTTGCAAAGCTCCATTGCCTCTATAAAGGTGAGGTTGTCGATTACGTAGGCCGACTGGATTACTTTGGGGTCGGCGGTCATGAACCCGTCGACGTCGGTCCATATTTCCAATTGGGAGGCGTCGAGTGCTGCGGCGATAATTGCGGCCGTGTAGTCGCTGCCACCGCGTCCGAGGTTGGTTATGTCGCCCGAGCGTCGGTCGGTAGAGATGAATCCCGGCACGATAGCCACTTTCCCGGTGAAATTGTCGAAAGTGTCGTGAATGAGACTATCGGTGAGGCTTACGTCGAGCACATGCTTGTTGAATTGCGCCTCGGTCTTGATGAAGCATCGGGAGTCGAAGTGTGTGGCGTCGCTGATCACATAGCTGATAATCACCGACGACAGCCGCTCACCATAGCTCACTATGATGTCGAGTGTGCGGCATGAGAGGTCCTTGATTAGCGACACCCCCTTGAAAATGTTGCCAAGTTCCTCAAGAAGCGGCGATATTATGTCCCGCACCTCCTGCTTCTTGTCATCGGGTACCAAACCGTCGATAATGGCATTGTGCCTATCGATTATATATCGGTAGCTGTCGAGATAGTCGAAATCTCCGTTTGCGGCCTGCTTTGCAGTGCTAATCAGCTTGTCGGTAACGCCACCGAGGGCCGATACCACCACAATCACATTCTCGGTGCAGCCCTCCACAATACGCTTCACATTGCCGAGGCTCTCGACTGTGCCAACCGACGTACCTCCGAATTTTAATACTTTCATGCTTTATTGTTGTCGTATAAAAACAAAATTAGTCTTTTTAGTTATAGTTTATCACTTTTTGGCGTGAAATCAATTTAGGGTGTAAAGATACTACAAAATTACATACCAATGTGCCAAAAGATGAGAAAACATTGAAAATATCCCGTTTTAATATCTGCAAGGGCAGAAAAACGGGATTTTTGTGAGTTTGGCCGCGTGTCAGGATATTGCCGACGCCATATTTCGTGCAAGAATGCGACATGCCTCCCTGATGTCGGCTGTCGGGGCCTGTTTCATATTGAAAGGCGATGCCACCACGTCGATTTTCAGATGCTCTATCTCTGCCTCGATGCGCTTGCTGACGGCCGGAGCCCATGTGTAGGAGCCGAAATAGGCAAAAGCACGGTTTTTCAGCTCACGCAATTTTATAGCCTTCACCAATGCGTCGACAGCTGGAAACAGTGCATTGGAATAGGTCGGTCCGCCGATAATCAACCCTTTGTATCGCATCACATCGGCAAGAACGTATGACACGTTGGTATGCGAGAGGTTGTGTATCCTTATTTTCCTTATTCCGGCTCTTGCAAGTTCGGCGGCAATCTCCTCCACAAGCTCCTCGGTGTTGCCATACATTGAGCTATATGCAATCACCACGCCTTGCTCGGCATCGAAGCGGCTCAGGCGGTCGTAAATAGTCACTATCTCGTCCGCGCGCTCATGCCACACCGGTCCGTGTGTGGGGCAGATGTATTCGATTTTGGTGCCTGCGAGCTTTTTAAGCGCGTTTTGCACCATAACGCCATATTTAGCAACGATATTCGAGTAGTAGCGATACATTTCAGGGATATACATCTCTGTGTCCATCAAAGAGTCGACGGCGGCACCTCCAAGCGCGCCGTAGCAACCGAATGCGTCGCCGCTGAAGAGTGTGTGGCAAGACTCCACGTAGGTCATCATCGTCTCAGGCCAGTGCACCATGGGAGTCATTATGAATCGCAGCGTTTTGCCGGCGCCGAGGTCGATTGTGTCGTTCTCCTTTATCACCGTCACATTGTCGGTGATGCCGTAATAGCCCTGAATCATCTCGGCAGTTCGATTATTGCCCACAATCTTTATGCCGGGAAACTGCTGTTTTATAATTTCAATAGCGCCTGAGTGGTCGGGCTCCATGTGGTTGATCACAAGGTAGTCAATACACTTGTTGCCTATGATCTCGGCAATCTGTCGTAGGAATTTTATGCAATAACAGGCCGGAACGGTGTCGATAAGAGCAATTTTGTCGCCGACAACAATATATGAGTTATAGCTCACGCCATTGGGTATAGGCCACAGCTCCTCAAAAATTTCGGCAGTGCGGTTGTTTACGCCTGCATAGTAGATTTTGTCGCTGATTTCTGAAATATTCATTGCAGTGTGAAGTTAAATAAAATTCATTTAGACTAAAACATAATGCAAAATTAGTCCATTCTGTTTTTATAATCGAGATAATTAAATTCTCTTAGGATTTCTATCGAACCATTAAGACGCTTCAACACCATAGCCGGATGTCCTATTCCGTTGAACATATTGGTCTTCACTGTGGTATAGTGGTTCATATCCTCAAAAGTGAGCTTCTCGCCCTCCTTTACCTGATGGTCGAACGCCCAGTCGCCTACGAAATCTCCACTAAGGCATGAGTTGCCGCCTATGCGATAGGTGTGAGGGCTTGCAGTACCCTCAGGCAGCGCCTCACTGATAATCGGCTTATAAGGCATCTCAAGGCAATCGGGCATGTGGCAGGCAAACGACACGTCGGCAATTATCGTGGAAATGCCACTATTCTCCACTACGTCGACAACCGATGCTATCAGGTCACCGGTGCGCCATGTGAAAGCGCTTCCCGGTTCGAGAATCAGCTCCAAGTCGGGATACCGGCTGTGCAAGCCGTCAAGCAGGCCCACAAGGTGGTCGATGTCGTAGCCCTTGCGTGTCATCAGGTGTCCGCCACCCATGTTCAGCCACTTCAAGTGTGGAATGTATTTCCCAAATTGGCTCTCTACGGCGTCGAGCACCTTCTCAAGGTCGTGTGAGTCGGATTCGCAAAGTGCATGGAAATGGAATCCCTCGATGCCCTCGGGCAACTTGTCGGGCAACTTGTCGGCAGTAACGCCAAAACGAGAGCCCTTGCCGCAAGGATTGTAAATGTCGGTGTCTACTACCGAGCACATCGGATTGACGCGCAGTCCGCAGCTTATTGCGTGTCCGTCGGGCCGTGAGGCAAATTCGCGAATCGTGTCGGCAAATCTGCTGAATTGTGCTATAGAGTTGAATGTGATGTGGGAGCTTCCATGCATGTAGTGCCCGATAGTGCTTTCGGTGTAGGCCGGGCAATAGGAGTGCGCAAGGCATCCGAGTTCCTCGTTGGCAAGTTGCATCTCGTTGAGCGAGCTTGCCGTTGAGGCGATTCCATATTCTCTGAAGATGTGGAACGTCTTCCATAGCGCATTGGCCTTGAAGGCCATTATTATTTTGGCATTTGCTCGCTCGCTCACTTCTTTAATCAAGTCGAGGTTTCGCCTTATGCGCTCCTCATATATGATATAATAAGGTGTATTCATAATCAAGTCAATCTATTATTTTGAATTTTGCGAATTTAAGCAGCAGCACCTTTTGGCCAATCTCATCGAATTTTACGATAGCCTTAGCATCTGCTCCCGAGGTGTCGAGCGCTGCGATTGTGCCGAACCCGAATCGGGAATGCTCTATGCGGGAGCCATCGTGCAACTCGTCGACGGTGTGAATGGCAAATTCGCCGTCATGAGCCGACGTGCTTGCGACAGGAGGCGTAGGCGCGGCCTTGTAGCTGTTGCGTTGGGTTTGCTCGCTCCAGGCTTTGCGATGCTCGGCAAGGGAGTTGGGTCGGTAGGTGCCTTGATGCTCGTCGCGGAGTGCCGGCGACGCAAAGTTTGTGGCAGCCGATGCGTTGGTGCTGAGCAATGTCGGGTCGATATCGCGCAGGAAGCGGCTCATGACGCACTCCTTTTGTTGCCCGTTCTTGTATCGCTGCTTGGCATAGGTGAGCAGACAGGTGGTTTCGGCGCGCGTAATAGCCACATATAGCAGCCGGCGCTCCTCCTCGATGCCGTAGATTGAGTCGCTGCTCATTGTGGCGGGAAATAAATCCTCCTCCACACCCACAATAATCACATTCTTGAATTCCAATCCTTTCGACGCATGTGCTGTCATCAGTTTCACGTTCATTCCGTCGGGCGAGTTTTTTCCCTCGTCGGTGTCGAGCGATATCTCACTGAGGAAGTCGAGCAGCGAGGTGTGCTCCTCACCCTGTTCCTCACGCTCGGCCGTAAACTCCTGCACCGCATTAAGCAACTCGTTGAGGTTCTCGATTTTGCTTATATTCTCGGGAGTATCGTTCTTTTGAAGCGAGGAAATCAGGCCGGTGTCGCGTATTATGAGCTCGGCAAGCTCGTAGGCTGATTTGCCGTCTTCGTTACACTCAATGTATGCCGAAACTTGGCTGAAGAACTTTTTCAGCTTGTTCTTTGTGCCCGAATTGACGTCGAGGGCATACTTTTCAGGCTCGGCCACTACATGCCAGATGCTCACATTTCCCCTGATTGCCGCCGCCTGCAATTTTCCCACTGTGGTATCGCCAATCCCCCTTGTAGGGTAATTGATTATGCGTCGCAGGGCCTCGTCATCATCGGGGTTTGTAGCAAGGCGGAAATATGCGATGGCATCCTTCACCTCCTTGCGTTGGTAGAACGATAATCCGCCATAAATGGTGTAGGGAATGTTGCGCTTGCGCAAAGCCTCCTCGAGAGTACGCGACTGGGCATTGGTGCGGTAAAGCACCGCAAAGTCGTTGTAGGTGCATCCTTGCCGTGCCTTGGTGGAAATGATGTGGTTGGCCACCACATAGCTCTCCTCGAAGTCGGAGTAGGACTGAATCACCGCAACTCGCTCTCCCTTGCTGTTTTTGGAGAAAATGTGCTTTGGAATCTGCTGGCGGTTTTTCGCTATGAGGCTGTTGGCGGCTTCGATTATGTTTTGTGTGGAGCGATAGTTCTGCTCCAGTTTGAATGTGCGCAGGGTGGGGTAGAACTTCTTGAGGTTCAATATATTGCTTATGTTTGCACCGCGGAACGAGTAGATGCTTTGTGCATCGTCGCCCACCACGCACAGGTGCTGGTGCTCGCGGCACAGCTGCGAGACAATCATGTGCTGGGCAAAGTTGGTGTCCTGATACTCGTCGACGAGGATGTATTGGAACATATCCTGATACTTCTGCAAGATATCCTTATTGTCGCGTAGCAGGATGTTGGTGTAGAACAGCAGGTCGTCGAAGTCCATAGCCCCCGCTATGCGGCAGCGGTTCCAATAGGCCTTGTAGATGGCAAAGGTGTGCGGACGGTTGGCCCGGTTGTCGGCCTTGCGCAGCTCAGAGTCGTTCTCATAGTCGAAAGGAGAGATAAGGGCATTCTTCATCATTGATATACGCGACTGTATCGACGAGGGCTTGTAGTCCTTGTCGTCGAGATGCATGTCCTTTATAATCATTTTTATCAACGACTTGGAGTCGTCGGTATCGTAGATTGTGAAATTATTGCTGAAGCCTATCCGCTCGGCGTTGATGTGCAGTATGCGAGAGAAAATGGAGTGGAAAGTGCCCATCCACAGCAATGCTGCGTTGTCGGCACCCACCAGTGGGGCTATGCGCTCTTTCATCTCGCGTGCCGCCTTGTTGGTGAACGTCAGCGCCATTATGCGATAGGGCGAGTAGCCGAGGCTCAACAGGTGCACGATTTTGTAGGTAAGCACCCGCGTCTTTCCCGAGCCGGCGCCCGCGATCACAAGTTGGGGCCCATCGGTGTACAGAACAGCGTCGCGTTGCTGTTCGTTTAATTTCAGTAGGTAATCTTCCACGATAGAGTAGTTAGTATAAAAGTAGACTGCAAAATTAGCAATTAATTTTCAATCTGCCTTAAGGCTTGCCACCGTATGCCCGATTTTATTTTCATTAAGCCTCACATTAAGCCTATGGGTTAGGCTTGTGGAAGTCTTTTCTGAAGTTGTTGAGTCAAAGATCGTCGTAGTCGGGAATGTCGCGCAGGAAGGCGTAGGAGTTGGCTGCATAGTCGATTCGACAGCAAAAGTGCGATATCCCGTTCGAAACGATTAGGTATCGGGCCCGCAGAACCATGTTATAGCGGCAAATTTGGTCGAATACCTGCTGAGTGATTCTTATGTGCGGAGCCTTGTATTCCACTATCACGGCAGGATTGCCATAGCGGTCGGTGACGAGTGTGTCGCAACGGCGGCTGATGCCATTTTGTGTGAGGGAAATCTCGTTGCACATCAGTCCGCGCGGAAATCCCTTGTCCTCGATAAGATATTCCACGAAATTCTGCCTCACCCATTCCTCGGGCGTTAGGCTTACGAATCGACGGCGTAGCTTGTCGAAAATCAGGCGGTTGCCATCGGCATTGGTCTTTATGTTGAATTGCCTTTCGGGCAGGTTTAGCTTCATCTTGGTGCTATGTTTTTTTGTAATCCATGAATTATTTCGTAAATTTACGAAAAATTTGGGAATAGTTTATCTATGGCAGCAAAGAAAGAAGTAATGACTTACGTTCAACTCGCCTCGGAGATAAGCCGCGGTGCGTTTCATCCGATATATGTCTTAATGGGCGAGGAGGCCTTCTATATCGACGATTTGGAAGCTCGGATTGTGGCTAAGGCATTGGGTGAGGATGAGCGCGACTTCAACCTCACAGTGTGCTATGGCGTGGATGTGAATTCCCGCGAGGTGATAAGTATGTGCAAGCGATATCCGGTGATGGCCGAGCGTCAGGTAGTGGTGGTACGCGAGGCTCAGAATATGGACGATGCCGATGTGCTAAAGTTCTATGCCGAGAATCCGCTGCGGAGCACTATATTGGTGATTTGCAATAAAAATGGAAATCTAAAGGCTCCTGAGTTCCTCAAAGTGCTGAAAGCCGGAGATGCGGGTGTGGTGTTTGAGTCGAAAAAGCTCAACGACGCAAATGTGGCGAAGGTAATTGAGGACTACGCCAAGGATCGGGGCTACCGAATCGACAACAAGGCGACAGCCATGATGCGCGACTATGTGGGCGTCGACGTGTCGCGTTTAGTGAATGAGATGGACAAGCTGATTCTGCTAATCGGCAAGGGAGAGACTATCACCCCTGAGCTGATAGAGCGCAATATCGGCATCAGTAAGGATTTCAATAATTTTGAGCTTGAGAATGCCATAAAAGTGCGTAATGCGGCGAAGGCGTTCCAAATAATCGACTATTTCACAAAGAACCCGAAGAAGAATCCTACGGTGCTCACCGTGAGCCTGCTTTTCTCATTCTTCTCCACTCTGCTGCTCGCACACACGGGCAAGGACAAGAGCGAACAGGGAATAATGGCACAAATCGATGCAAAGTCGCCATATAGGGCTCGTATTTTCATGGACGCAATGAGATATTACTCCACTGCCAATTGCGTGAATATAATAGGCTACATACGCGAGTTTGACCGTAGATCGAAGGGCATGGAGAGCCGCCAGAATGAATATGACCTGTTGCGTGAGCTCGTATCGAAAATCTTGTTCAGTTAGTCGGCGCTGTTGTCATGCTTGTTATTTGAGGCGGAAGTTGTAGCCGAGTGTCACTTGAATCGACATTCCGCGTGATGCTGCGAAAACGTCGCTTTTCGAGCTGCCGTAGATGTTGCCGAGTCCGAAATATAGGCGGCCTTCGAGCGTCAGCGAGTGGTTTCGCTTTATAAAATACTCTATTCCAAGTCCGGCAGATATTCCATAGTCAAACTTGTGCTCCACAGGCATATTGAGCTGCTCTGTGCTTCGGTTAGACATTGGGAAATCGGAAAGATTCTTGAAATTGGCGACGTCGAAGTTGGCCGACGTGCTCTCGCCGATCATATAGGCTATCTCAGGTCCGGCATTGAAGAATCCATGAAACTTCGTGCTGCCAAAATAAATATGCGTGAGAAATGGAACCTGCACGTAGGTCAACTTACGCTGGTATTGATATGGCGCTTCCTCGAAATTTTCCTTCCATCCTCGCTGCTCAATGTTCACTTCGGCAATTAGTCCGAAATTTCGCTCCTCGATGTATCTGAAGGTCACGCCCATCATAATTCCGTTGAGCATGGATTGCGGCACTGTGGGCGAGAACGACATTCTTGATATTGTGGCGCCTGCTTTACCGCCGACGGTGATGTTGGACTCATAATGAGTCTGTGCTGCCATTGCGAGGCACAAAGTGGCTGCCATAGCCGCCAATATGTATCTTATTGATTTCATTTCAATATTTTGTCAGTAGTGTTATAGGGTGTCAGCCGGATGAAATACACCGCCTTGTTGACGAATCCGCTCCAGTTGCTTGCGCGCTCAAGGATGAAATCGGTCTGAATCCCAGAGAATCCTCTCACCGGCTTGCTGAAGTTGCTGTTGTCGTCGATATATGCGCGCAGGAAGAACGAGCCTGTGTCGTAGCCGAGCAGTCCGAATTGCGGAGCGGCGTTTATCATGCTCTCCCCATACCACTCGGAATATTCACCAGTTACGTTTTTCGTGCGGCCGTCGTCGGTATCGACGAAGAATCGGGAGTAGAAGTATGTGTCGATTTTATGCATGTTTGAACGGCACGCCGATAGGTAGGTGCTCCATTCGGGATGGCCCAAAAGCGCTATCTCCACGTCGGTGCGGTTGCTCTTTATTGCCGTCAGGGCCGGAAGGATGCGTAGTAGGTCCTTCTTGCTGCCCGAGTTGGGGATGAACAGGTATTTCCTGCCTGCGACGAGCGTCTCGCCGAGTTCCTCGCTGCTTATCGCCGAATTGAAAGTGAAGTCGAGCGTGCGCCTACTGTCGCCGACGTGCGATTTTATGCGGTCAACAATCTCCTTCGACTCGCTTCCTTCATTGTTGAGGAAAACGATGTCGAAGTCGGCGAATTTGCTGTCGATCCAGTCGAGGACCTTCAGGTTCACATAGATATTCGGGACATTGAGATGAAACATGCGAGGATTGTCGATATAGCTCTCATTTTTGGTAGAGAAAGCATTCACCACGTTGATATTGTTCTCTTTTCCGAAAGCCGCAATCTCTGTGATTTGCTCATTGTTGTCGGGAGCGAATATCACGTCCATATTCATCATCTCATCTTTCTCGAGCAGTGTTCGCACCGTGGCGAGTGAGCCCTCGGAGTCGTAGGCGTGAATTTTGATGCTCTTGCCGGTCTTTTTTCTCACGTCGTTCACGGCGAGCAGGAATCCCTTATAGAATTCGGTGAATAGGCGAGCCGTCTTTGATGGCGTTGAGTCGCTGAGCATGAAAGGCAGCACTAATGCCACGTTGATGGCTCCGCTATCCTTCGCCTCATGCACGTCGTTGTATATTTGCGCTATTTTCTCGGCCGAGTTGTCACTTTCGTTATTGGGCGCCACGAGCACGGTCTCGGTCTTTTTGACCGGGATATATAGTATTTTGCCCTTTTTCGGCTTATTGATGTCGGGGTTGGCCGATTTCAGCTCCTCCACGGTCACGTCGTGAGCTGCTGCTATTGTTGTGAACGAGTCGCCATTCTGTATCTCGTAGGGATAGAACTTCGTTATCTCGCGCACACTCTCTATGGGGCGCGCGCTGTTGGGCGTAACCTTTATCATAGCTCCCGCCTTGAAGTTGGATGGAGATATGCCCGGATTCTCGCTCATAATCTGTTCCACTGTGGTGTTATACTTTTTTGCGGTGCTGAACAGCGTGTTGCCGGGCTTTATTGTCACGAAGATGGTGCTTTGGCTCTTGCGCACCAACCGTAGCACTTGTCCCGACTTCAAGCCTTCAGACACTTCGGGATTTTGCTCCATAATGTCGTCGGTGGTAACGCCATACATTTTCGAGAGTCCGTAGAGCGTCTCTCCGGGTTTCACCACATGGGTGAACTCGTTGCTTTCGGGCACTTCGGCCTTAGGCTGTGCCATAGGCTCCTCTTTTGCCGCGAAGTCGGCTACGGGAAAGAAAAGCAGCTGTTTGTCCTTCAGACCGCTGAGCGCGGTGGGGTTGTACTTCAGGATATCATCCTGACTGATGTTCAGCTTGTGGGATATTCCGTAGACGGTCTCTTTAGATTTGACCTTATAATAATAGTAATCCTCGCCGTTGATCTGCTTTGTGGGCAAGTTGAGCTGTGCCGAAGCGCCGAGGGCGGTCAGGCACGCCAATGTGATTGATAATAGACGACAGCGGAATCTCATCTTCACAAAATTTAATTCAATTAGATTCATAATGGATACTGCATAATGGCCTATTCGCCGAGAGCCTGATTGATGTCGGCAATAATGTCGTCGACGCACTCTATGCCCACCGAGAGGCGAATCAGGTCGGGAGCCACGCCGGCCTCAACCAGTTGCTCGTCGCTTAGCTGCCGATGAGTGTGGCTTGCCGGGTGCAGCACGCAAGTGCGCGCGTCGGCCACGTGTGTCACTATGCATATCATCTTCAGGCGGTCCATAAACCTTATCGCATCCTCGCGCGAGCCCTTAAGTCCGAATGCGAGCACGCCGCAAGTGCCGTCAGGCATATATTTCATTGCCAATGCATGATATTTGTCGCTTTCGAGCCCGCTATATTTCACCCACGCCACTTTGGGGTTGCTCTCAAGCCATTTGGCCACTTTAAGTGCGTTTTGGCAGTGACGCTCCACGCGCAGGTGCAGAGTCTCCAACCCTACATTGAGCAGGAATGCGTTTTGCGGCGACTGTATCGCGCCGAAATCGCGCATTAGCTGGGCCGTTGCCTTCTGGATATATGCCATCTTTCCGAACGATTTGGTGTAGGTGAGTCCGTGGTACGACTCGTCGGGTAGCGTCAGTCCCGGGAACTTGTCGGCGTGCTTCTCCCAGTCGAAGTTGCCGCTGTCGACTATGGCGCCGCCCACGGTCAGAGCGTGCCCATCCATGTATTTCGTGGTTGAGTGCGTCACTATGTCGGCTCCCCACTCGAATGGGCGGCAATTGACAGGCGTGGCGAAAGTGTTGTCCACAATTAGTGGAACGCCATGCTTGTGGGCTATGCGCGCAAACTTCTCGATGTCGAGCACGTTCATGCCGGGATTGGCTATCGTCTCGCCGAAAAGGGCTTTCGTATTGGGCTTGAAGGCAGCCTCGATTGTGTCTTCGTCGGCATCGGCGTCGACAAATGTCACGTCAATACCGAGCTTCTTCATCGTTACTCCAAAGAGGTTGAACGTGCCGCCGTAGATTGTCGACGAGCACACGAAGTGGTCGCCGGCCTCGCAGATGTTGAACACGGCGTAGAAGTTGGCAGCCTGTCCCGACGATGTGAGCATGGCGGCTATGCCACCTTCGAGTCGCGCTATTTTCTCGGCTACGGCGTCGTTGGTGGGGTTTTGCAGGCGAGTGTAGAAGTAGCCCGAGTCTTTCAGGTCGAAAAGACGTGCCATTTTCTCACTTGAGTCGTATTTGAAAGTGGTGCTTTGGTAGATTGGCAAAACTCTCGGCTCTCCGTTTTTGGGAGTCCATCCGGCTTGAACGCAAGCCGTGGCTATATTGAAATTCTTCTCCATGTCATGTAGTCGCATAATATTTTTGCAAAAATACAAAAAAAATCAGCGCTTGTGCGGCGTTGCTATATAAAAACGCCAAAAAACCGTGATAAAGGCGCTTAATTTCACCTGATTTTTTGTGATATTTGCTATTTTGGGATTTTTTTTGTAACTTTGCAGCTCAAAAATCTACATTTTGACGCTGATAATATGGTAAATAGCGAAACGAAACTCGATTTATTGTTTGAAACGAGTTGGGAGGTATGCAATAAAGTTGGCGGAATATATGCAGTTCTGTCGACCAAAGCAAAAACCTTGCAGAAATTGTATAAGGATAAGATTGTTTTTATAGGTCCTGATTTGTGGAGCGCTGAGAATCCGTCGCCATACTTTAAGGAAAGCAAGACCTTGCTTAAGAGTTGGACATCTAAGGCTGTGTTCCCTAATGGAATGAAAGTGCGCGTAGGGCGATGGGACATCCCCGGCAAGCCTATTGTCGTTTTGGTTGATTACAAGTCACTTTTCTCATATAAAGACCGTTTGTACACTGAGATGTGGAACCGTTTCAGTGTCGACTCCCTGCACGCCTATGGCGACTACGACGAGAGCTGCATGTTTGCCTACGCCTCGGCATTGGTTATAGAGAGCATCTATCGCAATGAGGGGCTAAAGGGCAAGAATGTTGTGGCACACTTCGACGAGTGGACCACCGGAATGGGCCTGCTATATGTTAAGGCCCATCTGCCTGAGGTGGCTACGGTGTTCACCACCCATGCCACGAGCATAGGTCGCAGTATCTGCGGCAATGGCAAGCCTCTCTACGACTATATGTCGGGCTACAACGGCGACCAAATGGCCGAGGAGCTGAATATGCAGTCGAAGCACTCGCTTGAGAAAGCTGCCGCATGGAATGCCGACAGCTTCACCACGGTGAGCGAGGTGACGGCGCGCGAGTGTGAGCAGCTGCTCTGCCGCCGCCCGATAGTGACGCCCAATGGCTTTGAGCAGAACTTCGTGCCTGCCAAGAAGGACTATGCTGCCAAGCGTGCCGAGGCGCGTGAGTGCATGCTCAATGTAGCCGGAGCGCTTATTGGCGAGAAATTTTCCGATGAGACTATCCTCATTGCCACATCAGGGCGTAACGAGTTCCGCAACAAGGGGCTTGACGCGTTTATCGATGCCGCCAACATACTCCGCTCCAAGTGGACCGACCGCAAGCGCAAGATTGTGTGCTTCGTGATGGTGCCGGCTTGGGTCGACGAGCCTCGTAAGGAGCTCGTGGCCGAGATGCGGAAGAAGCGTCGCGGCGGATTGGAGAATGCCAATATCACCCACACGCTGCATAACTACTCGCAGGATAGCGTTTACTGCAAAATCAACTATCTCGGCATGCACAATGTGAGGAGTGAAAACGTGTATATTATATATGTGCCGTCGTATCTGAACGGAAACGATGGCATCTTCAACAAGAGCTACTATGACTTGCTGCCCGGATTGGACTGCACGGTATTTGCATCCTACTATGAGCCGTGGGGATATACTCCATTGGAGAGCGTGGCATTCGGCGTGCCTACTATTACTACCGACTTGGCCGGCTTCGGACAGTGGGTGCTCGCCGAGCGCGAGAATGCCTTTGAGAAGAGCGGCGTGACGGTGGTGCATCGTGATGACTCCAACTATAGCGAGCTCGTGGCGCGAATTGCCGGCGATGTGTTAGGCTTGTTTGCCGATTCAAAGGCCGATATAGGACTCGTGCGCGATGCTGCAATGGCAACATCGAAGCTCGCATCATGGGACAACTTCATTGCCATGTATCTTGATGCATATAACGTGGCACTTGCCAATATGCGCAACTGCGGGCGATAGCGTGCCGAAAGTAAAGAGCGAGAAAAACAAAGAAAGAAAATAACAAAAACATATATTAATAGTTATTGTGTATGAAACTACAGGTAAGTAACACAAATTCACCTATGTGGAGGGACTTGACCGTGAAATCGGTGCTCCCCTCAGGTTTGAAAATGTTGGAAGAGCTGTCGAAAAACCTTTGGTGGGTATGGAACAGCGAAGGAAAGAAGCTATTTCATGATTTAGACGCCGACTTGTGGCGTGCCACAGGAGAGAATCCTGTTTTGTTGTTGCAGAAAATGGGCTATAACCAGTATGAGCAAATTTTGAAAGACAAGGCGATGATGAATCGCATTAACGACGTCTATGCAAAATTCAAGGAGTATATGGCTGTGCCTATGCGTACTGACGTGCCTTCGGTGGCATATTTCAGCATGGAGTATGGCTTGTGCAGCGCATTGAAGATTTACTCCGGAGGTCTCGGCATTCTTGCCGGTGACTATATTAAGGAGGCATCCGACTCCCGTATCAATATGACTGCCGTGGGTTTCCTTTATCGTTACGGATATTTTACCCAGACGTTGTCGATCGATGGTCAGCAGCTTGCCAACTATGAGCCGCAGAACTTCAACCAGCTCCCGATCGAGCCGGTGCTTGAGGCCGACGGTCAGCACGCTATGGTTGAGGTGCCTTATCCCGGACGTATAATCTATGCTAAAATATGGAAAGTGAACGTAGGCCGTATGAATCTGTATCTGCTCGATACCGACAACGACCTTAACTCTGAGTTTGACCGCCCGATTACTCACCAACTTTATGGTGGCGACTGGGAAAACCGAATCAAGCAGGAGTACCTGCTTGGCATAGGTGGTGTGCTCATGCTGAAGAAGCTCGGTATCAAGACCGACCTATATCACTGCAATGAGGGACATGCCGCCCTGCTCAACCTCCAGCGTCTCGTACAATATGTTCAGGAGGAAGGCCTTGATTTCAATGCCGCCCTTGAGGTGGTTCGCGCATCATCGCTCTACACCGTACACACTCCGGTTCCTGCCGGTCACGACTATTTCGACGAGGGATTGTTTGGCAAATATATGGGAGAGTTCCCCGCTAAGCTCGGTATCGAGTGGCGAGATCTCATGAACATGGGTCGCGAGAACCCCGACACTCCCGAGAAGTTCTCAATGAGCGTGTTCGCGCTCAACACTTGCCAGGAGGCCAACGGCGTGAGCTGGTTGCACGGCGAGGTGTCGAAGAAGATGTTCCAGGGCGTGTGGAAAGGCTATAGCTGGGAGGAGTCGCATGTATCATACGTAACAAATGGCGTGCACATGCCTACATGGGCCGCTTCGGAGTGGAAATCGTTCTACAACGACATTTTCGGCCCGGAGTATCGCGAGCATCAGTCGGATGAGAAGACTTGGGCTCCTATCCTCAAAGCTAAGGACGAGGATATATGGAATATGCGCATGACGCTGAAGAACAAGTTCATCAATTTCGTGAAGAAGGATTTCCGTGAGACGTGGCTGAAGAATCAGGGCGACCCGTCGCGCATTATCTCCATCATGGAGAAAATCAACCCCAATGCGCTCCTTATCGGTTTTGCCCGTCGCTTCGCTACCTATAAGCGTGCACACCTGCTGTTTACCGACCTCGACCGCCTGTCGAAGATCGTGAACAATGAGAAGTTCCCCGTGCAATTCATCTTTGCCGGCAAGGCTCATCCGGCCGACGGCGCAGGACAGGGACTTATCAAGCGTATTATCGAGATCTCGCGTATGCCTCAGTTCCTCGGCAAGATCATATTCCTTGAGAACTACGACATGACGGTGGCCAAGCGCCTCGTGACAGGAGTGGACATTTGGTTGAATACTCCGACCCGTCCGCTTGAGGCCTCGGGTACCTCGGGAGAGAAGGCCGAGATGAACGGTGTGCTTAATTTCTCGGTGCTCGACGGTTGGTGGTATGAGGGTTATCGTCAGGATGCCGGTTGGGCTTTGACCGACAAGCGCACTTTCACCGACCAGTCGCAGCAGGACAAGCTCGATGCCGCTACCATCTACTCTATGCTTGAGAACGAGATTGTGCCGCTTTATTTCGCAAAGAACTCAAAGGGCTACTCTCCTGAGTGGATTCAATATATCAAGAACTCGATTGCCCACATTGCGCCAAACTTCACTATGACGCGAATGATAAATGACTATATCGACCGCTTCTATAGCAAGGAGGGCAAGCGCTCGGCCGAGCTCCGTGCCAATGGTTTTACCAAGGCCAAGGAGATTGCACGCTGGAAGGAGAATGTGGCTGCCAAGTGGGACGGCATCCAAGTGCTCGACTTGCAGATGAGCGACGCTCTCAACATGAACAATGCCGTGAACGGTGCCAAGTATGAGACTACTGTGAAGCTGAACACCAACGGCCTTGCCAAGGACCTCGGCGTGGAGCTCGTGGTTTACAGCAACGAGGGCAACGAGCGTAAGCTCAAGAGCGTATATCCGCTGAAGGCAGTAGCTACCGATGGCGACATCGTGACCTATAACCTGAAGAACAACCTCACCGACGCAGGTGTGTTCAACTATGCCTTCCGTGTTTATCCTAAGAATGCCGATCTGCCTCACCGTCAGGATTTTGCCTACGTTAAGTGGATTTAATCTTGTGGTAGGGCAATAGGACTCAACTATAACCCATCCCGCACTGTGTCGGGATAGGCTAATTAAGAAAGGCGGGGTGCCGTAATGTGGGCATCCCGCCTTTCTATGCTGTTGCATAAGCATACACACATATTGCGCCGAGGCCTTATTGCCGGGTGTGCGCATATTGGTGGCTGCCGTGCCTATTAATGCGACAACCTCCGGCGAGGGCCTCATGGTAGAGGGCGCGCCGGAGGTTGTTGAAATATCTGTTGTAATGTGTATTGGCCGGCATCGGCCAATCGTCATATTTATGCTTAATGTGAGACGCGGCCTATTTCTTGGCTACACCATTCATAATCACAGTGACTTGATTGTCGAGTTTCACATTCTTCTTCAAGAAGTTGTTGAACTCCTTGAGGGTAATATTATTGAGCGTATCGCCCAGGCCGGTGAATGAGTCGGCGCCAATAGAACGATAGGAGAGCACACCCATCCAGAAGCCGTTATCACGCAGGTTGTCCTGATATTGCTTCAGGGCAGCCTCTTTCACTTTCTGGAAGTCGCCGGCCTCGGCACCCTTCTTAATCACCTTCTCAAGCTCCTTGATTGCGCGGTCGATAAGATACTTGCTCTTCTCCACATTGGTGTCGAACTGGAACAGGAATGTGTATTGGCCGGTCGTATATGCCAAGCTAGCATTAGTTCCCACGCCATAGGTCCCGCCTTCCTCCTCGCGGATGGTGCGAGTGTAGACGATGTCCATCACCTCAGAGAGCATGCTGATCATCGTGCGATTCTTCACGTTGAACGGTAGATTGCCGGTTATGTTGCAGCGAACCGACACCTTCGGGTTCTCGAGAGGCAGCTCAAACTCGTTGGTCACCTTGCCCTTGGCAGTCGGGAAGCGGTAGCCTGTCTGCTCGCGCACGCCATTGTCGGGGAGCGAGGCTATATACTTTTCGATAAGCGGACGCATAGTCTCCAAGTCGAAGCTACCTACGAAGCAGAATGTATAGTCGCCGGCATTTGCCACGCGCTCACGATATAGCTTGAGGCAGTTGTCGTAGTTCACGGCCTTCACATCATCCACCGAAGGAGTGAGCTTCAACGGATTGTGCAGATAGACAGCGGAATTGATTGAGTCGCGGAACACGAGTCGCGGATTATTCTTGATATTTGCGAGCTGTGATATCAGAGAGTTGCGCATAGCCTCGAATGTGCTCTCGTCCTTGCGCACGTCGGTGAATTTAAGATATGTCATTTGGAACATCGTCTCAAGATCCTTCTTCACACTGTTGCCCTCGATGAAGTCGCTGTCGTCGGAGAGTGAGAAGCTGACAGATACCTGCTTTCCGGCAAGATATTTCGTGAGGTCCTTCTGAGTGTAGCTTCCGAGCGTGCTGCAACTTACGGCGTCGTCGAGCATCATGATGTCGGGCGAGAACTTGCCATTGAAGCTCCAGTAGCCTCCCTTGCTGCGAGCCTGCATGCTTATCTCATCGTTCTTGAAGGTAGTGGGCTTGAGCAGTACAGTAGCGCCATTTGAAAGTTTCATGGTGACGATTCCGGTTGCCTCCTCTGTAGTCTCGCTCACTATCTTGCCCGGAGTTGGCTCCTCGGCGAGCAGCGGCTCGTTCGACACGTTGTCTTGATATGCCTCCACTTCCTGTGCGAAAATGGTCTTGAAATTGTCGACAATTTCCTCCTTGTTAGGATATACGGCACCATCCTTCTTCGGGCCGTTCACGATAAGGCTCACGTTGTCGTCGGAAATCATATCTTTAATACAAGCGTTCACTGCCTCAAGAGGTATGCTCGGCAAAAGACCCTGAATCATCTGATACTCAATCTCGATACCCGGGATGTAACTACCCTCGGTGAAATTGTTGATATACTCCTGGGCGTAGGATATGTTCTTACGCTTGTTGCGCTCGTTGAAGTTGTTCTCATATTGCGAGAGCAGCTCAGCCTTTGCGCGGTCGAGCTCGGTGAGGGTGAACCCGTGGAGGTTCACACGCTGAGCCTCTGTGAGCAACGCCTTGTAGGTGTCGAGAGTCTTGCCGTCCTTAGGCACACCGATAAGCGAGAAAGCATCCTTCGTTTGTGCGATGAAGAAGTTGCTATCGTAGCATGTGGCATACATCCAGGGTGCGTCGGGAGTCTGAGTGATCTCGCTTAGGCGGGCGTTGAGCATACCGGTTGCAAGGTCGACTATAGTCTTCTGTACCATATATCCCACGGTGTTCTTCTCCTCGCGTGGAGTGACGGGATGCTGGAAGAAGAGGTAGATAAGCGCGTTAGATGTCTCAGGGTCGGTGTAAAGCGCATAGTCGATGCCTTTGTGGTCGGGTACGGGGAAATACTCGCGCTTGGCGGCGTTCTCGGGCATTTTGATGGGCGAGAAGAGCTCTTTCACCTTCTGCTCCATCTTGGCAGCGTCGAAATCGCCTATGATGATGATGCCCTGCTGGTCGGGACGATACCAACGGTGGTAGTAGTCGCGCAACTCCTGTGGCTTGAAGTTCATCACCACGTCCATAGTTCCGATAGGCAGGCGGTTGGCATACTTGCTGCCCTTGAAAATCTCGGGCAGAACGGCCTCGTAGAGACGCATGGAAGCGTCGCCGCGTGTACGCCATTCCTCATTGATTACACCGCGCTCGGCGTCGATCTCTTTCTCGTCGAGTGTGATGGCGCACGACCAGTCGTGAAGCACGAGCAGGGCAGAGTCGAGCAGTGCCTCGCGCTCGGTGGGCACGTTGGAGAGTCGATATACGGTCTGATCGAAACCTGTATAGGCATTGATGTCGCCACCAAATGTCAGTCCGTTGTTCTGGAAATACTCAAGCATGGCCTTGCCGGGGAAGTGCTCCAGTCCGTTGAAAGCCATGTGCTCAAGGAAGTGGGCCAGTCCGCGCTGGTTATCCTCTTCAAGAATCGAGCCTACTTTCTGTGCGATGTGGAACTCGGCACGGTTTTTCGGCTCCTCGTTGTGGCGGATGTAGTAGGTGAGGCCATTGGGCAACACACCGTAGCGCACATCCTTGTCGATAGGAAATTGCTGACTCATAATCTCCTCGGGCGATTGTGCCATAGCGGGCGCTGCCATCAGGATAGCCATCAGCAATGAAAACAGAATACTAATTCTTCTCATTTTCTACGTTTTTGTATTGTTTATATTATGTTTGTTATAATTATCTCGTCAATTTCAAGTATGCTCGGATTGCAATATCAGCCTATTTCGCGCATGCTCATCCTATTAGACTCCGGCATGGGGCAAAACGTTACACATAATGAGTGGTTTAACAAAACATTAACATTGTATGCGTAAAGCCTGCTTCTTTGAGCCTGTGCATGATATAGCCTGTCTATAACACGCTGAGCTCCGCTATTATGCCGCATATCACTATTTTAATTAGCAAAATTACGAAAAAATGCTGAGAAATCGGGCGATAAGCACAAAAAAAGTGGTATGATTCTAAATAACCATGCCACTTTTTTACTTTTATTGTCGATTGATAATTACTCCGAAACGACTTCGAAAGGAATCTCAACAGAAACTTCCTTGTGGAACTTGATAGTTGCCTTGTAGCTGCCCACTTCCTTCACGCTGTCCTTGATGAAGATGAGCTTGCGGTCAACGTTGTGGCCGAGCTTCTCAAGCGCCTCTGCGATTTGGATATTGTTGACAGAACCGAAAATCGTGCCGGTGGAGCTTGTCTTGGCGCCGATGGTGAGTGTAACACCCTCCAAAGCGGCAGCGGCAGCCTCGGCGTCGGCCTTGATTTTAGCGAGCTTGTGAGCGCGCTGTCTTTGGTCTTCAGCTAATTGCTTCAAAGCCGAAGGAGTGGCAATCACAGCCTTCTTTTGTGGGATAAGGTAGTTACGACCGTAACCGCTCTTAACTTCTACCACGTCGTCCTTGTAACCAAGGTTTGCTATATCTTCTTTCAATATTAGTTTCATAAACTTTCCTCCTGATTCTTTAATTATTTCATTAAGTCGGTTACGTAGGGAAGAAGAGCGAGGTGGCGGGCACGCTTGACGGCCTGAGCTACTCTTCTTTGGAACTTCAATGAAGTTCCGGTAATGCGACGGGGAAGGATCTTGCCCTGCTCGTTCAAGAACTTCTTGAGGAACTCAGGGTCTTTGTAGTCGATATATTTGATACCGCTTCTCTTGAAACGGCAATATTTCTTCTTCTTCACGTCCACTGAAAGCGGAGTAAGGTATCTGATTTCTGATTGTGTCTGTGCCATGATTAATCCTCCTTTACCTCTTCGTTAGTTGTGTTGACTTTTGCGCCCTTAAGGCTTCTTCTCTTGGCTGCGTACTCGGCAGCATACTTGTCTAAGCGGAAAGTGAGGAAGCGAAGCACTTTCTCGTCGCGGCGGAAAGCGATTTCGAGCTTCTTTATCACTGTAGGCTCGGCGTCGAACTCAATCAGGGTGTAGAATCCTGTCGACTTGTGTTGGATCGGATATGCGAGCTTGCGCAGACCCCAATTCTCCTCGTTGACGATAGATGAGCCGTTCTCGGTGAGAACTGCTTTGAACTTATCTACCGTTTCCTTCATCTGAGCATCAGACAAAACGGGAGTTAAAATGAAAACGGTTTCGTAATGATTCATAAATTAATAAATTTTGTTTATAAATTTTTAGTGCTCCGAAAAGCGACTGCAAATATACGAACTTTTTCGGTAATACACAAGAGATTGGGCTATGTGAAAGTCGTATTTTGTGATTTTTAGCAAAAAATTGATAGTGTCTCAGCAAAATCTGCAAGTAAACTTGTGTTCTGCATTATATTTGCATAAAATTTCGCTAAATTTGTGCCAAAATATAAAGTTGACTCATCGTGTTACGCTGTTTTTTGTTGATTATGGCTGTAATTATAGGTTCGGGAGCGCAGGCCGTCGGCGATGCCTGCGACAGTATCGTTGTGCCTCAAAAGGCTTATTCTCATGAGCGGATGGAAGCTGACTTGGAGCTGCTAAAGAGCCGCTATGGCGTGATTCTCTCGGGCGGCGTCATAGGCAAGTCGGTGGAGGGACGCCGGATTCCCGCCGTGAGGCTTGGTAGGGGCCGTCACACTATTCTTGTGTGTGGGGCACTTCATGCACGAGAGTATATCACCACCAATTATTTAATGTATTTTATCGAGCAGTATGCCCGGGCATATACGGCTCACGACTCGATAGGCGGCTACGATGTCAACCGTCTGCTCGACTATGCCTCGTTCTACATAGTGCCTATGGTGAACCCCGATGGAGTGAACATAGTGCAAAACGGATTTGAGTCGTCGGCCAACTGCGACTCGCTGCGAAATATGCTCTACCGCAACTATAAGGAGCCGGTGCACCGCTCATGGAAGGCCAATGCGCGAGGTGTGGACTTGAATCGCAACTTCGACTATGGATGGGAGAGCTGTCCCACCGACAGCATGCCGGCATCAAGCGGATTCAAGGGCTTCGCGGCACTAAGCGAGCCGGAGTCGAGGGCTCTTGCCGATTTTGCCCGGCGAATTTCGCCCGAGGCGGTGCTTGCTTTCCACACACAGGGCAAGATGCTCTATCTCTCTACTCCCGACGTGGTGGCGCGTCGCATTGCCGAGAGGGTGATTGCGTCAACTAATTTTGAGCCGCAGCCTATCGACGACCCATACGGCTCGTTCCAAGATTTCGTCGACTGTAATTTCAATGTGTTCTATGCCTGTGTTGAGCTATGCCCCTACGTAGGGCCATGGCCCTACGATGAGACGCTTTTCCATGAAGTGTGGCAATCGGCAGAGTATGTGCTTCCCATCGTTGCCGACACGCTTATCAGCTCGGGAGAGTAGGATTGTCCTCAATCATTTTGCGGCCTCGTCTGCTCCACCTGTCGCTTGGCTATCTCAATCTTCTTGTTGAGCAGCAGTTTTGTTCTTTCGGCCTCAATTCCCTTGCGAATTGCCGTGGAATACCTGAACGACTCGGCAATGGCGTTGCGCATTGATGCCGACAGCGGCATGGAGAACGCGGATTTTCCCACAAACGTCAGCACAAGGTCGGTGTCTGTATGGTCGGCGATGAATCGGCAGAAGTCGGCACACTCGTCGTAGTGGAACGTTACCATCTCATTGCTCACTCCGGCATCGGTGAAGCGGTAGTTCTGTGCCTTGTCGTAGGGTATTGCCGCCGTTTCGGCCGATTCTCCGCTCTTTGATGCCACGCGCAGGCGGTTATGCTCCACTGCGTGCCCATTGAGAAGCGACACGATGTAGAGATTGCCGCCATCATCGATGCGAGGCTCGATGTCGGTACGGTTTAGCAATTCCTTGCCCGATATCGATTTCAGGATACGATAACCCTCCACCATCTCGGGTGTTTTCACCACATTGAATTTAGATCCTATTTCCTGCACCACCGGAGCATTCTCAGCAATCACTTTCTCGGTCTCGGCGAGTTGTGCGGTGAACGACTTCTCAAGAGTGACGGCTTTGAGGTGCATGGCCTCCTTCACTATATCGATTTCGGTGGGGAACGACTTGCATAGAGAGTCGATTATCACCGTCGAACTGTCGAAAAGTCCGCTTTCGCCAAGTCGGCGAGCCTCATCGAGCATTGCTACTGCCTCGGGAGAGCCGTTTCCCGAGTTGCCGCATGCGTTTGCAGCGGCCAAGAGTGTGGCGGCAGTTGCCACAGCTGAAATGTGCTTAATTGCTGCGTTGAACATCTTTTACACCTTTTATGTTTTTGATTTTTGCAATAAGATTGTCGAGTGATTGCGTGTCGGCGATGCCGATAACGAGATAGCCCTGGAAAAGGCCGTCGTGCGAGTCGATGGAAATGTTTCGCAGCGAGGTGTCTTTCTCCTTTGTTATCACCGAGGTTATGTTGGTGACTATGCCTATGTCGTCGTGCCCGAGAATGCGCAGCGTCACGGCATATTGCGATCCCATTTTCCCCGACCATGCTGCATTGATTCGGCGGTAGGGATATCGCTTTATCAGGTGCAAGGCATTGCCACAGTCGGCGCGATGAATTTTTATCGCACCGTCGCTTGCTATGAATCCCACTATGTCGTCGCCGAAAATCGGGTTACAGCACTTGGATAGCTTGTAGTTTATACCCTTTATGTTCTCGCCGATGACCAATGTGTCGGATGCCGAGGCCGTATCTTCCTTTGTGTGTTGGAGTATGAAATTCTCGGCCGTTTCGGGATGACTTGCCTCGCTCTCCTTGTTCTCAAGAGCCAAGTAAGCCTCGATAACAGTTGTAGGGTTCATCACCTCCTTCGATATGTCGTAGTAGAAGTCGGTCACGCTCTTGTAGCCCGATTTCTTGATGACTCTCATAAGCAATGCCTCGTCCACGTCGATTTTCTTGTTCTTGAACCGGCGTTGGAGCAGCTCTTTGCCGAGATCGGCCGATTTGGCCTTCAGCTCATTCACCGATTGCTTGATTTTGTTTTTTGCCTTCGACGTGACCACGATGTTCAGCCAGTCGAGCTTCGGGGTCTGTGTCGACGAGGTCAGCACCTCTATGGTGTCGCCGCTTTTCAGCTTGTAGTTAATTCGCTGATTCTTGCCGTCGACCTTACCTCCGATGCAGCTGCTGCCCACCTTTGTGTGGATGTGGAAAGCGAAGTCGAGCAGCGTGGCACCTGCCGGCAGCTTATATAAGTCGCCCTTTGGGGTGAAAACGAACACCTCTTTGTCGTAGATGTGCATGGAAGCGTTTTTCATCAGTTCGGCCGGTCCGTTGCCCGACTCGAGCATGTCGCGCACGTTGTTCATCCACTCGTCGAGGCCTCCCTCGCTCTTAATGCCCTTGTATTTCCAGTGAGCGGCGAGTCCACGCTCGGCAATCTCGTCCATGCGGCGAGTGCGTATCTGCACCTCTACCCATTTGTTGCCGGGGCCGTTCACTGTGATGTGCAGCGACTCATATCCGTTAGACTTTGGAATCGTCAGCCAGTCCTTAAGTCGCGAGGTGTTGGCGGTGTACATGGCCGTGACGATTGAGTATGCGTTCCAACACTCGGCTTTCTCGCGCTCCAATGGCGTGTCGAGGATGATTCTGATGGCGAAAAGGTCGAAAATGTCGTTCACGTCGGCATTTTGCTTCACCATCTTGTTCCATATCGAGCTAATCGACTTCGTTCGCCCCTTGATGTCGAATTTCAGCCCCTCCTTCTCAAGGGCGGCCTTAACCGGGGCGATAAAGTCGGCTATATACTTGTCGCGTTCTACTTTCGTCTCGTTCAGTTTGTGAGCAATTTGCGTGAATGTGTCGCGATTTGTGTATTTGAACGATAGATCCTCAAGCTCCGATTTGATTTTGTATAGGCCGAGCCGATGTGCCAGCGGAGCGTAGAGATATTTCG
Source organism: Muribaculaceae bacterium (assembly GCA_051878575.1). Taxonomy (GTDB): domain Bacteria; phylum Bacteroidota; class Bacteroidia; order Bacteroidales; family Muribaculaceae; genus CALZFJ01. Next base: position 5,020 of record JBJEKJ010000074.1, on the reverse strand, counting down.
CCTCGTTGGCTATGTCGTGCACGAATTTCTCATTAGGATGATGGTTAATTGCGCGCATGATGGCCAGACGGTCGACAATCATTATGATTATCACGCGGATATCCTCGGCAAACGTCAGCAGAAGCTTGTGGAAATTGTCGCTCTCCACAGCGGCCTGCTTCTTGTAGAGGCTCGACACCTTCATCAGGCCGTTTATAAGATTGGCAGTGTCGTCGCCGAAAGTCTCGCGCAGTTGTTGCTCGGGGATAAACTCCGAGCGGCACAGATTATATAGAAGGATTGCGATAATCATATTCCGGTCGGCGCCGATATTCTCGGTGAGAAGAAGGGCGGTGTTCAGGTTGCGAATCGTGGGGTTGATTCCATACTTGTCGCGGCGATAGTGATCGTTCAGTATCCCCTCCTTAATGATAGAGTGAACCGCGTTGATGTCCTTTCGGCTAAGCTGAGCGGCGTTTTTGCTGATTAAATCGCGGCATAGCTCCACCACAAGGGCCTTCTCGTCATTTTTGAAATATCCTTCACTCATAGTATAGTTGTCATGTTTCAGTAAAAAATCAGCCTCAAAATTACTAATAATTTATGCAAATCGAAAGCCGAGTGCAAAAATTATTCGTAACACCTGTTAAAATGGCCGTTTTGTAGGATGGGAGCGGGATAATAGCCGGGCTGTTGAGGTTGCGCGTCTCAGCGCGGCAATTTGTGCATTTTGCCTGATGTGCGTTGCTAAGATATATGTGGGTCACAATCCTGCCGCGGCGAAACATATTTTTGGGGAAATATTTGGTATTGTGGGGAGATTGGCGTAAATTTGAGACATAAAATAATTACTAATTATCTTTTAATATTCGATGATATGTTGAAACCAGAAGATTTAAGGGAGATTGCCGCCAAAGGTATCTCCGAGCAGACATTTGAGGAGCAACTGAACCGGTTCAAGACCGGATTCCCATTCTTGAGAATCAAATCGGTGGCTACTGTAGGCAATGGTATTATGAGACTTGATGCCGCTGAGGAGACTTCATGTGAGGAAGCATGGAATGAGTTCCTCAATGGTGGCGGAAAGGTGGAGAAATTTGTTCCCGCATCGGGAGCTGCAAGCCGAATGTTCAAGAATTTGTTTGAGTTTGTGACGGCGGGCAATGAGGAGCCTGCAACCGACTTTATGAAGGCATTTTTCGACGGCATTGAGAATTTTGCGTTCTTCAATGCGCTCGACGCAGCGTGTGTCGCAGCCTATGGCAAGGGCGTGAAGGCTCTTGTGGCCGAAGGTAAGTGCGTGGAGGTGGTGAAGACCCTTATAACTGCCGATGGAATGAACTATGGCGGCATGCCGAAAGGATTGCTTCAGTTCCACAAGGTAGGCGATGAGGTGCACACCCCGCTGGAGGAGCATCTTGAGGAAGGCGCGCAATATGCCACCGACAAGGATAAGAATGTGAATATACATTTCACCGTGTCGCCCGAGCATCGCAGCGCTTTTGAGGCTCTCATTGCCGAGAAAGTGCCGGCTATGGAGGCAAAATGGGGCGTTAGATACTCGGTGTCGCTCTCGGAGCAGAAGGCTTCGACCGACACTGTGGCGGTGACTATGGACAATGAGCCCTATCGCGAGAATGGCAAGTTGCTGTTCCGTCCGGCAGGTCATGGCGCATTGATTGAGAACCTCAACGACATGGACGCCGATGTGGTGTTTGTGAAGAATATCGACAATGTGGTGCCTGCGAGCTTGCGTGAGGCCACTGTGAAATACAAGAAGGTTATAGGCGGCTATCTCGTGAAGGTGCAGAAGCAGATAAAGACATACGTGGAGATGCTGCGCGGCGGCAAATACACTATCGAGGATTTGCGTGAGATGATCAAGTTCCTGCACGATACTCTCAATATTCGCAATGAGGGCACCAAGAATCTCGATGATTCGGAGCTGGCCGTCTATGTGCTCGGCAAGCTGAACCGCCCGATTCGCGTGTGTGGCGTGGTGAAGAACGACGGCGAGCCCGGAGGTGGACCGTATATCGCCTACAACGCCGACGGCACTACCTCTCCTCAGATTCTTGAGAGCGCTCAATTCGACAAGAGCAAGCCCGAGTCGGTGGAGCTGATAAAGAGTGGCAGCCACTTCAATCCCGTCGACCTTGTGTGCTACATTAAGGATGTGGATGGCAATAAGTTTGATTTAAAGAAGTATGTCGACAAGGATACGGGTCTGATATCGGAGAAGTCGAAGTCGGGCGTCACGATAAAGGCGCTTGAGCTGCCCGGATTGTGGAATGGCTCAATGAGCGACTGGAATACCGTGTTCGTAGAGGTGCCTATTGCCACGTTCAATCCGGTAAAGACCGTCAACGACCTCTTGCGCCCACAGCATCAAGGCTAATCAGATAATGAGATTTATGAGAAGGAATATAGCGATATTTGTGGCATTTGCCATTGCTGCGCTTGTAGCGGTGGAGATGTGCGGCACCAAGCCTGCCACGAAGACGGAAAACGTGCCTGTAGTGAAGTCGCAGGCAGGAAAGGTGACCGAACTCTCGCAGGAGCAGTTCAAGGCTCGGGTGTGCGACTACACTTTAGAGGCGTGGAAGTTCAAGGGCCTGCGTCCGGCAATAGTCGATTTCACGGCTACTTGGTGTGGGCCGTGCCGGCGTCTGGCTCCGATACTCGACGAGTTGGCGGTGAGCTACAGCGGAAAAATAGATTTCTATAAAGTCGATGTCGACAAGTGTCCGGAGCTTTCGGCTACATTCGGCGTGCGGTCGGTGCCTATGATTATGTTCTGTCCTGTTGAGGGTAAGCCCACTGTTATTACCGGGCTTTATCCTAAAGAGGAGTTGGTGAAGACTATAGACTATGTATTCAAGTTGTAGCCCTCACTATAAAGCACAATAACAGGGCGTATTACCCGATATGGAAAATCAACGGTGCGTTCCCCGCGTAGGGAATGCACCGTTGCCTTTACTACCACATATTTAATTCATCTATTTTGCACATTAATCAGTGCTAATATCTTTAAGCCATTCTGACCTCTTGTGGGGTAATGACTATTTTCTTGGCTTTGTAGAGGAATCCAAGCGTCTTCTTGAAATCCTTCTTGCTGCAATTGAACACCGCGCGAATCATCTCGGGCGATGAAGAGTCGGTGAGCTTCATCGAGCCTCCGTTGTTGTCGATGTATTCCATAATCACATCTGCAAGGCTTTTAACGCGCCGTACCTCGCGGTCGCCGAGTTTCAGGTCGATTTTACCGTCGGGGCGGACTGCTTTTATGAACGCCTTGTAGCGCTCGCCGATGTTCACGTCGTGGAAGATCTCATCATGGTATATCATTCCCCAAAACAGGTTGTCGACTACCACTTTGAATCCCAAGTCGGTGCGGCGTGCCACCAGGATGTCCACTTTCTGCCTAAATTTGTACTCGGGAATCTTGTTGTCGAGAAATTTATCGAGCTTAGCCGATGCCACAATTCGGCGACTCTCGTCGTCGACATACACATATACTATATATGAGCGTCCGGCCACCATGCGCATTTTCTGTTCACGGAAAGGCACGAGCAGGTCTTTTATCAGTCCCCAGTCGAGAAAGGCTCCTATGCTGTTCACGGCCTTTACTCTGAGCAGGGCAAATTCGCCTACTTGTGCGTATGGGCGCTCGGTGGTAGCGATAGGGCGGTCTTCGGAGTCGTTGTAGACAAACACGTCGATTGTGTCGCCTATGTTCATATCGTCGGTAATATAGCGGTTGGGCAACAACACCTCATTTCCGCAGTCGTCGTTGAGATACAGTCCCTGCTCGGTGCGCCGGGCTATTTCGAGGCTGTTGGTTTTTCCGATTCCTATCATCAGTTGTAGTGGGGTTGTATGCGGTGGCTATCAGAGCCATTCGCGCATTGATTGAGTGAAAAAAGGTATGCCCACACGGCAATGGCGGGCACACCTGGTATTTAGTTGTTGTCGTCAATTATCGACGCATTATTCGCCCTTGATGGCGGCTACGCCCGGAAGGACCTTTCCTTCGATGGCCTCAAGGAGAGCTCCACCACCGGTAGAAACGTAAGACACCTTGTCGGCAACGCCAAACTTGTTGACACAAGCCACAGAGTCGCCGCCGCCTACAAGTGAGAAGGCGCCATTGGCAGTAGCTTCAACGATTGCATCGGCTATAGCGCGAGAGCCTGCGGTGAAGTTGTCGAACTCAAATACTCCGGCAGGACCATTCCAAAGGATAGTCTTAGCGCCCTTGATGGCTTCGGCAAATGCCTTGCGAGTCTTGGGACCTGCATCAAGTCCTTCCCATCCTTCGGGAATTGCATTGGCAGGAACAACCTGTGTGTTGGCGTCGTTGCTGAATGCATCGGCAGCCACACAGTCGGTTCCGAGCACAAGATTCACGCCTTTAGCCTTAGCTTTGGCAATGATGTCGAGAGCAAGTTGGAGCTTGTCTTCCTCGCAGATAGAGTTGCCCACGTTGCCACCTTGAGCCTTTGCGAAAGTATAGGTCATTCCACCGCAGAGGATAAGGTTGTCGACCTTGTCCATAAGGTTCTCGATAATTCCGATTTTAGTTGAAACTTTCGAGCCACCCATAATGGCAGTAAACGGACGCTTGATGTCACTAAGTATGTTGTCAACAGCCTGAACCTCTTTCTCCATGAGGTATCCGAGCATCTTGCTGTCCGCGTCGAAGTAGTCGGCGATAACGGCAGTAGATGCGTGCTTGCGGTGAGCCGTACCGAAAGCGTCGTTGACGTACACGTCGGCATAGCTTGCGAGAGTCTTGGCGAACTCTTTCTGGCGAGCCTTCATCTCCTTCTTGGCCTCGTCGTAGGCAGGATCGGCTTTGTCGATGCCCACGGGCTTGCCTTCCTCCTCGGGATAGAAGCGGAGATTCTCAAGCAACAACACTTCACCGGCTTTCAAAGCAGCGGCAGCGTCGGCAGCTTTGGCGCAGTCGGGAGCAAATTGAACCGGTGCTCCGAGCTTCTCGGCAACTGCGTCGGCAATCTGGCCGAGCGACATTTTG
>JBJEKJ010000073.1:0-32840 GCA_051878575.1 Muribaculaceae bacterium | reverse complement strand
GATATTGATTTCGGGATTGAAATTGGTGGCAAAAGCCTTGTGATGGTTGCCCGCGTTGCAGTCGACGATATCAAGATAGTGCATCTCCTTGAAAACGTGCTTTGCGGCAAATGCCGTGAACACACCCGAGACTCCCGGGTCGAAGCCGCAACCGAGGATGGCCGTCAGGCCTGCCTTCTCGAAGCGCTCGCGGTAGGCCCATTGCCAGCTGTACTCGAAGTGGGCCACATCCTTAGGCTCATAGTTGGCAGTGTCGAGGTAGTTCACGCCACACTCAAGGCATGCGTCCATAATCGTTAGGTCCTGATAAGGCAGGGCCACGTTTATCACAATGTCGGGCTTGTGCTTCTTGAATAGAGCCACCAGCTCGGGCACGCTGTCGGCATCCACATGGTCGGTGACGATATTGGGCTTGCCTATGGCCCTAGCCACGGCATCACACTTGCTTTGCGTGCGCGAGGCAATCACTATCTCATTGAAAACGTCGGGATTCTGAGCGCACTTGTGCGCCACCACGGTGCCAACGCCACCCGCTCCGATAATCAAAACTTTGCTCATCTTTTCTCAAAAATCCTTTTTAAGGTGAATAAACAGTTATAGTCCCACAAATTTAGCACTTTTTCGCCGAGCGAACAAATTGCGGCACCACTTTTCGCCCGATTGCACGCTCATTTCCCGTCCATTTCCCGTTTTCTTGACAATTAGCTTGCCACGATTGCCAAAAACACGACATTGCGACCACCTCTATCGACAAAATGTTACGATTCGTTGCCAAAATTATGAATAACGTAATAAATATTCATTTTTTTCGCCTTTTTTCTTGGTATTTTAGCTAAAACATCTTAACTTTGCCCGAAATTTATCACAGAGGATTGAAGCATCGTGTTTCTCTTATTTGCGACTTAGTGGAAATTTTTATGTTTAATCAAAATAAAATTTTTTATGAAAAAGTTTTACTCATTTTTGTTTTTAGCTGTCGTAGGCCTGCTGTCGTTCACAGCCGCCGCGCAGACTGTGAACATCAACGTCAACATTGCCAACCCTGAGGCAGTAAAAATGTACTATGTTGTATACGACGAGAACTATCAAAGCGTGGAAAAAGTCATCGATCTTCAAGCCGGCGACAACGCAATCGCTCTCAACAACTACACTTATCTCACCATCGAAGCCAATAAAGGTTTCATCTTGCAGAAAGTGTATCTGAACGACATCAGCCAATACGTATCGGGCGGCGCATCCTGCAGTATGTCGATTAACACATACAATGAGGGCCAGACCCTTAAAATCGAGGCTGCCGATGAATCGACAGTGCGCACTGCCAAGCTGACGGTGACCGTCGACGACCCATCGATTGTCAGCTTCGGCTTTGCCGGTTCCTATCGCTCGCTTATTCTTAGCGAGGGCACTCAGACTATAGCTTTCGATCCCACGATAGAAACCGCAATCCAAGTTTCACACATAGCCTACGGCAAGCAGCTCTATCAATTGTCGCTGAACGATGTGCTACAGACTGCTTCGGACGGTACTTATTATTTTGAAATCAAAGATGGCGACAAGGTCGACATTAAGGCTCAATTCCCCGACATCAAGATTCCGGTGAAATTCGATCTCACTGAGACCGCTCAAGGCGTAATAAAAAGTGTATTGGTCGACGGAGTTGCGGTCGACGGTTATATGGCAAGCGACTTCGAAGTGAAAATCGGATCCAAGCTCGAAATCAACCTCGACACCGACAACTTCAATCTCAAGAGTGTAGCCATCAACGGCAGCTCCATCTATGCTTCCTATTACATCAACACCACTGTGTATGAAGCCACCACAATAGCCATCGACGCCGCTCCCTACGGAACTGCCAAAGTCACTGTCGACATCAACAAACCCGAGGCTATAACAATGTACCGCGGCTACGCCTACCTGAACGACATTATAACACTCAACCCGGGCGTGAATGTGGTAGAGCTGTCGGAGTCCAATCCCACCATCTCTATCAAGAAGGATGCCAACTACTACTACACCACTTGCACTCTCAACGGAGACCCGCGCACTGACTCAGGTTATGGTCTGACTCTTTCGCAACTCGCCGATGGCGACAAGATTGTGCTCCAATTGGAGGAGATTGTGCTCGACAAGACTTTCGTGCTCTATATCGACAATAAGGAGGCTTGCCGCCAGTTCACTGTGACAAGCTCAGATCGCAAAAGTTTCGATGTAAGCACCGGCTATAATGTGATCGACTTTAGCGCCGCCTTCAATCCATTCAACATCAACTGGTATGGCAGCGCAGTGTCGTTCAACCTCTTCAAGAACGGTGAGGCATTAGAGCCTACATATTCAGGCGGAACCTACACTCAGGTTGCCGTAGAGGACGGCGACGTGATCAAGGCCTACACCACAGCAGCTCCAGCCACCTACACTGCAACATTCGAGGTACTCAACGGCGAGGCTGAGAAAGTGACCGTGACCAAGGACCTCTTCACCGAAGTGAGCGCATGGCAGGGCGGAATCAGCGACTTGCAAGGCACATTGATTGAAATCGAGGGCGCCGAGAAGGTGACAGTGAACGACATTGCGCTCACTGCCGACGAGGATGGCTCGTTCTCATTCAATCTCGATGCCGACTCTAAGGTGGTTATCGACGGCACTACCGGCGTAAGCACTATCGGAGCCAACTCCGCTAAGGCCAACAACAACGTCTACAACGCTCAGGGCGTGCTCCTTATCGACAATGCCACTCCCGAGCAAGTGAACGCCCTCGACAAGGGATTCTACATCGTAGGTGGAAAGAAGACCATCGTCAACAAGTAACAAGCTCCACGATGCCTGTCGACGTCGGCCGACACGACAGGTATCGTAGCAATAGAATATTCCGGTTGCCGGAGGTCGGACCTCACGTTTCGCCATCCGGCAACCTCTTTTTTACCACGACAGCTGATTAGTTAGTATAAAGACAAAATTTGAATCAAACTTAAAACATAAATATAAAGCACTTAAACTCTTAATGTCAACACTACTCATTATGGACCACCGACGTTTACTCGCCATCATCATAGGCATGGCTCTTACGGGCTCCTCGATGATAGCCCAGTCGAAATTAGACTTGCAAAGCCGTTCCATTCTGCGAATGCAACGCAGCTCGCAAGCCAAAATGAAAGTTGATGCACGCACCAAATCGGTCGGCACCGTGAAGGAGACGCCGGCATCGCACATCACCGGATTCATAAAGCTCGCCGATGGAGCCACCGCCGACCAATTGGAGGCCGAGGGCATCGACGTGCTTTCAATAAGAGAAAATATAGCCCTCGTGGCTATGCCATTGGACGATGTGGAACGCATCGCCGAGCTTGAATGCGTGAAAAGAGTGGAAATCTCGCGCGAGGAAAGGCCGCAGATGGACGTGGTGAGGCAAATCACCGGCGCAGCAAAGATTCAGTCGGGCGAAGACCTGCCGAAAGCCTATACCGGCAAGGGCGTGGTGACGGGAATTGTGGATGGCGGCCTCGACCCCAACCACATCAACTTCAAGAACGCCGACGGAACTCCGCGCATATCCTACCTTTCCCACATCTACGCCACCGAAGCGTCGTCGCAAGGCTTTAGAATCGACGAATACTCCACGGCTGAGCGAATAGCCAACTTCACTACCGACAGCGACGAGTCGTTCCACGGCACGCACACCCTCGGCATCATGGCGGGAGGCTACCGCGGAAAGGCCACATTCGGCGAGCAGACGGGCGAGTACAGCGGGAAGGTGGTGGAGAGGGAGAATCCCTACTACGGAATGGCGCCCGAATCCGATATCGTGGCATCATGCGGCACGCTTGCCGACATGTTCATAGCCTATGGCATCGAGGGAATACTCAATTACCGCTACTATAACAACAAGCCGGCAGTAATAAACCTCTCGCTCGGAAACAACACGGGCCCGCACGACGGCTCGAGCATCATGTGCCAATATCTCGCAAAGGCTGCCGAAGAGGCCATAATATGCATCGCATCGGGCAACTCCGGCAACAACAACATCGTCCTGTCGAAAGAGTTCACGGCCACCGACACCAAGACGCAGACATTCATCCAAAACACCTACCCCATCGACGGCTACAACAACCTGCGCTACGGCGAAATCAACGTGTACAGCCGCGATGCCTCAGAGATTACCGTGAAAGCCGTGATCTACAACAAGAGCCGCGGCACGATTGTCTTTGAGCTGCCTATCAGCGAGAATACCGACGGTGAATCTATATACTATTCTGCCGGCGACGGCTATTACCAAGATGGCGACAAGACGCACGCCAATTTCACAAAGGCTTTCAACGGATACATCGGAATGGGCTCCATGACCGACCCCGACAATGGCCGCTATTACGTGCTGATTGACTATAATGTGGAGGACAACCCGACGACCAACGCCGATGGCAAATATGTGCTCGGCTTGGTGGTGGAGGGCAAAGACGGACAGCGCGCCGACTGCTACTGCGACGGCGCATACACCGGATTCACAAGCCTCGACCAGACAGGATGGGAGGAAGGCTCGGCCGACGGCTCGGTGAGCGACATGGCCACTGCCAAGAATGTGATTGTGGTGGGCTCCTACAACTGCCGCGAAACGTGGCCGTCGATCGACGGCTACCTGTATAGCTATCAGGGCATGTATCCCGAGGGCAAGATATCCGACTTCTCATCCTACGGCACACTCACCGACGGCCGCAAGCTGCCTCATGTGTGCGCTCCGGGCACCACGGTGATCTCATCGAGCAACTACTATTATGTGGAGAACGACAGCTACCTGCCGATGACCGACGGTGAGCTGCAAGGAAAGCTCGTGCGCGATGGCAGGACCGACTACTGGCACCAATCGCTCGGAACATCCATGGCTTGCCCCGTGGTGGCAGGCGGTATAGCCCTGTGGCTTGAGGCCGACCCGACGCTTACCGTCGACGACGTGAAGGAGATTATCGCCTCCACCTCGGTTACTGACGCCGACGTGCTCGCCGGAAACCCGGTGCAGTGGGGCGCCGGAAAATTCGACGCCTACGCCGGACTGAAGGAGGTGATTCGCCGCACCGGCGGAGTTGCCGACCTGAAGGCCGACAACAACAGGCTGATGGTGACCTCGGCCGACGGACGTGCGTTCAACGTGTTTGTGGGTGGGGCTCAGCGTGTCGACGCCACCATCTACAGCATCGCAGGCCTGCCTGTCGCCTCGCAAAGCGCCGAGGCCGACGAGCTGACTATCGACGCATCAGCACTCCCGGCAGGATGCTACATTCTCACTGCCAACGGACAGTCTCAGAAGATAATCGTAAAATAACAAAACTCTAAAACAATAAAATGAAGAAGTTTCTCAACCATTACGTTTTGACGCTGCTCGCATCACTGCTTTGTCTCGGCTTCTCGGCCAATGCGCAAAGCTCTGAGGAGCCGGCTATCACAATCAAGACCAACGCCTACGCCAACGATGGCGCGCTTAACGAGTTCACGCTCCTGATAGGTGCCAACACCGAGGGGCAATATGTCGACGTGGATTGCGGTTTCGGCAAAGTGGAATATGAGCTGAAAGAGGCTCTCTACGACTCTGAGAACAGCGGCATCGACGGCACTGCCATTTCCTGCACGGTATCGAAAGAGGGTGTGGTGAAAATCTATTGCGAGAATCCCGAAGTAATCGACTATATCAACGCCGACGGATGCTCCATCACCGAAATCGACCTCTCGAAAGTGACCAAGCTCGGCATCCTGAGCATGAAACACAATGAGCTGAAAGCCCTCGACCTGACGCCAAACGTCAACCTGAAGGCAATCTACCTGAGCGACAACGAGTTCACCGAGGCTACGCCGCTCATTATCGGCAAGGACAAGCCGAATCTGACGATTCTCGAGGTGAGCATCGTGAAATATATGGACAAGGCGTTCAACCTGTCGGACTATCCCAACATGATGTCGTTCGACGCCTACCACAACGAGGCTCTCACGAGCGTCGACCCTACGGGATGTCCCAAGCTGCTGCGCCTATCGCTCGATGTGACCAACATAAAGAGCATCGACGTGAGCAAGAACCCCGAGCTGCTCATTCTCAACGTGAGCGACACCGGCGTGAAAGAGCTCGACCTGAGCAACAACACCAAGCTCCAGCAGCTCTACTGCTCGCACGAGTCGGGGTCATACAACACCGACGCGAAGATTGAGAAGCTCGACCTGCGCAACAACCCCGCGCTCATATATCTTTTCTGCTCAAACAACAAGCTCACCGAGCTCGACGTGACAAGCTGCACCGACCTGATGAAAATCTACGCCAACAACAACTATATCACGTCGCTCAACCTGAGCAAAAACGCCGCCCTATTCACTGTGAAGATTCAGCAAAATTGCATGGACTTCACCACACTGCCCCTCGACCCCGGAACATGGGACGAATATGAATATGACCAGCGCCCGATGCCTGTCGACAAGTCGTATCCCGAGGGTGGAGTAATCGACCTCAGCAAGCGCGTAATAGTAGACGGGTTAGACACCTACTGCACGCTCTATTACGTCTCGGAGCAGTCGCCGGGCTCCTACACTCCGGTGGAAGACAGCTACTACACCTACAACAATGGAAAAATAACACTCAACAAGGCCCTGCCCGACAGCCTGATGCTCGGGTTCACCAACGACGCCTTCCCCAATATCACGCTCTACACCACCAAATTCATGGTGAAGGACGCCGCAAGCTACGGGAAGCCCTCGAAACTGCTCTATTTCAGCCCCGCCTCCTATAGCGGCACGCTGAGCTTCGCCCTCGGTGTGGCAGGCGCCACCCCCGAGAATCCGAAAGAGGTGCTGATCGACTTCGGCAACGGCGTGAAGCAGGCTTTCGCCATCACCGAGTCGGAGCCTGCCACAGCCAACGTGACCGGCGAGCGCAACGGATACTCTGCCGTAGCGATTTATGGAGCCGACGGCATAGAGCTCACAACTTTTGCCATCGAGGGAACGCAGATGTACTCCTTCGACGCATCGGCAAGCGCATCGCTAACCACGCTGAAAGTGGTGAATGCCGGACTCTACACCATCAATCTCGAGCGCAACCGCTGCCTGAAGTGTCTTGACCTCACGGGCAACAACCTGTCGACGTTCACGCTTATCGGACCGAGCGAATACTACAGCAAGAACTTCCTCACCGACTTGAACCTGAGCCACAATGCCATCACCGGCATTGAGTTCAACACACTTGCGATGCTCCGACGCGTCGACCTCAGCCACAACAAGCTCGAGGCCTTGGACTTCTCCGACGCCGACTACATCGAGGAGCTGAACATTTCCGACAACTTGTTCACCGAGCTGAACTTCATGCACTGCACCGCACTGAGGAAACTTGACTTCTCAAGCAACAAGGTGACGAGCATAATCGAGCCCGAGGAGAACAATATCGAGGTGCTGGACCTGAGCCGAAACAACTTCTCGCTCGCCACACTGCCACTTTATTCCCAGATCACTGAGAGCAACTACACCTACGCTCCTCAGAACGAGCTGAAAATGGCCACGAAAGGCCCGTGCGCCGACCTATCGGAGCAACTCCGCTCCATCGACGGGATGAACACCATCTTCACATGGAAGGATGCCGATGGCAACACCCTCGCCGAGGGAACCGACTACACTATCGCCAACGGCATAACACGATTCCTCGACCCGGTAATAGGAAAGATGTTGCACTGTGAGATGTCGCACCCGGCATTCCCCGACTTCGCCGGAGATAACGTCTACAAGACATCGGTCATCGAGGCTGCCGGAATGCCATCCAACGTAGTGGCGACATTCGTCACCACGCAAGCCGACGAGACGGTGAGCCTCTCGCTCGCCGCCGCTAAGGAGGGAACAGCCATCTACTTCGACTGGAATGGCGACGGCAACGTGACACAATACACGCTCGGCACGACCTACCGCCTGTTTGATGCCAAAACTTGCGGGAAACGCACGGTTAACGTCTGCACCTACGACGAGAGCGAGGCTGTAACGGTGTTCAGCATGCGCGGAGCATCACTCAGCTCTTTCGACGGCTCCAACCTGAAGAAGGCCACTACAATCAACGTAGGCGATGCCGGACTGTCGGCAATCACACTACCCGAGTCGTCGACACTGATTGAGCTGATGCTCGACGGAAACAATTTCACCGAATTCGACTTGTCGAAGTATCAGTCGCTCGTACTGATAAGCCTCAACGGCAACAAGCTGACGACTATCGACCTGAGTACGAATCCGAACTTGCAGCTTGCGTCGATTGCCAACAACGAGCTCACCGACATCAAGCTGAACAACCCGGCAATATGGCAGCTCTACCTCAACGGCAACCGCTTTGAGAGCATCGACCTCGCAGGGGCTCCGAGATTGCAGCAGCTCACGCTCGCCGACAACTTGCTGCGGACTATCAACGTGGAGCCTCTCACCAAGCTGATTGCCCTCGCCATCAACCACAATTACTTCACTTTCAACACACTGCCACCTGTGAAGCCCACATATATGGTATATCAGTATCACGATCAGGCTCCGGTGGAGGTAACTCCCGTGGTGGGCGTAATCGACCTGAGCGACCAAGCCGTAGTAAATGGCACTGAGACGATCTACACATGGTATCTCGACGAGCCCTACTACAACGAGGAAGGCGTGCTTGAGGGTGAGGAGCTCTATGAGGGAACAGAGTATACAATTGAGAATGGCGTGACTACGTTCCTCAAGACTTTCAACAATGTGATGTGCGTGATGACCAACCGCCAATTCCCCGAACTGACGCTCTACACTCCGCTGATGGACATCTCGGAAGTTGGCGTGGAAGGCGTGGCTGCCAATGGCGGCATCAGCGTGACGGTGATTGGCAACTCCATAGCCATCGAGGCTCAAGCAGGTGAGAAAGTGGCACTCGTAGGCGTCAACGGCGCAGTTCTTCGCAGCGCCACCACAGCCGAGGGCACAACCACTCTCAGCGACATCGCTGCCGGAACCTATATCGTCACCGTGGGCGGTAAAGCCTTTAAGGTGGCCGTAACGCAATAATCAGTGCAGCACTATCAATGATTATGGCAGCTCTCAGCCATAACATTAGCTCACACACAACACTAAAGAAGAGCAGGCGCACCAAAGTGCCTGCTCTTCTTCCTTTTTCATCACCGACTTGAATGGCACACTTTGAGCCACAACCATCAGCAGATGTCTCAACTGCCTGTCCAATGAGGCATTTATCTCAAGGAACTGAGGCATATCGGTTTCCACAGCTCTATGTTCTTCTACAAAAAAGTGACAATTATCTGTTTTTGCACTAAAATGATGCAGAAAACTTCAAAAACCGCACCAAAATAGTGCAATTTAGCCCGATTATTGCACATAGGCCATGCAAACCAAGCTCAATTCAATTTCACATTCTCTCCATGCCTCACCACTCCTTTTCAACACTCAATTCAGCATGGCTCACATTATATGTTGTAAAACATGTGGCGTGGTATGGGAAATTTTGCTACTTTTGTGTGCAATAATGTTTTCATAAAGAACATCACATAATGAAACGAGTTCTCCCGATACTAAAAAATGATCCATGGCTCGAGCCTTACGCCAACGTAATCAATGGCCGCCATGACGACGTGATTCGTAAAGAGAAGGAATTGACTGCCGGTGGTGGGACATTGGAAGACTTCGCCAATGCCCACAAGTTTTTCGGACTGCACAAGACCCGCGGCGGCTGGGTGCTGCGCGAATGGGCGCCAAACGCCACCGAAATATTCCTTATCGGCACGTTCAATGATTGGAAAGAGACTGAGAAATTCCGCATGACCCGCATCGACAACGGCGCATGGGAGCTGAAGCTCGACGCCGACGACCTGAAGCACGGCGACCTCTACAAGTTGCGCGTGCGTTGGAACGGAGGCGAGGGCGAGCGCGTGCCGGCCTACGCCACCCGAGTGGTGCAGGACGAGAAAACCTACATCTTCTCGGCACAGGTGTGGAATCCCTCCAAACCCTACAAATTCAAGATCAAGGAATTCAAGCCCGCCACATCGCCGCTGCTCATATATGAGTGCCACATCGGAATGGCAACCAACGAGGAGCGCGTGGGCACCTACGACGAGTTCCGCCTCAACGTACTGCCGCGCGTGGCTGCCGACGGCTACAACGCTATCCAGATTATGGCCATTCAGGAGCATCCCTACTACGGCTCATTCGGCTACCACGTGTCGAGCTTCTATGCCGCATCAAGCCGATTTGGAACGCCCGACGACCTGAAGCACCTTATCGACGACGCCCACAGCCTCGGCATAGCCGTGATTATGGACATCGTGCACTCACATGCCGTGAAAAACGAGGTGGAAGGACTTGGCCGCTTCGACGGAAGCTACAACCAATATTTCTACGGCGACCATCGCCGGGAACATCCGGCGTGGGACTCGCTATGCTTCGACTATGGCAAGAACGAGGTGCTGCACTTCCTGCTCAGCAACTGCAAGTTCTGGCTTGAGGAATATCGATTCGACGGATTCCGCTTCGATGGAGTGACGTCGATGCTATACTACAACCACGGCCTCGGACAGGCTTTCGGCTCCTACGACGACTATTACAACGGAGGTCAGGACACCAACGCCATAACCTACCTGAGCCTTGCCAACGAGGTGATTCACCGAGTGAACCCCGACGCGATAACAATAGCCGAGGAGATGAGCGGAATGCCAGGACTCGCCATAAAGGTGAAGGACGGCGGCATAGGCTTCGACTACCGCATGGCAATGGGAATCCCCGACTATTGGATTAAGACCATCAAGGAGAAAAAGGACGAGGACTGGCACCCCACATCGATTTTCTGGGAGCTGACCAACCGTCGCGCCGACGAGAAGACGATAAGCTACGCCGAGAGCCACGACCAGGCCCTCGTAGGCGACAAGACACTGATTTTCCGCCTCATCGACAGCGAGATGTACTGGCACATGATGGTGGGCGACAACAACTACACCGTCGACCGAGGCATCGCGCTACACAAGCTGATACGCCTCGTCACATGCACCACAATCAATGGCGGATACCTCAACTTCATGGGCAATGAGTTCGGACATCCCGAGTGGATCGACTTCCCTCGCGAGGGCAACGGATGGTCCTACAAATATGCCCGCCGCCAATGGGAGCTCGTCGACCGCACCGACCTGAAATATCAGTATCTCAACAATTTCGACAACGACATGATACACCTTGTGAGCGGCGTGAAGCGGTTCCAGGCATTGCCGGTGCGCAAATTGTGGGACAAGGACGACGACCAGGTGCTGGCCTATCAGCGCGGCAAGCTGATTTTCGTCTACAACTTCAATCCGTCGAAATCATTCACCGACTACGGCATCCTCGCCCCCGAGGGCGAATATGTGGGAGTGATGAACAGCGACGATCCTCGCTATGGTGGCTACGGCAACATCGACAACACCGTGCATCACTTCACCGAGCACGACGAGCTATATGCACCCCACGGTGTGGGATGGCTCAAGCTCTACCTCCCCGCACGCTCGGCAATAGTGCTGAAAGTCGCCCCGAAGCCCCGCGCCAAGAAGGCGGCATCGCCCGACACCGCCCCCAAAAAATCCGGCACTAATAAATAGCATCAATATGCCACATAGCCTCGAAATGAGGATTTGAGATAGAATGCACCCCAAAAGTTTAATCGACAGAGCTTTTGGGGTGCATTTAATTGGCGCCGGTCGAAATAAATATTTTTTTCGTCGACAAATGTTACAAATGCGCGGGGTGTGCGTTTGCAATATGTGAACGGATAAAAAAAAGACGTTTCCCTATACTAAGACAAGAGAGATGAGCAATGATACACTGACATCGGCTTTCATGCGGATAAGGCACAGGCTGCAACGCATCGCCACCGGCATTCTCGGCGACAGCGCCGAGGCCGAGGACGCACTGCAAGACGCCTTCTGCCGCCTTTGGACGCACCGCGACCGCATAGGCAGCTCGAGCGAGGCCGAGGCTCTCAGTGTCACCACCGTTCACAATGTGTGCATCGACGCCTACCGCAAGCATAGCCACTCGCCCACGGTGAGCCTCGATGAGAACCGCGACGCCATCGACTGCGCCGACGACGACAATAGTGAGGCCTCGCGGCGAGAGCTGCTCATTCGCAACGTGGAGCGAATAATCAACCACCGCCTCACCGACAAGCAGCAGTCGATTGTGAGGATGCGAGAGCTTGATGGCATGAGCTATGAGGCGATTGCCGAATCCCTGGACATGCAGCCGGCGGCAGTGAGGGTGGCTCTTAGCCGTGCCCGGCAGACGATTAGAGACGTTTATTTAACTACGAGAAACGATGAATGATATGAATATGTCCGACATGATGATTACCGACGAACGGATAGACGAGCTTATCGACCGCTACTTCGATGCCGACACTACTGTGGAGGAGGAGGCGCTGCTGCGCCGAGCCGTGGCTCACCGCACAGAGCGAAAATACGACGCCATACGCGCCGTGCTGGGATTCATGGCGGTGGAGAGAGCCCGACGCAAGCCACGGATACGCCCACTGCGCATAGTGGCTGCCGCAGCCGCAGTGGCGGCAATAGCCACGGTGGGAATAGGCATTGCCGGCTCAGTCCACACCGTGGAGGCCGAGAAAGGATGCTACGCCATGATCGACGGCAGGCGCGTCGACGACAAGGCCCGTGTGCTCGGCATCATGAGCATGGATATGGGCGACTTGCACAATGCAGCCGCCGAGGCCCACGGAAGCATAGAGAGCCCCTTCGACGACATACGTCAATCAATCAGTGAAATTGAACAACAATGAGCATATTATGAGAAAACTGTTTATCATTTTGGCACTATGGGCCATGATGGCCCCTCAGGCAGCAGCCCAAAAAGGGCTCCACGTGGCAAAGGTGTTCGACGGACGATATGCAAAGCTGCCACACGCCGTGGCCACCTATGTGACAGGCGACGCTGTGGAGAAATACGACATCGACCTTTATCGAAGCCTGTCGGCTACGTGCGACACAAAGACCGCGGCTGAGATAGAGAATTTGGTGCTCAAAGACGGCCTGACAGCCACCGACAAGGAGACTGTGTACAGAGGCGGACGACTGCGCTATGGCTCGTTCACGCTGCCGCGGAAGAGCTCCGCCAACCGCTACCTGTTCTATGTGAACAAGGACGCCAACTCAGGCGGCAGCGAGGAGCGAATAGTGGTGGTCTACATGACCGGCGACGCATCGCCTGAGAGAATAAAGCGACTTATCAACACCGAAAAATCCAAATAACACGACAACTCAAGCAACAACAATATATATGAGACGACTTATAGCAACATTCTCAATTGCCGCAATGGCATCGGCTTCGGCCCTTGCCGGCGTGGCCGACAACACTGCCACCGACACCGTAGTGGAAGTGGAGCGCCCTCACCGAATCATAATCACCGAGCGCAACGATGGCGGAATGAGCGTGGAGGTGAAAGGAAGCGGCAACAACAAGAAATTCCGATACACCTATTCCACCGACTACAGCAAGAATGCTCCTGCCACGGCTGCCGATGATGAGGATGACTTCAAGATTCCATTCCTCAGCTCGCTTGCCGACGCCAAGTCGAGAAACGGCAAGGGTGCCAGAGTGGAGCGGTTTGAGTCGTTCGGCATGCACTATGGCTTCATGCTCATGGACGGAGCCTCCGACATGTGCAACATGGGCAACTCCGCCGAATTCGGATTCCTCAACCCGATATCCATGTCGGTGGTGTTTCCGCACGCATGGCGCATAACCACCGGTTTTGGCTTCGGATGGAAAAACTACCGCCTCAACGATAACCTTCGCTTCGTAAAGGGCGACAAAGGGACGCTCGCCCTTGCCGGATACGACGCCGACACCTACAGCCACCTGTCGCGACTGAAGATTTTCTACTTAGACGTGCCGGTGATGCTTAAAAAGAGCTTCGGAGAGCTTTCGATATGCGCCGGAGCCGTGCTCAACTTCAACGTCTATGGCAGCATCCTCACCCGCTACCGCAAGGACGAGATGGAATTCAAGAAGTGCGACGTGGGCGTGAGCCAGCACAAAGTCACAGTCGACCTTATGGCGGCAGTGCAATTCTACGACCTCGGCCTATATGTGAAATACAGCCCTTGCAACGTGCTAAAAAAATGCGACATTCCCGAGTTCCGCTCATTCTCCGTGGGATTTGCCTTAGGCATCTGAGCGGGATAGCGACAATTGAAATCAACTACTAATATGAAATTCCCTACATCAATAAAACGCATATACATAATCATAGCGGCCATGGCTGCAACATTCCCGGTTATCGGCGCCGCCGAGCTGCATGCCGACTCTGCCAAAGTCGACACCGTGAAAGTAATTGAGGGCGCCCATCGCATGGTGCTCACCGAGAATAAGAATGGCGTGACGGTGACCGTCAGCGGAAAAGAGGGCGATTCCCTCTACACCTATTCCTACCACAAGCCTTTCGCCCCCGACGCCACAGTGTCCACGCACCAGCGCAGCAACAACTGGGAGCTCGCACTGCCGCTCAGCAGCAGGAAAAAACCGGCAAAATATCCTTCGAATGCCATCACCATCGGAGGCCTTGCCTTCGGAGGCGTGGTGGCCGTGGGCGCTCCAGGCATGATGTGCACCAACAAGGGCAAGTCGTGGGAGATTATGCTGCTCAACGCCATTGCATATCAGCGGTCGTTCACTCCTACCGACAAGCTCAGCGTGGGAATAGGAGTCGACTGGAAGAACTATCGCCTCGACGAGAACATGCGATATTACCAGAACGACGAGGGCCGCATCACCATCGGCACCTACGGCGAGGAGGTGTCGAAGCAGTCGTCGCGCATCAAGACATTCGCATGGCTCGTGCCAATAACCTACAAGCGCAACCTTTTCAGCAAATTATGGCTCAATGTGGGTGCCGTGCTCAATTTCAACTCCTATGCGAGCGTGAAGACGAAATACCGCATCGGCGACATCAAGCACGAGCACTTCAACGACAACATCCGCCAGAACGTCGTGACTTGCGACGTTATGGCCGGCCTTAGCTACTCGGGATTTGGCCTATATGTGAAATACTCGCCATGCAACGTGCTGAAAGAGTCAACCGGACTGAAGTTCCAGTCGCTCACGGCAGGCATCATTCTCTTGTACTGAGAAGCGGCTTCCCCACCGGCGCAAAATTGTCAGTATCGAGCCTATCTTTATGCCAAAATGGCTCGATTCCAGCAAGTTGTGCCACACGGAGTGCAAATTAAGCTTGCACAAGGTTAAAAAGCGCGGGCGTATGTGTCAACAAAGTTCTCACAAGTATAAAATCTCCTTATGCCGAGTGCCACACAGCAAGATGTGGCACTCGTTTTGCAGAATCACATAGTGCAAGCCACAACCGAAAGGCGCGGCGAGCACTAAACAATTAAATGAACGTTTAACATTAAAAATAGGAGATTAAAACTATGATGCCTGTTAGAAAATTCAACAATCAGAATTGGTTTCCAAGTATTTTCAACGATTTCTTCGACAATGATTGGGTTGCCAAAATCAACACTTCGGCTCCGGCAATCAACGTGATTGAGGACGACAAAGGCTTCAAGGTTGAGGTTGCCGCCCCGGGAATGACAAAAGACGATTTCAGCATCAATCTCGACGAGAAAGACGAGCTGGTGATATCGATGGAGAAAAAGAACCATAACGAGGAGAAGGACGACAACAAGAAGTATCTGCGCCGCGAGTTCTCCTACTCGAAGTTCCAGCAGTCGCTCGTATTGCCCGACAACGTCGACAAGGATAAAATCTCGGCATCGGTCAACGATGGAGTGCTCACAATCGCACTTCCCAAAATGACCGAGGACGAACGCGTGAAACTACACCGAACAATCGCAATACAATAAATTAATACTGGAAACACAACAACAATGGGCGGCACCGCGAGAATCGACACGGCGCCGCCTTTTCTCATTCGCACCACACACCTTTGCAATTTACCTATTGCGCTCTGATTCTTTCACTAAGTCCGCAACGACGAGTGCTTGTGGTAAATTGGGCTACTTTTTACCGTAAGGATAGGCTTTTAGGATAAAAATACGGGGAAATTTCGGGGAAAATCAATTTTTTTTGAAAAAAATCGGCTAAAACTATTGCCGAATAAAAAATAATGCGTACCTTTGCAACCGAAATCGAAAAACGATTGACTCCGTAGCTCAGTTGGTAGAGCAAATGACTCTTAATCATTGGGTCGAGAGTTCGAGCCTCTCCGGGGTCACCTCCAAGAATCCGAATTGCATCGCAGTTCGGATTCTTCTTTATCCCCACCACTCATCCCGGCCCAAATCAGGGTCAGCCGATTTTCCCGATTGTCAGGGCGCAGCCCTCAGCTATGCCTATTTAAGCTCAATCAACAAGTAATAACTATTATCTTATAAATATAGTATATTTTTTAGAGAAAAGTGCCATAATATGCTTTTTTGTTACTATTTTTGCAGCGCAATACATTCTACGGTTACAAATTGACGAAAAAAGACGATGAAAAATAAGAAGATTAGGCTTCAGCTTATAGTAGAACTGATTAAGAATAACTGCATCGGCAGTCAGGAGGAACTGGCTCGACTGCTTGCCGCCCGAGGTTATGTGGTGACTCAGGCTACACTGTCGCGCGACTTGAAGCAACTTCGCACCACAAAGGTCGCAACCGACTTGGGTAATTACATGTACATTATCCCCGACAGCAACAACCTGCAAGACACCATGCTGTCGCAGGGAATGTCGACGGCACCGGCAGGCCAGCACGCAGGATTCGTGTCGATACAGTTCTCAGGCAACTTTGCGGTGATAAAGACCCGCAACGGCTATGCCAGCGGTCTCGCCTACGATATCGATATGAGCAAGGCCCCCGAGATTCTCGGGACTATAGCCGGAGCCGACACGGTGTTTGCCGTGCTTCGCGAGGACGTGAGCCATGAGGATGCCATGGCAGTGTTCTCCCGATTCCTGCCACTTCCTTAGCAGCGGCATCTCGCCCCAACCGTGGCGTGAATGAATAGAGTGGCACACACCCGACGAATAATCGGACTATACGTTGTTTTATATATATAATTTTTTTGAAAGCTTTTTCTAATAGGAACAGATGAACGATTCAAGCGAAATTGAAATTGTGGTGGCAGGCGAGGAGCACGTGAAATATGTCGACGAGGTCCTCGACACCATCAACAAGGCTGCAAAAATCCGCGGGACGGGTATCGCCAAGCGGTCGCCCGAGTATGTAAAGCAGAAGATGATAGAGCACAAGGCAGTGCTCGCCATCTATCGCAAAACGGAGTTTGCCGGTTTCAGCTACATCGAGAGTTGGAGCAACAAGAAGTTTGTGGCAAACTCAGGTTTAATTGTCGCACCAAAATTCAGAGGCTTAGGGCTTGCAAAGCGTATAAAACGACGAATTTTTGATTTATCGCGTGAAATGTTCCCCGAAGCGAAAATCTTCAGCCTCACTACGGGAGAAGCGGTAATGAAAATGAACAATGAGCTGGGTTATCGTCCGGTCACTTTCCCGTCGCTTACCGACGACGAGGCATTCTGGCGCGGTTGCGAGAGTTGCGTGAACTTCGATATTCTTCAGCGCAACGGACGCCGCATGTGCCTCTGCACGGGCATGCTCTATGACCCTGCCGAGCACACCGCCGACAGCGACAAAGGCGATAATACAAACAAAAACTAAGTTTCACCGGTTTATCAAGAAAAACCAACAAGCACACGATTCAATTATGGAAAAGAAAAAAGTGGTTTTAGCATTCAGCGGAGGTCTCGACACCTCATTCTGCGTGAAATATCTCAGTGAGGACTGCGGCTATGAGGTCTACACCGCCATAGCCAATACGGGCGGATTCACCGCCGAGGAGCTGAAGCGCATCGAGGAGCGCGCACTGGCTCTCGGAGCAAAGGCCCACGCCTCGCTCGACATCACACACGAATATTACGAAAAGAGCATAAAATATATGATCATGGGCAACGTGCTGCGCAATGGCACCTACCCAATCTCGGTGAGCTCGGAGCGTATTTTCCAGGCTATCGCCATTATCAACTATGCCAAGAGCATCGGAGCCGAATATGTGGCCCACGGAAGCACCGGCGCCGGAAACGACCAGGTGCGCTTCGACCTTACCTTCCAGATTCTCGCTCCGGAGATAAAAATCATCACGCCCACGCGCGACATGACGCTGACGCGTGAGTATGAGATCAACTATCTCAAGGAGCACGGCTACGTGGCCGACTTCAAGAAGATGGAGTATTCCATCAACAAGGGACTATGGGGCACGAGCATAGGCGGCAAGGAGACCCTAAGGAGCAACGAGACGCTACCCGAGGAGGCTTATCCCACACAGATGACGGCAACAGCCGACAGCCGACTGACGCTCGACTTCGAAAAGGGTGAGATCGCCGCCGTGAATGGCGAGAGTTTTGCCGACAAGGTGGCTGCCATTCAGAAAATAGAGGAGATAGTGAACCCCTACGCCATTGGACGCGACATGCACATCGGCGACACGATTATCGGCATCAAGGGTCGTGTGGGTTTCGAGGCCGGCGCTCCGATGCTGATTATCGCCGCGCACAAGATGCTCGAGAAGCACACCATGACCAAGTGGCAGCTCTACTGGAAAGAGCAGCTCGGAACATGGTATGGGATGTTCTTGCATGAGGCTCAATACCTTGAGCCGGTGATGCGCAATATCGAGGCTTTCCTCGAGTCGTCGCAGGATAACGTCAACGGACGCGTGATTATCGACCTTAAGCCCTACAGATATGTCCTTGTGGGTGTGGAGAGCGACTTCGACCTCATGAAGACCGACTTCGGAGAGTATGGCGAGGTGAACAAGGCATGGACGGCCGACGACGTGAAGGGCTTCACCAAGATTCTTGCCAACCAGATGAAAATCTACCACAATAATCAAATCAAAAACGGAAAAGCTACCGAATAAACAAAACCAACAGAACTGAAGAATGATAAAAGCAGGTATTATAGGCGGGGCCGGCTACACTGCCGGAGAGTTAATAAGATTGCTAATCAATCACCCCGACGTGGAAATCAAGTGGGTGAACAGCAGCAGCAATGCCGGCAACCGCGTGGACGCCGTGCACCAGGGGCTTATCGGCGAGACCGACTTGGAGTTCACGGCAAATACCCCATTTGAGGACGTCGACGTGATGTTCTGCTGCACTCCGCATGGCGAGACTCGCAAATTCATGGAGTCGCACGTAGTGCCCGAGGACTTGCGCATAATCGACCTTTCCACCGACTATCGCCACCAAGACGGCACTCACGACTTCGTCTACGGCCTGCCCGAGCTTAACCGCAAGCGCATTGTGAACGGGACCAAGCACATAGCCAATCCCGGATGCTTCGCCACTTGCATACAGCTCGCACTGCTGCCGCTCGCAAAGAACCTGCTGCTCAACAGCGACATACACGTACATGCCATCACCGGAAGCACCGGTGCCGGCGTAAAACCCGGCGCTACATCGCACTTCTCGTGGCGCAACGACAACGTGTCGATCTACAAGCCTTTCAAGCATCAGCACCTCGACGAGATCGGCCAATCGCTCTCGCAGCTACAGGCGAGCTTCAGCAGCAAGCTGAATTTCATCCCGGTGCGCGGCTGCTTCTCCCGAGGCATCTTCGCCACTGTGTATCTCGAATGCCCTATTGAGCTCGACATGGTGCGCAGGCTGTACGAGGAGTATTACGACGACCACAACTTCACTTTCGTCACCGACAAGATGCCCGACTTGAAGGATGTGGTAAACACCAACAAGTGCCTGCTGCACCTTATCAAGGAGGATGGCAAGCTGCTCATAGTGTCGGTTATCGACAATCTGCTGAAAGGAGCGTCGGGACAGGCCGTGCACAACATGAACCTGCTTTTCGGCCTACATGAGCGCGTGGGCCTGAACCTGAAGCCGTCGGCATTCTGATTTGCGATTCAGTTTCTTTTTTCGGCAACCATTAATTTTATTCATTCAATGAAACTATTTGACGTATATCCGCTCTTCGACATCGAGATTGTGCGTGGCAAGGGATGCCACACCTACGACTCCGAGGGGACGGAATATCTCGACCTATATGGAGGCCACGCCGTGATTTCGGTGGGGCACTCACACCCTCACTACGTGGAGGCCCTGAAAAATCAGGCCGAGCGGTTAGTGTTCTACTCCAACTCAGTGGTGAACTCCCTGCAAAGCCGTCTTGCCGAGAAACTCGGCAAGATCTCAGGCTACGACGACTATGCCCTATTCCTTATCAACTCGGGTGCCGAGGCCAATGAGAACGCCCTGAAACTGGCATCGTTCCACACCGGACGACGCCGCGTTGTGGCCTTCGGCAAGGCGTTCCACGGCCGCACGTCGCTGGCAGTGGAGGCTACCGACAATCCTAAGATAGTGTCGCCGGTGAATGCCAACCACATTGTCACATTCCTGCCGCTCGGCGACATCGAGGCGGTGAGACGCGAGCTCGCCAACGACGACGTGAGCGCGGTAATCATCGAGGGCATCCAGGGCGTGGGAGGCGTGCGTATTCCGGGCGACGACTTCCTGCGACAGCTGCGCGCCGAGTGCGACGCCCACGGCACAGTGCTGATTCTCGACGAGATTCAGTCGGGCTACGGGCGCTCGGGCCGCTTCTTCGCCCACCAGTATTCGGGTATTCGCCCCGACATCATCACGGTGGCAAAAGGCATAGCCAACGGTTTCCCAATGGGCGGATTGCTGATCAGCCCCAAGTTCAAGCCTGTGTATGGCATGCTCGGAACCACTTTCGGAGGCAATCATCTTGCCTGCGCGGCAGCTATCGCCGTGCTCGATATTTTCGAGAAGGAGAATCTCGTGGAGAATGCCCGCAAAGTGGGCGAGCATCTGATTGCCGAGCTCGGCAATCTGCCGCAAATCAAGGAGGTGCGCGGTCGTGGACTGATGATAGGGCTTGAGTTCGACTATCCCGTCAAGGATTTGCGCCTGCGCCTGCTCAAGGAGCAGCATGTGTTCACCGGAGCGAGCGGCACAAACGTGCTGCGCCTTCTGCCGCCACTCGTGCTCACACGCGAGCTTGCCGACGAGTTCATAGCGCGCCTCAAGCGTGTGCTTTAGCTCAGTGACCCACACCAAAGACTTATAACGCAGTTTTTACCACCAACTTTATGCAAAATATGACTATTGGAATCATAGGAGCCGGAAACATGGGCGGAGCAATAGCCCGAGGCATTGCACGCAGCGGAATAGTGGCTGCCGCCGACATCGTGGTTTGCAGTCCTAACCGACACGGCGAGCTCAACGCCCTGAAAGCCGAGTTCCCCGACATGGTGACCGATACCGACAACCGCAGGGCCGCCGGTGCCGACATGCTCATAGTGGCAGTGAAGCCCCGGCTTCTCGACGAGGTCCTCGGCGGCATTGCCGCCGATATCGACTTCTCTCGCCAGATACTGGTGTCGATAGTGGCAGGAGTGTCGCTCGAGCACCTTGCAGGCTTCAGCAATATAGCTGTTAAGCCTGCCGTGTTCCGGGTGATTCCCAACACTGCCATCGCCGTGGGCGAGAGCATGACGTTTATAGCCGCCGCAAATGCCAATCAGGAGCAAACCGACAGCGTGACCGCCATATTCGGGAAGCTCGGAAAGGTGATGATGGTGGAGGAGCGGCTTATGGGCGCGGGCACGGCTCTCGCATCGTGTGGAATAGCCTATGTGATGCGATATGTGCGTGCAGCCTCCGAGGGCGGCGTGGAGCTCGGAATGCGTGCCGACGACGCCAAAGCGGTGATGCTCCAGACGCTAATCGGAGCCGCCCGGCTGCTTGAGGCGTCGGGCAGCAATCCCGAAGCCGAAATCGACAAGGTGACGACTCCCGGAGGGCTGACCATAAAGGGGCTGAACGCCATGGAGCGCAACGGATTCACCACCGCCGTAATCGAAGGCCTTAAAGCCTCGGTGAAATAGGATAGCAATCTTTTAATCCACTATCATATCATGTCAGTGAACAAGGTAATATTGATTGGAAACGTGGGGCGAGACCCCGACGTGCGATACACCGCCCCGGGTCAGCCCGTGGCTTCGTTTTCTCTCGCAACCACCGAGCGTGGCTACACCGCATCCAATGGCACACAGGTGCCCGACCGAACGGAGTGGCACAACATCGTGATGTGGGGTAAAAATGCCGAAATTGCCGAGAAATACATCCGAAAGGGCTCTCAGCTCTACATCGAGGGCAAGCTGCGCACGCGCACATGGGAGGACAAGAACCAAATAAAGCGGCAAGTGACCGAAATCTATGCCGACACCTTCGACTTCCTCGGCCGCAAGCCCGAATGATGAAATCATACTGCCAGCTCACGCCCTAATCACGGCCATCGCAGCCGATAAGGGAAGCTATAGCTCACACCCGGCTCAGCATATAGCCATAGGTTGCCCACAAGCCGGCACTGCACTCCCCGACACATACATATTGAGGCGCCCATTACCCCAAATGCCGCAAAGCACGCTCACCGGGACGCCTCAATAGCGTATCTGTGCCATGGCTTCCTCTTTGGAGGCATCGCTGACATGCGGTTGACTGCTATTTGACTGCAATTGTGTTCAAGCTACTTTTTACACCTTTTCTCTATTTTTCCCTCTTTTCCCTTCTTTTTCCCTTTTGGAGCGATTTTTGGTTAAAAATGTGTGAAATATGGTAAAAATGACGTAACTTTGCAGAAGTTTTAGGTTTTACGTATTTTTTTACAAACATTTTTTCGACCAAATGAATTTCACAGGAGGTATTGAGTTTAAGCCAAAGCTGCTCAGCGAGCTTAGACATTACAACGCAGCAAAATTTAAGGACGACCTCGTAGCAGGTTTAGTAGTAGGAATCGTGGCACTGCCTCTCGCCATCGCCTTCGGTATCGCCAGTGGCGTGACACCCACCGTGGGACTTATCACGGCCATCATCGGCGGCTTCTTAGTGTCGGCACTTGGCGGCAACAGCGTGCAGATAGGCGGCCCCACGGGAGCATTCATAGTGATCGTCTACAACATCATCCAGCTCTACGGCTTGCAGGGCCTCGCCATAGCCACGTTCATGGCAGGCGTGATATTGGTGCTGCTCGGCCTGTTCAGGCTCGGCACGGTGATAAAGTTCATCCCCTATCCCATCGTGGTGGGCTTCACGAGCGGTATCGCGCTCACCATCTTCTCCACGCAGATTGTCGACCTATTCGGCCTTACAGTGGACAAGGTTCCCTCCGACTTCATCTCGAAGTGGGGCGTCTACTTCGCCAATTTCGGCACTATGCACCTTCCCACGCTCATCGTGGGC
This sequence comes from Muribaculaceae bacterium, assembly GCA_051878575.1. Taxonomy (GTDB): domain Bacteria; phylum Bacteroidota; class Bacteroidia; order Bacteroidales; family Muribaculaceae; genus CALZFJ01. The sequence goes on along the minus strand of JBJEKJ010000073.1, from coordinate 9,524 downwards.
CTTGTCACCATAGCGATAATCGTTGCGGCGCCCTACGTGTCGAAGAAGCTGCCCGGCGCGCTGATAGCCATCGTGCTGATGACGGTGGCCGTATTCTGCCTCAAGACATTCGCCGGCGTGGAGGGAATAGAGACCATCGGCGACCGCTTCGGCAAGCTGCCCGCCGAGATGCCCCTGCCCCACTGGCTCGGGCTGAACATGACCACCATCAACGTGCTGCTCCCCTCGGCATTCACCATAGCGGTGCTCGGAGCCATCGAGTCGCTGCTCTCGGCCACCGTGGCCGACGGAGCCACAGGCAACAACACCCGCAACAACACCGAGCTTATCGGCCAGGGAATAGCCAACATGGCAGTGCCATTCTTCGGCGGAATACCCGTGACCGGAGCCATAGCCCGAACCATGGCGAATATCACCAACGGCGGCCGCACGCCGGTGGCCGGAGTGGTGCACGCAGTGGTGCTGCTGCTCATTTTCCTATTCCTGATGCCTCTCATCAACTATGTGCCTATGGCATGCCTCGCCGGCGTGCTCGTGATGGTGGCCTACAACATGAGCGGATGGCGCACGGTGCTCAGCATATTCAAGAACCCGAAATCCGACGTCACGGTGCTCATCGTCACATTCCTGCTCACCGTGATATTCGACCTCACCATAGCCATTGAAATCGGCCTGCTGCTCGCCATCGTGCTATTCCTGAAGCGCGTGATGGAGAACACCCAGATAAAGGTGTTCAGCGACCAAATCGACATCGCCGACGGCACCGAGTCGACACAGCACGAGCTGCTGAAAGTGGCGAAGGGCGTGGAAATCTACGAAATCGACGGCCCCTTCTTCTTCGGAGTGGCTACTAAATTCGACGAGATGATGCGAAGCATGGGCGACAAGCCGCGCGTGAGAATCATACGCATGCGCAAAGTGCCGTTCATCGACTCAACGGGCATACACAACCTGGAGATTCTTATCAACTCCTCGCAGCAGGAGGGCATACACGTGGTGCTATCGGGCGTGAAGCCTAATGTGAAGGAGGTGCTCATTCACGCCGGAGTGGACAAGACTATCGGCACCGACCACATCTGCGACCACATCACCAAAGCCGTGGCCCTCGCCAACAAGATTGCCAACAGCCACGACAAGCTCCAGGAAGTGAACTGGTAGCCGACAATCACCACTGTCGTCGCAGGGAGGAAAAACACCCGTCTCAGACGCGTGACACAGATTAGCGGTGGAATTACGGAAAAATTTCCGTAATTCCACCGCTTTTTCTTGCTTGTATCGAGGAAATAGCCTACCTTTGCGCAAGATTCAGGCCCGACGCCCGAATGTGGCAACAGTGCCGACAATGGAGAACCCCGTAACAGGCAAAAAATATGAAAATCGCAGTCTACTGCTCCTCAAGAGCCAATTTGGACCCCGAATATGAATCGGTGGCCGAAGCCGCCGGAAAATGGATCGGCGAGAACCGCCACGAGCTCATCTACGGAGGCGTCGACGCCGGGCTGATGCACATTGTGGCACAAGCCGCCCACGACGCCGGCGCGCGAATCACCGGAATCGTGCCCAAGCGCTTCGCCTACCGAGCCGACGAGATCGTCGACGACCTTATCCAATGCCGCGACCTCAACGACCGAAAGGAGATGATGATCGACCTCGCCGACGCATTCATCGTGCTGCCGGGCGGAATAGGCACCATCGACGAGTGGATAAGCACACTCTCCATTCTCATAGTGAACGGCGACACGCACCGCAAAATAGTGGTGGCCAACACCCGTGGCATCTTCGACAGCCTTATAAGCCAGATCGACGAGCTCGCAGCATCGCCATTCGCTCGCAGCGAGATGCTGAGCATGTCGGTGACAGTGGCCGACGAGCAGATGCTAATCTCAACACTGAACGACATACAGAACAATTTCAACATCAATCAAAACACCCGAGAATCATGAAAAGTAACATCTACACAGCCACCGGCGACGCCGGAACCACCTCTCTCGTAGGCGGAAAGAGAATCAAGAAAAACGACATCAGAATCGAGGCCTACGGCACAATCGACGAGCTCAACTCCTTCATCGGACACCTCACCATATCGGCAAAAGTATCGCACCCCGAGATGTACAAATATCTGCGCGAAGTGCAGTCGAAGATGTTCAACATCGGCGGATACCTCGCCACCGACAACCCCAACAGCGAGCACACGACTTGCCGCGGACTCTCAGAGGCCGACATCACAAAGATTGAGGGCATCATCGACAGGCTCGACGGGGAGTTGCCGCCCCTCCACAACTTCATCCTGCCGGGAAGCAGCACATTGTCGGCAGTGGCCAACATCTGCCGTGCCGTGACCCGACGCTGCGAGCGCCGGGTGCTCGACCTTGCCGACGTGACCTACGTCGACCCGGTGATACTGAAATTCCTCAACCGCCTGAGCGACTTCTTCTTCGTCTTCGCCCGCTTCAACAATATCCACAACCAGATTGAGGAAGTTTTCTGGGACCCCAACTGCTGAGAATAAGCCCCGCGACGCCTGCTAAATTGCCCATTTTTTCGGCACATTTTTGTCCAATATGGGCAGAGAAACGCTTTTTTCACACAAAAAAGCACAAATATATTTTGATATTTGATATCAAGCATTATCTTTGCGGAAATTTTTAATTTAAGTAGATAATTATGTATTGGACTTTAGAGCTTGCAACCAAACTGGAAGACGCGCCATGGCCAGCAACCAAAGAGGAGCTCATCGATTATGCGATGCGTTCAGGTGCGCCACTTGAGGTCATAGAGAACCTTCAGGAGATGGAAGATGAAGGCGAAACATACGAGAGCATCGAAGATATATGGCCCGACTATCCCAGTAAAGACGACTTCTTCTTCGACGAGGAGGAATACTGAACATCAGTCAAAGAGCATAAAGCCGCTCAAGCGGCTGAAAGAAACAAGTGTGATGGAAATGCGGTTTCCCTCACACTTGATTTTTTGCGCCCTTCTCCGGCAATTTACAATTAATGCCTGTTTATCGGTATTGAGCGCATGCCGGCCGTGGCAGCTAAAAAAAGCGACGCAAGCATTGCCATTGTGGCTGCTTGCGTCGCTTTTGCGTTAGCTTCCCGCAGGTGAGCGATTCGGCCTACTCAGCCAAATTACTCTTGCACCGGTATAATTGCTTTCGCTTTATAGCGTTGTCCATGATAAGTTCCTATACCATAAAAACTAGCATCGTGCTTGAAATATGAATTTACAGCGCTTTGTGTTACCGGATCGGAAAATGTTATGTTAATATACCCTCCAGCCGAATTGTATGCACCCAAGTGTTGCAGGTTTTTAATAATATATGGATAGTCCCCATTTTTGATACCATCCAAATAAAATATTTGATGGTCTTCATTATTTGTTACTGGTCTAATTATCTCACTCCAGCCTGAAGATATAGGTATTCTCCACCCCGGAGGACATGGATCGAAGAAGCTTTTTTTAGTTTCCCCTCCTTGTAGAGCCTTACTCCAATCAGGGTCATCCCACAAATTATTCCAATATTTGTTATTCGTAATTCCTCCACTAAGAAATGCATACGGGAACTTCACAGTATAATCTCTTGTAGTGACCTCTGTCGTCGCAACACTATTCGCCCAAGATGTTGGCTTAAATATATCATTAGCGGCATCATAATAATACACACTACCTGTCGCTGCTTGATATACTAACGGATCCTTGCGACCGGCTTGATATCTCATACCTACTTTAGCTATTGTATTATTGTCTTCGGGCGTGGCACCCAGATATCTATCCATAACCCATTTATTGTGATACATTGCATTGTCAGCATTCCACAATTGCCCGCGGAAATGGACAACCTCGCCACTACCGTTAGAGAGTCTGTATTTGTATCTTCCATCCCAATTCTGATTCACACATTCATCGGGATTATAATCAGTTATCCACAGATGCCAGCTCCATGAATATTCACGCTTCATACGGTCAGTAGCATTCGCTTGGTCAGTACGATAAACTCCTATCACTACATTACCCCTTGCACTTCTTTTCGGTTTGAAACACAATGATTGAAAGCCTTTGTATACAGGCGACACACGGCCATCTTTTTCTCCAATATTTCCATTTGCGTCATAGAATTCAATCATCTGTTGATCTGAAGATTGCCAAATTATATCAGCAGCCCACTCATTCTCACCTATAATTGTATAACCTGCCGCTGCCACAATATTTCCTGCATCTTTTTCATTCTGCCAAAAAGTATTGATTCGTGGAACTACAGGTATCTTATATAGTGTTTGCTCCTCTATAGGCAATGGATTGATTATATAGCTATTCGCATCAGGCTCCTCCAAAATACCGGAAACATGCTTAACTCGTGGGTCAGTATCCGGATTTCCAATTGAGGAGAACGTAATCGGCAGCGTGTAGTGATAGTTGGGCTTTATATTGTAGTCGTTCACCATATTGTCGCCAAGATAGAAGCGATAGCGTGAGAACGTCTTGCCGTCGGTGCTTATGCCATATAGCTCAACGAATGTGGCATAATCGGGAGCATAATTGCCCTTTGTCTTCTCGGTGCTCGAGCCCGACGTTCCCATCAAGTGGCATGGAAGATAGTAGGTAAGCGTCTTTGTGTCGCCGGGAGCCACCTCAAATTCATCGGCTTTATAGTCGAAAGTAGTGAAATTATTGTAATTCGGATAAGGCGCGGTAAGCGCATCGGGATTCTTGTCCTCAATGAGGTGATAGAAATAGTCGATTTTGGTAGTCACCGATTTCAATTGTGCCGTTCTCAGCGTCACGCCCGACGTGGACGGATTATTGATTAAAAGCGTGAGTTTCGCCACATTTCGGAATAGCGTCATGTCGATTTGCGACGTGTTTTTGTCGATTGTCGCATATCCGTTCATCATCAAGTCGTAGCCGCTGCCATTATCCTTGTAGGAATCCTCGAGCTTCTCAAACCTCTGATATTTCTCCATCAGCTTCGTGAGCGTGGTGGCATCGGCGAAAGTAATATTTGCCGCTTCATTATGATAATTCGCAAGCACCACAATCAAGTAATTCACGCCATCATCCTTCGGGAGCACCACGGGAATGGTCTGCCCGGCGTCGTTCTCGGCATCGGCTACGTAATCGTAGTATTTGGGGTCGACAAGTCGATTTCCATTCTCGTCGAATTGGAAAACCACGAAATCCGATATGCGGTAGTCGGCATCGGTGCCCTCATCCACCGGCACATCCACCGCACGCGACCTGTCGGGGCGACTCACGCCCGCCGCCTTCAGGCTCAGCATAACCTTATCGTTCCCCTGCCATGAATCGGCATCACGGCTTGATAGAAGCTCGTCGGTACACGCCGCCATCACCCACATCAATGCGGCGGCAAAGCTAAAAACGAATGTGTAACGTCTCATCATATTATTCAATTTCCTGATTTCCATAATTATTGTCGGTCCAATTAGTTATATTGAAAGTGCCAATCTTGATGGTCTCGTCGGGGCCACCTATTGCATTGCTGCCGCTGCTGCCGGGATTCTGCCATTCAAGAATACTGCCTGAGTGGTCATAGACATTAAGATAAATCTTGATATAGGTCGAAGCCACCGTCACCTTAAATATATACTCATGCCTCGACTTAAGCTCGGCGAGCAGGCCCTCGGCATCGGCATTGAGCATTATCTCGGCGCTCACCGAGCGCGTGCCCTGCTTAAAATCCATACGCATCGAAAGATATTGTGTTTCTTGAACATTTATATTGTCGGCATCAACATTTAAGATATTTAATACCACACTGCGCGGAGCATAGATACCCGAGAGGATATATTTCTTGCCCGACACAAAGCGATATGAGCCGTCGGCATCCACCACCTTATTTGGAGCGCCGAAATCCATCACATCGTCCACGCCCTCGGGGACAGCGCACTGGCGGGTATTGGGGAAGTAGTAGAGCTGTTCGTCGGGCTTTCCGGTGCCCGCTCCCATCACCTTGATATCAGTCACCGAAATCTCCTCGGCAAGGTCGGCATCCTTGCTCACCTCAAATCCTATTCGCGAGCGAATCTCCCGCAAAGGATTGGCAAAGCGTATTGTGGCATACTCGCCAAGCTCCTTCTGCTCCGCGTCGGCCGCATACACCGCACCTGCGTCGGCATCGGCATCATCCACACGATTCGGGCAAGTTATCACTGCCATTGTGCTGTCGTTGAATATCTTTTCCTTCAATCCCGGAGAGAGTGCAACGACCTTATATGTGCCGGCCACTCCATTTATGCCTGCCAAGGCATCGGCAGCAACATATTTGCCGTTGTCGTCAAGCCTGCTTGCCACAAGAAATGTGGCATCCTGCGCCATATCGTAGACGTAGGTTCCCGTGTGCTTAAAATTCATCGTGCCGGGCTGATAGGCTGCGAAGCGGAATGTGGTGCCGTCGTCGGCCGGAGCAGTGGTCTCGCCGGCACGCGATATATCGCTCGAGAAGCGCACCACGCCACTCACCGTGGGCTCTATCCCATCAGTCGACTGCGTGCCGCACGAGGCAAGCGCCAAAAGCCCTATTGCCACTATGTGATATACTCTCTTTCTCATCATATTTTCAAATTAACATCCACGCCGGTCCAATCGTCGACCACAAAATTTAGCGGATAGATAAGTGTGGTGTTGTCGACAAGCAAGTTAAGGATGTATCTTTTCCCGGTTTCAAATTTGGTGACCGTAATATCATTTCCATCACCATCCTTGAATGTGGTAGGAATGGTGAAATCCACACGACCGGCCACATTGTCGAATTTGAATGACAACACAAGATCGCCAGCCTCGAAATCCTTCTCAGGCATTAAAAAGCAGAAGCTGCGATATGAGCTGTTGTCAGCCACATGAGTAGGTATTCGTTCTGAATTATAATAACCATTAATAGTAATCGAAGACGTCTTATTCTCTTCTTTATAGTTCAGAGCTCCGTTACGAATATCAATTGTGCCCGACGCAACAAGAGAATTTTTAGCATCCGTCATAGTTATGCTGTTAAGTTCAACTGTGCCATTATAAAGCGTCGACAATCTTATTTCCACACATGTCATTGCATGATGAAAACGCACCGGGGCAGTGCGATTGGAGGAGCTAACATTATCTATTATCACAGGGTCGGCCCACATCCAGTCATTCTGTTGATTGGTGGTGAAAGGCACCGAATCGGGCTTAAAACTGCCACTGACATGCGGATAATAAGCATATACAACTATATTTCCTCCTATTCGAGCTCCGGGCATAGAGCTGAGCCATGCATACTCAGGTATTGTTGTTGTTCCAGGCTTATGCACTTGTAAACGAATCAATTCGTTCAAGGAATTTGACAAATGGCCGTTCAACGTACCTCTATCGCAAACAAATGTCGATATATCATATTGTGCATAATATACCAAGCCATAATCGTCTTTCCCATAATTCGTAGGACTATGATATGAGAAAAAATGCCCTTCAATTGGTTTAGCTCTTGAGTCAACACATGTCACAATAGAAGGTGACAATATGTCAAGCTCCACGGTATCGCTTGGCTCGCCGGCCGACTCGCCGCTGCAAGCTGCAAGGGCAAGCATCAGTATAGGCAATATGTAATAACTAATATTCTTCATAGTGCAGTTCTCAAGTTAAATATCTCCATCGGCAGTCAGGTTGCCGTCCCACGGCAGAATTTCAGGCGTCGGTATCGACAGTGTAGCGCCATCCACCGTAATTCTAATAATATGCTTATATCCCGCTTCCCCCGCATGGTCGCCCGTGAGGCTGACATGTGCATTATAGTCGGTATCGTCGAGCACCAATGTTATGTCGAGCTCGGTCACGCCGGGCTGGAACATTATGTCTTTCGGATAAATCACAAAATCAGTAGTAGGAGAATACTCCCATACGGCATGGAACGCAGTCTTTTCTCGAGTAGTGTCGAAGACGAGATCGCCGGTAATGAGGTCGAGAGTCGCATGGTCGTATAGGTCATTGATTCTAATCTCATTTATCATTGACCACGATGGAAGGCCTGAAGTGCGTCGCACCTCGAAAATCACTCGCTGTAGCTTGTGCTGAAACCGGAAGTCGGGCTGCTCCTGATAAACCGGATTATCGGCTTTCAAAATGCCATTCTCATTCTTGCTCCACATAACATCCTGATAGCCGTCGATTACATAGCTTACCGAGGGATGCGTAGTGGCATCGCCCTCGCTCAATGTGCATTTCACCATTGGCGAGAAGGCATAGAAATACATCTTGTAGTCGAGCGGATAATATTTCCACTCGTCGAAAATATAATTGCCATTGACATCGCAATTCACCGAGGCGAAATTCAATTTCGAGTTGGCTTGCCATGCGTCGGGAATCTCGTAGCCGAGATAGGCGGTAACGCCAAATATCTTTGTAGTATTAGGAGTGAAGGTTATTCCGTTGACCGGGCCCTCGAAATCGCCCCTCGACAGCTGCGCCGTCACAATCGACGCCGTGGGCACGATAGGCACGTCGGAATAGCGCACCTCGCCATCCGCGGGCACATCGGGGCTCTCGGAGTCGCAAGCCACAAAAAATATCGAGGCAAGCATCACGATGATGGAATAATATTTGGTATTGCTGTCAGTCATTGCGCTGTTGTATGGGGGTTGGTTTATAATAATGTAATGTCGGTAGTGCCGCTGCCAATCCAGTCGGTCACCAATGTCTCGGTCACATTCACGTCGTTTGACTTTATTGCGAGGTTGAAAACGTAGCGCTTGCCGGGCTGCAAAATCACCGGGTCGATGTCCACGGTCTTGGTGTAGGTGGCAGGCGAGCCTTCGATGAACGAGATGCTCAGCGTGGTGAGCAGCTGCCCGGGAATCACCATAAACGCCTTCGAGCGGTCGGGAAGATTGATAAGGTCGCCGGCATCGATGTCGCGCCCTACCCTCAGCCCCTCCACCGAGCCGCCGTCGGTGAAATCTTGGACGAAATCGGTGGCGGCGTCGTGAGTCCACTCGGTAGCGGCTATTGAGGCACGGCAAGAGCCGCTCATGGCTAAGCCTTTCAGCGTCAAGGCTGTGATGATGACGTCTCTGCCGATTTTCGAGATGCGGTTTCCCGAGGCATCTTCCTCGTAGGCCACGGCAAACTCAATCAGCGACAGCGCGTGGCTGAGCTTCATCGGCACTATGCCGCGGTTGGTGGCGGCATACTCCAACCCGTAGGCGAATCCGGTGAGGATGTCGGCGCCGTCGGTCGTAGAGCCGGCAGCCGTCGACGAGTAGTCAAAAGAGATTGCGCCTCCCGTCACCGCCACATTGGTGGCATGCGGCGAAGGCGTGTAGGCGTAGAAGTCGAGAGAAGCTCCCGGCAGCCAATAGTGGGGCGTGGAGAATGAGAATATCGTTCCGTCGCCGCCTTTCAGGGCGGAGTCGGTGAAATAGTGGTCGCCCGAGCCGTTGCGCAGCACCGTGATTTCCAAATTGTCGATGCTCCCGATGCCTTCCACGGGCACGGCACGCGACTCCACGGGAGAGTCGATGGTGGCACTGAGTGCT
>JBJEKJ010000072.1:0-8109 GCA_051878575.1 Muribaculaceae bacterium | reverse complement strand
AGCGAAATATGAGCATCGCTGGGTTCAGGTTCACGAAGGTGGGCGACTGCTTCAACCGCTTCTACCATGAGGTGCTGCCGTTTCCGCTCACCGGAGCGCAGAAACGCGTGATAAAGGAGATTCGTGCCGACATGGGCAGCGGCCGTCAGATGAACCGTCTGCTTCAGGGCGACGTGGGTAGCGGCAAGACGCTTGTGGCGCTGATGACGATGCTTCTTGCCGTGGACAATGGCTTCCAGGCGTGCATAATGGCCCCCACCGAGATACTTGCCACGCAGCACTATCACACCATCGGCGAGCTTGCGGCAAAAATCGGCGTCAGAGTAGAGCTGCTCACCGGCTCCACACGTAAGAAGGACCGTGAAACCATTCATGAGGGATTGCTCAGTGGCGATGTGAAGATTCTTGTGGGAACGCATGCCGTGATTGAGGACACGGTGAGCTTCAAGAACCTCGGCATGGCGGTTATCGACGAGCAGCATCGCTTCGGCGTGGCTCAGCGGGCGAAGATGTGGCACAAGAACAGCACTCCGCCTCATGTGCTTGTGATGACGGCTACGCCTATTCCGCGCACGCTTGCCATGACCGTGTATGGCGACCTCGATGTGTCGGTGATCGACGAGCTGCCGCCCGGCCGCAAGCCCGTGCAGACGGTGCTGCGCTACGATACCCACCGCCGGTCGGTGTATCGCTTCGTGGGTGAGCAGCTGAAACTCGGCAGGCAGGTATATGTTGTTTATCCGCTTATCCAGGAGAGCGAGAAGCTCGATTTGCGCAATCTTGAGGAGGGATATGAGATAATAAGCGACACGTTCCGCGACTATCGGGTGTGCATGGTGCATGGCAAGATGAAACCCGACGAGAAAGACTATCAGATGCGGATTTTCGCTGAGGGAAAGGCGCGGATTATGGTGGCCACCACGGTGATTGAGGTGGGAGTGAACGTGCCCAACGCATCGGTTATGGTGATTGAGAATGCCGAGCGCTTCGGGCTGTCGCAGTTGCATCAGCTTCGCGGCAGGGTGGGGCGCGGTGCCGACCAGGCTTTCTGCATACTGATGTCGAACGTGAAGATTACCCGTGAGACACGCCATAGGCTTGAGGTGATGACACAGACCACCGACGGATTCATAGTGGCCGAGGAGGACCTGAAGCTGCGAGGCCCGGGCGATATGGAGGGCACGCAGCAGAGCGGGATAGCCTTCAGCCTGCGCATTGCCAATGTGGCTAAGGACGGGCAGATACTTCAGCAGGCTCGCGACCTCGCCTCACATATTCTCGACGTTGACCCTACGCTGACGCAGGATCGTAATCTGTTGCTCGGCAGGCATCTGCAATTCCTTTATCGCCGTCAGGTAAATTGGAGCCTTATCAGCTGAGGGGCGTATATGGTGAGCGGAGGTGAGCGATGGGGAAACGCAATTGTTAAAGTGGCAAAATTTTAACACTGATAGTGTGAAATCGAATTTCGGCGATGATGCGTAATGCGCGAATATGTTGTAAAACATATTTTTGGCGCATTGCGTTGGGTGCTAGTTTGTTGTGTTCTCGATTTCTGAGGCGTGGTCGAGGCTTGTAAATAATTTGGGTACGAAAAATTTTCTTTTTCGGGAAAAAAGCCATAACTTTGGGAAATATAAGTGTAACCATAAAAACTATTTAACAAGTGGAAGAGACATTAGTCATTTTGAAGCCGTCGGCAGTAGGCCGTGGAATCGCAGGAGAGATTATAACGCGTTTTGAGCGTAAGGGCTTGATTATCGCCGGAATGAAGATGATAAAGTTGAACGACGCCCTGCTTGATGAGCACTATGCGCATCTTGTTGACCGTCCGTTTTTCCCGCGCATAAAGGCATCGATGATGGCTACTCCGGTCGTGGTAATGTGCATCCGCGGCAAAGAGGCCGTTCAGGTGGTTCGTGCCATGACTGGTGTCACCAATGGTCGCAACGCCAATCCGGGCACTATCAGGGGCGACTACAGCATGAGCGGACAGGAGAACATAGTCCATGCCTCCGACTCGGTGGAGAATGCCAAGATAGAGCTCGCACGTTTCTTCGCACCTGAGGAGATTTTTGATTACACACCCACAGGAATTAACTATCTTTACGCCTCTGATGAAGTGTAATTAATGCGAAAAACTGAAAAAGACTCAATGAACTTGTTTAGAACGATAGGCTTGTGTGTAGGTTTCACGGCAGTGATGTGCGTGGGCGGCAGTGCTTTTGCCCAGAATTTGCAGTCGGTGACCAACTATTCAAGCCGCCACGATGAACTGCTTGCGCGCCAAAGCCATATCGGTGAGCAGATACGACTGGAGGAGACCGAGCAATTTGCCAATCAGCTCTATGAGGAGTGTGAGCCCGAGCCCGATATCTATACCGAGGGTTGGGAAAGCGGCTTGGTGAACTCCTATAAGAATGCCGTGGTGCCCGACCGTGCCACGATCGACGTGAGCGAATTCTTTATGCCTTGTCCGGGCATCGTGACCTCGCCCTACGGCTATCGTCCGCGCTTCCGCCGCATGCACAAGGGTGTTGACCTCCGTGCGGCTATCGGCGACACTATCTATGCCGCATTCGACGGAAAGGTGCGTCTCACGAAATATGAACGCGGCGGTTATGGCTACTACGTCATTATCCGTCACACCAACGGGTTGGAGACCGTGTACGGGCACTTGTCGAAATTCCTCGTTCATCCCGATGAGACGGTGAAGGCGGGAACGCCTATTGCGCTCAGCGGAAACACAGGACGCAGTTTCGGCCCGCACTTGCATTTCGAGACGCGCTTTATGGGCTACGCCATCAATCCGGCGGCGATTTTCGACTTCGAGAATCAGACTGTCAGGGCCGAGGAATATACTTTCGACAAGCGCACGTTTGAGGATGCCCCCGGCTACAACAGGTCGTCACGCTCCTATGCGAGAAAGTCGAGCTCAAAGCACAAAAACAGCTATAAGCAGGGTGGCTCGAAGGCTACCTACAAGATTCGTCAGGGCGACAACCTCGGCAAAATTGCAGCTCGCCACGGAACTACGGTTGCCAAACTCTGCAAGCTCAACGGGATTTCCAAAAATTCCAAGATTCAGGCCGGAAAGGTGCTCCGTGTGAAGTGAGAGCATGAAGCATAAAGCATAACCGAGGGGTCGCATCGCTGCTGATGCCGCCCCTCGGTGCTTTTCTGCCCGCTTTTCCGCCCGTGGCGTAGGCTAAAAGACGTCAAAATGGCGATAGTGGTGGGATATATTGCGGAAATTTCGTAATTTTGTGGATTAATATGTATTGAAAGTGATTTTTTACTGAATAATAGCTACTTATAGAAATGAGCAAGACCGCGCGACGCATAATCATAGCGATGTGGACGGCTTTCGGGCTGTTGGTGATTCTGGCAGGACTCACGTTCTACCTGATTTATAATGGCGTGATAGGATATATGCCACCTGTCGAGGAACTGAAGAATCCCACCGACCGTTTTGCGTCGGTGCTCTACACCGACGACGGCGTGGAGATGGGGCGCTACTATCACAGCAAGGGCAACCGAGTGTATGCCGACTACGACGAGCTGTCGCCCTATCTGTCGAATGCGCTTATAGCCACCGAGGATGCCCGCTTCGAGTCGCACTCGGGCATCGACCTGAAGGCGCTTGCCCGAGCGGTGATAAAGCGCGGGCTGTTCATGCAGAAGAATGCCGGCGGAGGCAGCACTATCACGCAGCAGCTTGCCAAGCAGCTCTATTCGCCCGAGTCGTCGGGTGTCATGGAGCGAATGCTCCAGAAACCTATCGAGTGGATGATAGCCGTGAAGTTGGAGCGATATTACACCAAGGATGAGATCATCAAGATGTATTTCAACCAGTTTGATTTCCTCAATAATGCAGTGGGCATAAAATCGGCGGCTTTCGTGTATTTCGGCAAAGAGCCTAAGGACCTGTCGATTACCGAGGCGGCAACGCTCGTGGGAATGGCAAAAAACCCGTCGTATTTCAACCCTGTGCGCTACAACGAGCGCACTCGCGGGCGTCGCAACGTGGTGCTCGAGCAGATGTATAAGGCCGACATGATAAGCCGTGAGGAGCTTGAGGCGCTGAAGCAGCAGCCGCTGAGGCTCGACTTCCACCGAGTGGACCACAAGGACGGCATAGCGCCTTACTTCCGCGAGGAGCTGCGCCGAATGCTCACCGCCAAGCGTCCCGACCGCGACGACTATCCGAGTTGGAACCATCAGGCCTACGTCGACGACTCGATAGCTTGGGCCAACAATCCGCTTTTCGGATGGTGCGAGAAGAACCGTAAGCCCGACGGCACGATTTACAACATCTACACCGACGGATTGAAGATTTACACCACGATCGACTCGCGAATGCAGCGATATGCCGAGATGGCGGTGCAGGAGCACCTCGGAAAGAGCTTGCAGCGGAAATTCTTCAAGGAGAAGGGCGGGGCGTCGAATCCCTACTCGTCGAACCGCACCGAGCTGCCTTTGGAGCAGCGCGACGCGCTTATCAAGAAGGCTGTGCGCCAGAGCGAGCGCTATCGCGTGCTGAAGCTCAACGGACTGAGCGACGAGCAGATTTTCAAGAATTTCAAGGAGAAGTGCGAGATGCACGTGTTCTCCTATAATGGAGGTGTCGACACGGTGATGTCGCCTATGGACTCGCTGCTCTACACTAAATCCTATCTGCGCACCGGAATGATGTCGATGGACCCGACTACAGGATATGTGAAGGCCTACGTGGGCGGGCCGAGCTTCCGCTATTTCCAATACGACATGGTGAGCTCCGGTCGCAGGCAGATAGGCTCCACTATCAAGCCGTTCCTTTACACCTACGCCATGGAGGAGGGCTACACTCCGTGTGACGAGATGCTGAACGATCAGCCGGTGCTTTACGACGAGAACGGGCGAGAGTGGCGTCCGCGCAACACCGGGCACGCAAGGGTGGGAGAGATGGTGACCCTGCGTTGGGCGCTGACCAACTCCAACAACTGGATCTCGGCCCGGCTAATGGACTGCCTCTCGCCGGCGCAGCTTGTGAGGAATATGCACAACTTCGGCATTACCAACAAGCTCGACGCCGTGAAGTCGCTGTGTCTCGGGCCTTGCGACGTGTCGGTGAAGGAGATGGTGACGGCTTATTCGGCTTTTGCCAACAAGGGAATGCGCGTCGACCCGGTATTCGTCACCCGCATCACCGACAATCAGGGCAATGTGATTTCTGAATTCACTCCGCAGTTCACCGAGTGCATCAGCGAGGAGGCCTACTACAAGATTCTGTCAATTCTGCTCAATGTGGTGGATTCGGGCACAGGAAGCCGCCTGCGCCGAGAGCCATACGCGCTGACGGCACAGATGGGAGGCAAGACCGGAACCACCAACAACAACTCCGACGGATGGTTCATGGGCTTCACGCCGCAGCTCGTCACTGGAGTGTGGGTAGGCGGCGAGGAGCGTTTCATCCACTTCAACTCGATGGCCAACGGTCAGGGAGCCGAGATGGCGCTGCCTATCTACGGATTGTATCTGAAGCGCGTGTTCGGCGACTCCACGCTGCCTTATTCGCAGTCGGCAGCGTTCGTGTTCCCCGAGGATATCGATCTCTGTCACAAGGAGTATCTCGGTGGTGTGCCCCTCGACGTGGAGCCCGGCAACGCCACTCCCGAGGAGTCGATCGACGGCGTGTTCGATTGACCCCCGCTCGCCGCCGCCCCGAGCCACGTAACCTGGCTTGCCGCCGTCCCGAGCCGCCCCCGCAGCTATGAGTTTTGGTGCTGTGCCGAGGCTGACGGGCCGCGCGATTTGTCGCGTCATTATTTTGGCCAGTCGCAAATTAGTGAGGGCAGGTATATTTTGCGGCCATAAAGCATTGTCAATTTTATGTGGGGGAATTTTTGCGTGGGGAAGAAAAATAGTAGTGAGAATTTTTGATAAATAACAAATTATAGCTATTTTTGTGATACATATTCAGCAAGCAAGCGTGAGCACAGAGGTGTCGGCGCGCTGAAACGACATAATATATGGATGCAGTCGCCCGGAGTAGGCGAAGCAAGCGGCTCTCACAGTCGGAGCAATGCGAGGAAAGCGCAGGCAGCCCCGCAAGGAGCTGGGCAAGCAGAGCCACGAAAGGCCGATGCGTCCAGAAGGTGTTATTTATGATTATCTTAAGTTGTGAAACTTGGCGGTTTACGCAAGGCTTAAAAGATAATTAGCGATAGCACCTACATCGTAGGCATATACGTCGCTGCCGAGAAGGCAGGCTATATACCACACCGGTGTGGGGCTGTTGTATTATCCGAGCCTTAGGTACGCCAAGACCTCACAACCGGATAAGACAAGAAATGCGATCTCCACACCTTTTTCGTACACTTACAGTAAACCGTTCCCCCTCGGAGATTGAAGGACACAAACCATTAACTGCTATGGCTTATAAAAATGATGTTTTTGCTGATTTTTTGAATCAAGCTATCCGCGACATGATTTGCAATGATTTTCCCAATCATTGTTGCAATGCAAGTAGTGACTATGCAAGTAGTGGCTATGATTATGCTATCCCTGTAGATACCGAAGAGGCAGCAGGAGCCGAATTGCCCGATTTTCACTTCCCTGAAGAAGAAGATGATGATTTTAGCGATATTGTGCCTTTTGATTCAGAGTATATTTCCAATAGGGACCAAATCAACGATTTATTCGGCAATCAACTATTGTTAAATGGCAAGCTCACCAAGATGCTCATTATGCATCGCCTTGCTCTTATCGACCTGTTTTATGGCACAAATGTAAACCGTATGCGCCAATTCGGACTCAGCGAGATTGCCGAGCAATTATGGCAGTTGTCACTCGATGCCCAAGGCAATCACACCGATGCAGAGCTTGCCCGGAAAGCAATTAATTTTGTTGCCAACACAAGTGCCAATCATCAATTACAGGTTGATTTGTTCTCAAAGAAATATGGCTATATTATTGAAGGAAAAGGTATTAAAAGAATGACTGCTGAGTCGTTGCTGTCGAAATATCTTTTCTTCCTCGTAGATGCTACAGCCAATAAAATGGGATTTCCAATATACGATTCCATAGTGAAAGATCTTTCGGTAAAGATTGCCAAGAAATTAAGAATTCAAAAATCTCTGATTAAAACCGGAACAATGTGGCAGCTGTGCGAGTTGCTTAAGGCAATAGTTGCAGAGCTCCAGAAGCGCGACCCTGCTTTGTGGAATAACCAGACGGCACTTCACTCAAAATTTGCCTTGCTCGATTACTTCTTGTGGAGAATTGGCAAAGTGGGAAGATTTAACTTTTCGCTGCTCATCACCTACAGCGAACTGCGCAAGTATAGCAAGACGTTGAGAAAGATTAAAGCCCTCCAAAACTATAAGGCAAAACACAAGCAAGCCGCCAAAATTGCGACGTCGAAGATGGTGCTGGAACTCCGGAATCTCCCTCCGCGTTTCTTGGCGTGGTATAATGTTTACACGAAAATATAAACTAAAACATAATAGCAATGAAACAAAACATATTCAAGCGATTAGCTCTCGTGGCAGTGTTGCTGTTCGGAGCCATCACCGCCTCCGCCTACGACTTCGAGGTCAATGGCATATTTTACAATAAAAACGTAGATGGCACCACCGTAAGCGTCACTTACGAAGGTGATTGGGCTTCTTACTCCGAAAATGAATATTCCGGTTCAGTTACAATCCCGGCTTCCGTTACCTACTCTGGCAAAACCTATTCCGTCACCTCAATCGGCGAAGAAGCATTCAGGGACTGCAGCGGCTTGACGGCGGTTAAGATACCCAACTCCGTCACCACAATCGACAGCTATGTATTCTATGGCTGCGGCGGCTTGAGGGAGGTGGAGATACCCAACTCCGTCACCACAATCGGCAGCTATGCATTCTATGGCAACTACGGCTTGAAGGAGGTGGAGATACCCAACTCCGTCACCACAATCGGCAGCTATGCATTCGAAGGTTGCAGCGGCTTGACGGCGGTGGAGATACCCAACTCCGTCACCTCAATCGGCTACAATGCATTCTATGAATGCAAGAACTTAAAAACGGTATTTTAACGTGAGTTCGACGAATTCAAAACAAAGCAAGCTGTGTGTCAAATGTACGT
>JBJEKJ010000071.1:0-8129 GCA_051878575.1 Muribaculaceae bacterium | reverse complement strand
TCATCAACTGAAAACACATCATATACCACTGATACTCCACAAATTATCGCAATAATAGCGCGCTCCACGCCGTAAATAAAAAAATTTGGCTAAGACTTAACACAGCCTCAGCCAATGCAAATTATATAGCGGACGTATTATATCCTTCCGCTAACCCAATTCTGCTTTTAGGAATTTTCCTGTTATGGATTCTTCATTCTCCGAGACCTCCTCAGGAGTTCCGGTAGCAAGAATCTCTCCCCCATTTTTACCACCTTCAGGACCCATGTCGATAATATAGTCGGCGCATTTTATCACGTCCATATTATGCTCAATCACAATCATGGTATTACCCTTGCTAACAAGACGGTTCAGCACATCGAGAAGTACCTTTATATCCTCGAAATGCAATCCTGTAGTAGGCTCATCAAGAATGAATACAGTATTGCCCGTGCTTTTCTTCGACAATTCAGCAGCAAGTTTCACGCGCTGACTTTCTCCTCCCGACAGCGTGCTTGAAGGCTGTCCGAGCTTGATATATCCCAGCCCGACATCTTGCAGCACTTTTATCTTCTTAAGAATTGAAGGAATCGACTCAAAAAACTCCACAGCTTGATTTATAGTCATGTCGAGGACATCGGCAATCGACTTACCCTTGAATCTCACCTC
Source organism: Muribaculaceae bacterium (assembly GCA_051878575.1). Lineage (GTDB taxonomy): Bacteria > Bacteroidota > Bacteroidia > Bacteroidales > Muribaculaceae > CALZFJ01. The sequence goes on along the minus strand of JBJEKJ010000071.1, from coordinate 7,481 downwards.
AAGAGTCTCTCGATTATAGCGTTTTCCACCACACGTCTCACATGGCACAAGCACATCGGGCAAGAAATTCATCTCCACAGTTTTATATCCGTTGCCCTTACAAGCCTCACACCTTCCCCCCGACACATTAAACGAGAATCTTCCCGCCTTATATCCCCTTATTTTCGACTCAGGAAGTCCCACGAAAAGATTTCTTATATCTCCGAAGATGCCGGTATAAGTTGCCGGATTCGAACGAGGTGATCGGCCAAGGGGCGACTGGTCGACCATAACTACCTTGTCGACATTCTCAATACCGACAATCTCATCGTAGGGCAACGGCTCCTGATTCGAACGATAGAACCTCTGACTCAAAATCGGTTGCAAGGTGCCATTCACGAGAGACGACTTTCCGCTGCCCGATACTCCCGTCACACAAATGAACTTGCCTAAGGGAAACTCAACGTCCACCGACTTAAGATTATTTCCCTTACAGCCTTTAAGCATAATGGACTTGCCATTGCCTTGCCGACGTTCGGCAGGCACATCAATCCTCATCGATCCATTAAGATAGCGGGCAGTAATGGTATCGCTTCGCAACATCTCGGCAGGCGTGCCGGCAAATACCACGTTGCCGCCTTTTCGTCCGGCTTTAGGTCCTATGTCAATCACATAGTCCGACTCAAGCATCATATCCTTGTCGTGCTCAACCACGATTATCGTGTTGCCCGAATCACGCAGGCTCTTCAGCGATGATATAAGCCTCACATTGTCACGCTGATGCAGCCCGATGCTCGGTTCATCGAGAATATACAGCACATTCACGAGTTGCGACCCAATTTGTGTGGCAAGTCTTATGCGCTGGCTCTCTCCGCCCGACAATGACGCCGAATTCCTATTCAGCGACATATAGTCGAGTCCCACATCCACAAGGAAGTCCAAACGGCCGTTTATTTCCTTAACTATCTCACGGGCAATCGACCATTGTTTCTCAGACATCACATTCCTCACATTGTGCATCCAGTCCCTCAGCTCCACAATGTCCATGGCTGCAAGCTCGGCGATATTCTTTCCGCCGATACGGTAGTGCAACGCTTCCTTGTTAAGCCGGGCACCTCCACACTCCGGACAAGTCGAGCGAGAGAAGAACTGCCCTGCCCACTTCTGAGCCTGAGCCGAGGCATCGTCGGTCTGTTGCAGCTCTATGTATTTCACAAGTCCGTCGTAGGTCATGAAATAGTTGGATGTACTCATTGTGGCATTCTTTATGTCGAGTCGCTCATCAGTTCCGTTCATTATCTCGTCGATAGCATCATCGGGCACGTCTTTAAGCGGAGTCTTCAGCGTAACGTCGTATTTCTCGCATATCGCCGCAATCTGCCAAAAGAGCAAAGAGTTTTTATATTTTCCTATTGGCGCTATACCGCCATCGTGAATCGAGACGCTCATATCGGGCATCACCTTGTCACGGTCGATCAGGTTAACATATCCCAATCCCTTACACTTGCGGCAAGCTCCCTGCGGGGAATTGAAAGAGAAATTATGGGGAGCAGGCTCGGCATAGGACAAACCCGTTACAGGGTCCATCAACTTGCGGCTGTAATGTCCTATGCTATCGGCATCGTCCTTGTCGAGAACCATCAGCTCGCCGTCGCCTTGCTTGAAAGCGAGTTCCACAGTGTCGGCAAGGCGCTCTTTGAACTTGTCGTCCACTCTAAGCTTATCCACCACAAGCTCTATGCTGTGCATCTTGTAGCGGTCGAGCTTCATGCCGTACACTATCTCGCGGAATTCACCATCGACCCTGACAGTGAGATAGCCTTTCTTTCGCAATTGCTCAAACAATTCCTTGTAATGGCCTTTCCTATTCTTTACCAGCGGCGACATTATGTAAATACGCCGGCCGATATATTTTTTCAATATCAAATTCACGATTTTCTCACTCGTGAACCTCACCATCTTTTCTCCCGACATATATGAATAGGCATCGGCAGCCCGCGCATAGAGCAATCTCAGGTAGTCGTAGACCTCGGTTGTAGTCCCCACCGTGCTGCGAGGATTCTTGTTCACCGTCTTCTGGTCGATGGATATCACAGGGCATAGTCCGGTGATTTTATCCACATCAGGGCGTTCAAGCACGCCAAGCATATTCCGGGCATACGCCGAGAACGTCTCAATGTAGCGTCGCTGGCCTTCGGCAAAAATAGTGTCGAATGCGAGTGATGACTTTCCGCTGCCACTCAATCCGGTCACTACGGTTAACTTGCCGTGAGGTATCTCAACGTCAATATTCTTCAAATTATGGACGCGCGCACCAAGAACACTGACGCACTCCACTTCCTTATCATCCAAACGCATGGTCTCCTAATTCCTTTTCCCGAGTTTAATTCTTCCTTATCCAATTACCGTTATACACCGCACACTTGCGCTTGCTGCGATACAAGTCGTCCTTAACAGGCAACTTCACAACGTAGGTACGCTTAGCCTTATTCGTGAGAGCCGATGAGCGTATCCACGGGTTCAGCTCGCGCAGTTGCGCATAGCTTATACCGCGCGACTTAGCCCACTCGCTCCAACTCGGAACCTCTCCAGTCACCTCCTCGGTCGTGAACCCTATCGGGTGATACAATTGCTCCTTAGTGAGATAGAATCCATAGTCGCAAGGATTCTCAAGCACCATTTTCATTGCAATTAGTCGGAACACATAGCGCGATGTTTCCTCGTTGAGATATAAGTCGTAGGAATTGTCGGCAAGCTGTTTCGCAAGTTCTCCCGAAATACGTCCCATTCCGGCATTGTAGGACGCAGCCACCGTAGCCCAGTGTCCATACTTCCTATAGCCCGCCTTCAGATACTTGCATGCCGCCTCAGTGGCTTTCTCCGGGTCATAACGCTCATCCACCTCATCGTTCACCTCAAGGCCATATTGTTTGGCAGTGCCGGCGAGAAACTGCCACAATCCGGCAGCTTTGGCACGTGAGTATGCCCTCACATTGAGGCTGCTCTCGATAGCAGCCAGATACAAGAAGTCGTCAGGCACGCCATTACGCCTCAATATTGGTGTCATAATAGGGAAATAGCGATTTGCCCGCTTCAAAACGAGCATGGTGGTACTATGCCCATAGACTATGCTCGACAACTCACGGTCGAGGCGCTCATACATGTCGATGCGGTCGAGGCTTACCTTCTCCCCTGCCAGAGTCACCGAAAGGGGCACATCAGGACTATAAGTGCACGATAGGCCCTGTTGCGGCCCCACTTTGGCATCAGCAGCGCAGGCTATTACGCCGGGAATGGATATTCCGAGCATAACTACGCAAATAATGTTTCTTATATTCATAATCAATTGCTATTCAGTTGTATTTCCGGAGTTGCTGCTACAGGTGTTCTTATAGTTGATAATATTAATGTCGCCGCGCAGGTTATAGTCCTGTCCGTCGGCGCCACGAGCCTGTATTACATAATAATATGTGCCCGATTTCACATATTTGCCCTTATATCTGCCATCCCAACCCTGCGACGGATCGGTGAGCTCACACACCTGGATGCCCCATCGGTTGAAAATCCAGCATTTAAACTCCACAATCGACTTGTACGACACCTTCCATTCATCGTTCACTCCTTCGGTCGACTGCGGGGAGAACACATTGGGGCACTCTATGCTCGATGTGCCGATATTGACTGTGTAGGTGGCACTTTCAGACGAGCAATCACCGGTATTGTTGGAGCCGATGAATCGCCAATAGTAGGTGCCGGCCTCATTGAAAGTCTCCACCACTTCCTCCTCATTCATTCGACGCTCAATATTGTTGAACTCCACATCGCGCGACATCTGCCACTCCTTATGTATCACAGCATCAGTGCAATAGGCACTAAATGTGATAGTGACAGGAGCAGAGCCACCCATTGCGTCGCCACTGTCGGTTTTTTTCTCATTGGAGTTCTCTCTCGCTTCCTGTATAGCCTCAGCCTCCACCGCCACGGCATTCGTCACGTAGGTATCACTCTCCACGCTCATTTCCTCGCCCCAGAATCTCAGCAGCTTGTCGCCCGATAGCGTAAATGACGTGTTGCAATAAGGAGCCGGCACCGAAATCACGGGCTTGAAAACGTCGAAGCTCTCCTCCACGATTTCGTCTTTCCACTGCTTCTGCTCTGCATCCCACGACAGCGAGTGATATGTGAGTCGCATCTCACGGTTGAACTTCTTCGGCACGCCATTGATTGTATAATAAGTCATATCGGCGCCCGAGCCGGCCACATTGATCATCACTGTGCCGCAATCCTGCTCAGCGGCAAACGTCATAGCATCCAAGTCGAGATAATAATCGCGATAATTGATCACCCACAAATATGTGCGATCGGTTCCCTCCTCGATTATGTATCCCGAGTTTGGGATGATACCGGCAAGAGTCGTGACGGCCCCGTTGCGAGTCACGCCATCTATCACCTCGGCAAAGCCGCCACCCTGAGAGCCATATTTGTACCACACGACATTCGCCTGGGCATTTTTTGCCGTATAGCTCATCGATACGCCGTCGCAGCTGTTCAGCACGAATATCTCATTGAGGCCAGTGCTTGCGGCAGGCTTCTCGGAGTAAACGGGAAGCGTATTGCCCGAAAATGCCACCTGAGCCGCCAATTTGTTGTTCTCGGCGCAGAATGCCGATGCCACACACAAAGCCAAAGCTAAAAAAACACGTCTTTGCATAAAATTATGTATTATTCTTAAATGACAAAGTTACATTTTTTCGCCGAGTTAGTGAGCATTTTACCATATCTTTTTATAAAAGTTTTCGTGTATGAATGTTTTTGTGTAATTTTGCAGAGAAATATATCAACGATTTTAACACATTCACTCAATTATTATGATAGCATTCTTCAAAAAAGGAGCAAACACCATTTTTGCGGTCGATGCCGACCATATCCTTTCAGATTCTGAAATCGAAAAATTCAATTGGCTTTTCGATGGCGCAAAAGTTATCAAGAAAAAGGTGCTTACAGGCACATTCGTCGGGCCTCGCCGCGAAATGATAACGCCGTGGAGTACGAATGCCGTCGAAATCACTCAAAACATGGGTATTTCGGGCATTCTTCGTATTGAGGAGTTTACTGTCGCTAAAAACGATGCTCCCTCCTACGACAAAATGCTGCAACGTATTTATCACACCCTCGATGCCGACACATTCACAATAACCAAAATTCCCGAAGAAATAGTACATATCGATAATATTGAGGAATACAACATAACAGAGGGTCTCGCATTAAGTCCCGAGGAGATTGAATATCTCAAGCAACTATCGGCAAAGTTGGGACGGCCACTCACCGACAGTGAGGTATTCGGCTTCTCTCAAGTGAACTCCGAGCACTGTCGCCACAAGATATTCAATGGCAAATTTGTCATCGACGGCAAGGAGATGCCTACCTCGCTTTTCAAGATGATAAAGAAGACGTCGCAAGAGAATCCCAACTCACTTGTTTCGGCCTATAAGGACAATGTAGCATTCGTCGGGGGTCCGCGAATCGAGCAGTTTGCGCCACGCAATCCCGAGAAGCCCGACTACTTCGAGGTGCGCGACATCGACACTGTGATATCGCTTAAAGCCGAGACCCACAATTTCCCCACAACAGTTGAGCCATTCAACGGTGCCGCCACAGGGTCGGGAGGTGAGATTCGCGACCGTCTTGGTGGAGGACGCGCAAGTTTGCCTCTTGCCGGTACGGCCGTATATATGACTTCCTATCCACGCACTGCCGCAGAGCGCGCATGGGAAATGTGCACCATGCCACCGCGGCCGTGGCTATATCAGACTCCCGAGGAGATTCTCATAAAGGCTTCGAATGGAGCATCCGATTTCGGCAACAAATTCGGGCAACCGCTCATCTGTGGCTCACTGCTCACATTCGAGCATGAGGAGAATGAGAGCCAGTTCGCCTACGACAAAGTGATTATGCTCGCAGGAGGCGTAGGCTTTGCCAACAAGCGCGATGCTATCAAGGGCACACCAAAAGCCAATCAAGAGGTTGTGCTCATGGGCGGCGACAACTATCGAATCGGAATGGGCGGTGGTGCGGTATCATCGGTCAACACAGGACAATACGACAATTCCATCGAGCTAAATGCCGTTCAACGCGCAAATCCCGAGATGCAGAAGCGCGTGTCGAACGTGATTCGTGCCCTCTCGGAATCAGAGAACAATCCAATCATATCAATCCATGACCACGGTGCAGGTGGGCACTTGAATGCACTCTCGGAACTCGTGGAGGAAACCGGTGGAAAAATCAACATATCGGCACTCCCGGTTGGCGATCCCACTTTGTCGCTTAAGGAGATTATCGGCAACGAGTCGCAGGAGCGCATGGGCATGGTAGTTGAGAAAAACGACATTGAGCACATACGCCAAATCGCCGAGCGAGAGCGCGCGCCATTCTATGTGGTAGGCGAGACTACGGGCGACGACCGATTCGTGTTTGAGGACAAGAACGGCGTGCGCCCCATTGACTTGGGAATGAAGGATATGTTCGGAAGCTCTCCTGTCACGGTAATGACCGACATCACAAGTCAGCACCATTTTGCCGATGTGTCCTACACCACCGGAAAGCTCAACGAATATGTCGAGACAGTGCTGCAACTCGAAGGTGTGGCCTGCAAAGACTGGCTGACCAACAAGGTTGACCGTTCTATCACAGGAAAAATTGCACGCCAACAGTGTCAGGGCGAGATTCAGTTGCCGCTAAGCGACTGTGGTGTCGTAGCTCTCGACTTTACAGGAACTAAAGGTATCGCCACTTCAATCGGACATGCGCCACAAGCTGCTCTTATCAATCCCGAAGCAGGCTCGGTGCTCTCAATTGCCGAGGCTCTCACCAACATTGTGGGAGCGAATCTGAAGGACCGCCTAAAGAGCGTGTCGCTGAGCGCCAACTGGATGTGGCCATGCCGCAACACCGGCGAGGATGCAGCTCTATACTCCGCAGTAAAGGCTTGTAGCGATTTCGCATGCGCGCTTGGAATCAATATCCCGACAGGAAAAGACAGTCTGTCGATGACTCAAAAATATGGCGACAAGAAGGTACTCGCCCCAGGCACAGTGATCATCTCAGCGGCCGGCGAGGTTGCCGACATAAGAAAGACGGTATCTCCGGTGCTACAAAACAGGAATAGCCAACTCTTCTATATCGACTTCTCATCGTGTCCGCTGAACCTCGGAGGCTCAGCTTTTGCCCAATCACTCAATGCACTGGGTGCTACGGCTCCCACCATCGCATCGGCCGAATACTTTGCCAAGACGTTCAATGCCGTTCAGGAGCTTGTGAGCAAGTCGTTGCTGCTCGCAGCACACGACGTCTCGGCCGGCGGACTCATAACGACTCTGCTTGAGATGGCATTTGCCAACACAAAGGGCGGAATCGCTCTCACGACCGACGGTTTTGAGGAGACCGATCTTATAAAGATATTGTTTGCCGAGAATCCGGCACTTGTAATTCAAGTAGCCGAAAAG
>JBJEKJ010000070.1:0-33335 GCA_051878575.1 Muribaculaceae bacterium | reverse complement strand
CATATAGAAATTTAGCTTGCTAAAATTTCTTTTGCCGAGATGCAGCCTATTTTATGCAAAAATACAATTAAAAACCATTATAGCAATCAATTTATCCGAAATTTTTCACCGATTCTGCGATTCACCCGTTTTTCTTCAATATACCTTGTGTAAATGTGAATACAAAGGGAGCGCATCCCCATATAGAAAGCGCTCCCATAACTGATTTTCTAATTGAATTATGAATTACTTGCGGTAGCCGCACTTCGGGCACACACCATTCTCGTCGAGCGAGATTCCGCAGAGCGGACAGCGGTCTATGCTCTTTGCCACGGGGAATTCGGCTGTGGCAGCGTTCACGCCGCTTGTGAATGTGAGTTTGGCAATGTTCAATTTGTCCTTGAGCAAGTCGTAGACAATCTTTATCATACCCTCAACGGTCATCGTCTCCTTCGTCACCACAAGGCGAGCGTCGGGATAGGCTGTGGCAAGCTCGGTCTTGAACGCCTCACCCTTCATTGTGTTCTGCGGATGACCGTTGCGGATGCCCTGCTTGTCGTAAACGTCGAGGATAGCCGGGAGCAGCGGATCGTCCTCGCGAAGAATCAGCGCATGGTCGAAATTCTTAAGGACATCCCATGCAATCTTCTGAATCTCATTGCAAGGGTACACCATGTTCACGCCTTCGTTAACGGTGTCGTCCACCTCTATCGTCAATACTCCTGTGTGGCCATGAAGATATTGAGCCTCACCCTTGAAACCGTAGAAACGGTGTGCATACTGTAAATCTAACTTTGTGATACTTCTCATAACTATAATTTTTTAAGTGGTTAACAATATTTTTTCTTTGACACAAAATTATATTGCTTTTATCACAACAACAACAGAAAATGCCTATAAGATAATAGAAAAAATCTATCCTTCGGTCTGTCGGCTTGCGCTCAGCGCCGTTTGCCCTCCTCATCAAGCGTCAGGAAAGTGCCCCACACGCCTCAGAACGCCACCTATTGCCCCTCAAAGAGCGAAAAAATTAATTCTTGTTTTTTTCTCCAAAAATTTTCACTAAATTTGGCCGCGTCTCAGCATAATGTTTGAATAAATTTGACATTCGGCGTTCGACTTGTGCAAATTTTTCGATAAATTTGCAGCAGTGGTTCCCGGCATATCGCCTCAGCCCGATGGTGACGGCACCAGCATTGACATTGCCACGAAACTTCTACTTAAATTATGACACTGCTTAAATTATGACACTGCAACAACTTGAATACATCGATGCCGTGCACCGCTTCCGCCATTTTGCGAAAGCGGCCGAGCACTGCGGCGTGACGCAGCCCACGCTTAGCGCCATGATTCAGAAGCTCGAGACCGAGCTCGACGTAAAGCTCTTTGAGCGCTCCTCGCAGCAGGTGGCACCGACAAGTATCGGCGAGGTCGTTGTCGACCAAGCTCGAAAGATACTAAATGAGGCTCGCCGACTACGCGATTTGGTTAACGAGGAGCGAAACTCGCTATCGGGGACGTTCCGACTCGGCATTCTGCCCACGATAGCTCCCTATCTGCTGCCCCGCTTCTTCCCGAGGCTGTGCGAGCAGCATCCCGAGATGGACTTGCGAGTAGTGGAGATGAAGACCGCCGAAATCAAGAAGTCGCTGGCTAAAGGCGAAATCGACGCGGCTATTCTCGTAAGCCTCGACAACGACGGCAATTTCGATACCACGACACTATATTTTGAGCAGTTTTTCGCTTACGTGTCGCGCGGCGACGCTCTCTTCTCGAGAAAGACCATCAAGACTGCCGACCTCAACAATGAGTTCCTTTGGCTTCTCGACGAGGGGCACTGCTTCCGCGACCAGCTTGTGAAATTCTGCAACCTTAAGACGGCTCGGGAGAGCAAGGAGGCCTATACTCTGGGCAGCATAGAGACGTTCATGCGCATCGTGGAGGGCGGTCGTGGTGTGACTTTCATCCCCGAGCTCGCTCTCGAACAGCTCAATGAGCAGCAGCGCACGCTCGTGCGATCATTCGCCATGCCCATCCCCACACGGGAGATTGTGCTTATGACTGCCGGCACTTTCGTACGAAAGTCGGCCCGCGAGATGCTGATAGGCTCCATAAGGAGCTGTGTGCCTCAGCGCATGCTCAAGCTGAACAACACCGAGCAGCGCATCTGAGCCTATATATAATAAAAACAGCTCTCTCACCTACGTCGATGCAGGCAAGAGAGCTGTTTTTATATGACTGCGCCTATTGCGGCGGCTACACGTCAGAATACGAGCACCGGACGCACGTGGTAGAATCCCTTTTTTGGATTACCAAAGCATGAGAAGGTGTTCAGCACCTTGCTGGCCGAAAGCCTTTCTCCATTAGTGAAATTCACAACATAGGCATATTCTGTCGACGACACCGTTGATGTCCAAATCCACTCGTTCCTATCTAATTTATCAACGAAATCGGCGTCAATCTTCGACATGGCGGCATTGACCTTGTCGAGCGGCGTACCTACATTATCAAGCCAGTAGAACATATCCATATAGCTCTCCATGAAGTGGTCGGCCGACGATGTGTCGAGTGTCATTTCTCCAATGTTGCGCGCAAGGTCAAACCACTGTCCGAGCGTGGGCAGATACCAACCTGTCGTCAAGCCTGCAAGCACCATATAGTTACCCTTATCCTTACCGTGGTCGGCAGCCGCCTTGAATGCCTCATATTGCCCGGCTTCGTAGGCCGCCGGACGCTTTGTCCTGATGAGATTCAAGTTGTGAAGTCCGCTCAATTCTTCTTCGGCAAGCGCTATGGTCTCAATAGCAGTGGATGGTCCTATTATCTCCTTGAAACCTATTGCCTTCTCATCGCGTGAGGTAGTGCTCCACGAGAGATTGGCATTATTGCCATACACGGCTTCCTTCACGGCTACAACCGTGGCATGAGCCACTCCGCCCAATGCCTGCTTTTCGTCGTCGCCGATTCTATCGGGATCGATGTTGAACACAATACCTACCACGTCGGCAGCCCTCACAGTCATCTCGTCGGCATCTTTCGACAGCAGACGTCCGTCGGAGAGCAGGAAGTCGCCCACTTGCAGCAGGTGCTTTATCTCTCCCTCACCCTTCTTGCGGTCGATATTGTAGGTGTTCACCGTGCCGGGTTTAACGTTCGGTGTGAAGCTCCATTCATTCACCATAGGCTCTTCGCCGTAGCTGCCGGAAAGGGGCTTCCCTGTGGCTGAAGGATTCACAATGTAGGCATAGAGTGCAGCCTCTTTCTTCTCAAGTGGCTTGAATCCATTGAAAACTATATTCTCAGCTTTCAAAAGCACATAATCGGGAATTGCCGGCTCATTGGTGAACACATATCTTGTGGTAGGGAATGTGATTTCGGCAAGTGCCATGCGATGATTGAGCACAAAACGCAACGATTGATTCTCATCGATTTTCGCCGAGGCTGTCATAAAGTCCGATGCCGTGTAGGCTTTATAATCGCTTTGGTCCTCTGCCACCTGCCATGCATCAGCCACCGCAGCAAAAAATTGCTCGGCATCGGAAGCAGTGGCATCAACAGCGGCCGGGAGTGATTCCACATAGGGATAATAGGCAAAATAAGTAGCTTCGGCATCATTAGCGGTGAGCGAGCCGACAGGCTGCCACGTCACTTTGCCGTTTAAGCCTGCCTCAGCTTGGAGGCACGCATTCTCGGCGAGAATCTCGCCACCTTTCACCGCATACACACCTATCTTGTCGCCAGCGGTGAATACGGTGGTATATCCTTGTTCCTCGGCTCGCGACGTTACATATCCGGCATCTTCCACCGTCACCGTAAGTCCTGCCGGAATCTCTGCCGTAGCTATCACATCATCGCTTGAGCACGATGTCATGGCTGCTCCTATTACAAGCCACGCATATATGATTGTCTTTCTCATCTCTTTTTTCATTTCAATGTTCATTTTTTTCAGAATGCAAGGACGAAGCGAACCGGCTGTATATTGGTCTTGTATATTGGCTCACAGCTCACATATTTTTCACATATCGGCATACAATAGTAGCAATCGCTGCTCGGGAAGATGCTCGTCATGTAGTTAGTATCTCCTCCTATGGGGAAATCGTCTTTCTCAGTGCTTGCAAGAGTACTCAATGCCACATTAATTAGCTCAATGAGACTCTCGGGATATTTCGTCCAGAACGACAGATACTTGTCGCGCTGCCAGTTGAAGCGCGTGGTTGTCACCGGATAATACCACTCAGGATTCTCTGTGTAATCAAGTCCGCTGAAATTGCGTATTATGTCAAACATCTGCGCCGGAGTGGGAACATACCAGCCTGTGCTCTTCACGTCGGCTGCCGGACCGCCGTAGTATTTGTCGACAGCTCCCGAAACGAGATTGTTCAGCACCGGATAATACCCTTTGGCTATTTCAGGCCTATGGTTCTCTGTCATAGTCTTGTGCACCTTATATCCGCTTACAATAGCATTGAGCGTGGGATATAAATCTTCAGGAGTTGCTCCGACAACGGGTGAAAGGCCTATGGCTGATTCGTCATAGCGTCCATTATCCCACTGTGCGAGGATTACGCGGCTCGCCATTACAAGTCCATGAGGCTTCTTCACGCCTTTTTCTTTCAACGCTTGTTTTTCGGCTTCTCCCATGCGCGAGAGGTCGGTGGTGTAGACGATGCCTATCACCTTGCGTGTGGCTCCGGTGTAGGGATTTGTGTAGACGGGAGCCGGCTTCGGAGAGGCCCAGAGCACTTTGCCATTGCCTGTGCGGTCAAATCCGAGGAAGCCGCCATCGCTCCATGAGCCGTCGGAGTAATAATAATCGCCGATTTTCACTTCACCATAGTCGAGCTCCTTCTCGGTCGATTCCACATCTTCTATTTCACCTGCACGCCATGTGGCACTTGCCGAGCCTTCCACAGCTTCAAATGTCGCAACTTTCGCTCCGGCAGCATAAATGCCGTAAGATGTTCCGGCTTTGAGTTTCGACTCTGATATGAGAAGTCGCGTATTATCGGCAAAATCCTGTGCGGCGACAAATCCGGTCGTTTCATTCCCGATTTCATCTTTCACAGTAATTGCAGCTCCTTTAGCAACCGACGGAATTGTGCAGAGCACATAATATTGATTGCATGCATATTCGGTCGGCTCGGTGCAATTACCCGCAATAGCTATTAGTTTGCCTCCATTGATTATGAAACTTCCGTCGGCGCACTTGATGCTGCTGCCGCTATCAGCCCCTTGTGCCATTACGCTTCCCGACTCAATGCGGAAACTTCCGGCACTGATTGCATCGGCAAAGCACGACACGCACGACACTGTAGCTCCATTCACCTCCACTGCTCGCTTTGAGAGCAATGCATTCTTCTGCCCGGCAGCAATGCTCAGTGTGCCACCCCCTGAAAAGGTCAACGAACCTTCACTATAAAGGCATGCCGACTCATTGAGCCCGCCAACAGCCGCAAATGTCGATGCATCGACTAATTTAGATTGCGTACCCTCGCACAATTGCACAGCTACGTTTCTATCAGTCTTTAGTTCGATTGCAGCTCCATCGGCATTGGTTATCGACACGCCGTCGAGCTCAAGTGTGAAATTCCCTGTTGAGGCAATGCTCACCGAGCCGTCGGCAGTAGTACCGCTTAGGCGATACACCACGTCGGCATCGGCATCGGCCACCACAGTGACGTCAGCTCCGGTCTTCTCCACCGTGACGCCCTGAAAGGCGAATGGATTGACCACCGTAGCCTCACTTCCCGCAAAAGCAATCTCCACCACGTCGGTGGCGTCGCCCACGGTGATGCGCTGCATCTCGGCTCGCGGCACGCTTGTGGTTGTTCCGTCGGCCGCCACTATCACCACATTGCTGCGACCTGCATCGACCGTTATACTGTCGGCCGTCGTTATGGGCATTCCCATTTTTATGCCGTCAATGCGATGAATCCATATTGTCTCTGCCGCCCAGGCCATCGACACTGCCGCTACCGCGGCCAATGCCGTAAATAATCCGGTCTTCCTCATCTTTTCACGATTTTGAATGTCACATTACCTGCCTTCACAAGATAGATTCCCACTGGGAGCTGACGCACGTCGGCAGTAGTGCCGGCGGCATCGAGCACTAAGCGGCCGTCGAAAGAATACACGCTCACCGATTCCGATCCGGGTATCTCAAGCACGTTGCCATCGAAGCTATAGGCCGCATCGGCCACGACTTCGGTCACGCCTCCCGAATGATTTTGGTTGAAACGCAGAGAACAGAATGTGTCGTAGCCATAGAGGCTCGATCCGTCGGTAGTCACCACACTGACGCCCTCGTCGAGAAATGCTATCTCCTTGAGGTCGGCAAGTGCGATTTTTGTATCACCCGACGTCTGCCGCACATATATGGCATCGAAAGCCGATGCCGACAATACGGCGGTCAGCATCAGTGCCGCGGCACCGATACGTTTTTCAATACTTTTCATATTTATAAGTCTTTATAGTAATTTTTCCGAACCATTTCGCTTGATTCTTTATAAAAAGGTCGATTTATGGTTTTACCTGATACTAATATGCTGACAAATATACACAGAAATCCAAAATTTTGCAATATTTTGCCAAAATTATGCGACAAAAGGATAAAAAAATCGGAAGCCCCCGACTCTTTTGCTGAGACCGGGCTTCCGACTGAATTTTTATTCCTATGGCTACTGCTCTTATTTCAATAGCGAGAAGAACATCACATCGTCTTGAACCACATCGACCATGAACGTGTACACACAGCTTGCAATGCCTATGAGGATGATGCCGAGTGTGCATACAATCATTGCCAAGCGCTCGCTGCATGCCGAGCGGAATGTGGGTATCACGCAATCGTCCTGACGAATAAACATCGCCTTGACCACGAGCAGATAGTAGTAGAGCGACACGATGGTATTGATCAATGCTATGAGCACAAGCACATAGATTGCCACCGAGCCGGTCTCAAGTGCTCCGGCAAAGATGAAGAACTTGCTGAAGAATCCCGCGAACGGTGGAATACCGGCAAGCGAGAACATGGCAAGCATCATGGTGAACGAAAGGTAGGGGTTGGTCTTATACAGTCCGTTATAGTCGTCGATCGACACCTTGCCCGAGAAATTCTCGATGGCGGCCACAACGCCGAAGGCGGCGAGGTTGCTCACGATGTAGACGAGCACATAGAACATGAGCGATGCAAGTCCGAGCTCATTGGCGGCGACAACGCCAAGCATGATGTATCCTGCCTGCGAAATCGAGGAGAACGCAAGGAAGCGCTTGATGTTGCGCTGGCGAATGGCAAAAAGGTTGCCGAGCGTGATGGTGAGGATGATAAGGGCATAGAGCATCCACTCCCAAACGGCTGAGTAGACCGTGCCAAACACCTGAACGAGTATCACGAGGAACGCATAGGCTGCCGCGCCTTTCGATATTACCGAAAGATAGGAAGTCACTGCCGTGGGAGCTCCCTGATACACGTCGGCGGTCCACAAGTGGAATGGAACAAGCGACAACTTGAAACCTACGCCGGCTATCACAAATGCGATGGCGGTGATGAGAAGTGCCGAGTTTCCTCCATTGAGGAGCTTCGAGGCTATGTCGCCGAAATACATTGAGCCGGTCAGGCCGTACACGAACGAGAGGCCGAGCAAGAAAATGGCCGACGAGAAAATGGCAGTGAACATATATTTGGCTGCTGCCTCATGGCTCTCGTAGCGATTCTTGTTGAATGCCACCAATGCTGCAAGTGGAAGCGACGCCGTCTCAAGACCGATGACAAACAGCAGGAAGTGCCGCGCCGAAATCATGAGATACATGCCGAACAGCGTGGTGAGCAACAACTCGTAGAACTCGCCACGGCGCACGGCCACAAACTCACTGTTCGACCACTTTATCGACTGAATGAGCACTATGAGCATTCCCACGTTGAGTATCGACTTCATCACAAAAGTGGCTGCCGTCGACTCAAACATGCCGCTGAATGCAGTGCCGCGCGTGAGCATGAAATAGTTAGCCAAAGTAAATGCGCCAAAAAGCACGCTGGTGAACACCGGAAGTGCGCCAAGGCTCTTTTTCGGCATAAAAGTGTCGAAAAGGAACACTAACAGGAACACGACGAGAAGTCCTAACTCCTGTGGCATCATTAAAAATTGAGAATAATCCATTTTTCTACTTTCTTATTTTAATTTTCAACACTTTATTGCATTATGCAAACAATTTCATTATCGGATCGGCCGCCTCTGAGATGATTTGGCTGAAGAAATTCGGGAAGCATCCTATGGCAGCCACTGCCACTATCAGAGTGATGGTGGCCAGACGCTCGTGCCACTCGGCATCGGTGAGCTCCTTGTGATGGGCGTCCTGAACGGCTCCGAAAAGCAGCTTGCCGACAACGCGGAGGATATATACTGCCGTAATCACGATTGAGCAGCATGCCATCACGGTGAGGACACGGTGGAACATGTCGGCGTGCTGGAACGAGCCGACGAATATCGACATCTCAGCCACGAAACCGCTCAAGCCGGGCAATCCGAGCGATGCCAATCCGGCAATCACATAGCCCACGCCGAGGAATGGCATGATGGTCATAAGGCCTCCCATCTTGCGGATGTCGCGAGTGTGGGTGCGGCCGTAGATCATACCGATAAGGGCAAAGAACAATGCCGTCATCAGGCCGTGCGAGAGCATCTGTAGCACGGCACCTGTCATTGCGGTGGTGTTGAGCATCAGAATGGCGAAAAGCACCATGCCGCAGTGGCTTACCGATGAATAGGCATTGATATACTTAAGGTCGGTCTGCACACAGGCGCTGAACGCTCCATAGACCACGCTGATACCGGTGAGCAGAAGGAATATCCATGCAAGCTCCTCGGCTGCAAACGGCATCAGGTAGATGGCGATGCGGAAGCAGCCGTAGCCTCCAAGTTTCATAAGCACGCCGGCATGGAGCATCGACACCGCCGTCGGCGCCGAGGCATGACCGTCGGGCGACCATGTGTGGAACGGGAACATGGCGCCAAGCACGCCGAAGCCCACAAAGGTCATCGGGAACAGATAATACTGCCACTCGTGGGGTATGGCATTGTTCTCGGCTATCTCAAGGATGTTCATGGTGAGCTGTCCGCCCTCAGGAGCCGAATGGAAGTAGATTCCGATAAGTCCGAGCATGAGGAACGCCGAGCCTCCCATAAGCATCAGGGTGAGCTTCATTGCCGAATAGTTCTTGTTGCCGCTTCCCCACACGCCGATGAGCAGATACATCGGGATAAGAGCCACCTCATAGAACATGAACATCGTGAACATGTCGATTGAGATGAAGAAGCCGAACACTCCTGTCGACAATAGGCAGAACCACATGAAATACTCCTTTGGAAGCGGATTGATGTTCCACGAGGCGAAGACGCCCGCAAACACTATGAATGCCGAAAGCACGATCATCACCACCGAGATTCCGTCGACACCAAGCGCAAACTTGATGTTAAGCGGGGCAAACCATGTCCAAGAGTCGGTGAAAAGCATGGGCGACATATCGCCTGCTCCCCTAAGCGACAAGAACTCATACACTAAATATGCCGCAAGCAGCATCAAGGCAGTCGCACCCGTAACGGCAACGGCTCTCACTTGCTTCACACTTTTGCTCAAAGCAAGGCCACCAAGCATAAGCAGTGGCACAATAACGAAATAAATTAATACATTAGACCAAATCATAATCCTTATATCGTTTTTAGAACCGTTGTCACGATTAAATTAGACAAATTATTGTGATTGCTGCCAGCACTGCTGCACCGGCTACATAAACCCATACATATCCCTGAATGCTTCCGCTTTGCAACTTGCGCACGGCGTAGGATGCCGAGTTGGTGACGTTGGCGAGCATGTCGAACGTTCCGTCGATGATGCGGCGGTCGAACCATGCTATCGGGCGGCTCACGCACGCGAATATAATCTTATGGGTGATGAACTGATAGAGCTCGTCCATATAGAAGCGCTTGTAGGCGGCAGTCCAAAGTCCGCGGCAGGCGTCGGCCATCTTGGTGGGCACGGCGTTCTCCTTGCGGTAGAGCACGGTGGCGAGCACTATGGCAGCCACGGCGATAGCGGTGCTTGTTCCTGCCACAGCCCAATTGATGTGTGTGTGGAGCACCTCACGATTCCAGGTGACAAGCTCGCCAAATGGAATGAATCCTGCCACAATCGACACGAGCGACAAGAAAATGAGCGGCAACGTCATCGTCATCGGCGCCTCATGCGGGGTGTGATGACCATAATCGGGATTGTTCCACCAGAAAATCTTGTAATAGAGGCGGAACATGTAGAATGCCGTCATTCCGGCTACTGCCGACAGCCATACGCCCCATACAGGGCTGTTGGCGTAGGCGGCCACGAGAATCTCGTCCTTACTGAAGAAGCCGGCAAACGGCCAGATGCCCGAAATTGCCAGACAGCCTATGAGGAACGCGATGTTGCATATTGGCATATACTTGCGGAGTCCGCCCATCTTGCTCATCTCATTGGAGTGAACGGCATGGATGATTGCACCGGCACACAGGAAGAGCAGCGCCTTGAACATTGCATGCGTGAACAGGTGGAACATCGAAGCCATATAGCCCACGCCCTCGTGAAGCTCCGGACGGGCCACGCCGAGTGAGGTGATCATAAATGCGATCTGCGATATTGTGGAGAAGGCAAGCACGCGCTTGATGTCGCTCTGCACGCATGCCACGGCGGCGGCATAGAGAGCGGTGACGCATCCTATCACGGTGATTACCGTCATTGTGCCTTCCTCAAGGCAATATACGGGGAACAGACGTGCCACCAAGTAGACACCTGCCACTACCATCGTGGCGGCATGGATAAGTGCCGATACCGGTGTCGGGCCCTCCATCGCGTCGGGAAGCCAGATGTGCAGCGGGAACATAGCCGACTTGCCCGCGCCACCCATGAAGATGAGTGTCAGAGCCCATGCCATCACCGAGCAACCCATGAATGTGGCGCCTCCGGCTGATGCTATGGCTGCCCCGGGATTGCTTGTGAGTGTCACGAAGTCGAACGTATCGGTGTAGAACGACAATATCAAGATTCCAAGCAGGAATCCAAGGTCGGCGAATCGGGTCACGATAAAGGCCTTCTTCGATGCCGACACTGCGGCAGGCAGGGTGTAGTAGAATCCGATCAGCAAATACGACGACACGCCCACAAGCTCCCAGAAGATGTACATCTGGAAGATGTTGGTGGCCACCACAAGGCCGAGCATCGAGAATGTGAAGAGTGACAAGAACGCATAGTAGCGCTGGAAGCCCTTCTCACCATCCATATAGCCAAGGCTGTAGATGTGCACCATCAGCGACACCGTAGTAATCACTATCAGCATCATTGCCGATATCGGATCTAAGAGTATTCCCAACTTAATTACCAGATTCTCAGTAAATTGAAGCCATGTGAGATTCATCACTTCAAGCTGCTGACGCGCACCGTCGACAATCTGTCCTTGATCGGTGCCGAAGAAATAGGTGAGCGCGGCGGCATAGGCGATAATGGTGGTGACACCCATCGCACACGTGCCGAGCACACCGGCTGTCTTCTTACTCAGCTTAACCCCGACGATGCCCAGAAACAGGAACATCACAATGGGGATAATCAAAACGGCAACTGTATATGATAATTCCATAAATCTTAAAATTTCATTTTTGTGAGTTCACGGATGTCGACATTCTTGACCGCGCGGAACACATTAATCACTATGGCTATCGCCAGTGCAGTCTCGGCAGCCGCAATACCTATCGCAAACAGAGTGAAGAACATTCCCTCCATCTGTCCCGGGAACAGGAAACGGTTAAACACTGTGAAATTGATGTCCACCGAGTTGAGCATCAACTCCAAGGAAATCAATATTGCAATCATATTCTTGCGGGTGATGAACCCATAGACACCGCAGCCGAACATTATCAGGCTGGGAATCAAATACATCATCATTGTTATATCCATATCTCTATGCCTTTCTTATCTTTTGCGGGCTATGACGACTCCACCGATTATACATGCCAACAAGAGGATGCTGATAGCCTCGAAAGGCAACAGATAGCCCCACTTGTCGGTGCTCAACAAGGCATGGCCTATGCGCTCGATATCGACATTGAGATTCACCGACATCTGGCGCGACAGGAACGCTCCATAGCTGAGCAAAGAATAGCCACACACTCCGACGCCAAGCACGGCGGCGGTCAACCCCAACCACTTCTTGTGGGCGGTCAGGCGCTCGGCGTTGTTGCCCGGGCGGCTCGTAAGCAAGATTGAGAACACAAACAGCACCATGATGCCTCCCGCATACACTGCTATCTGCACGGCTCCCAGAAACTCATATCCGAGTTGGAAGTAGATTCCGGCAGTGGCAAACAATACGAAAAGCAAATATGTGGCTGAGCGCAGAATCTTGCGCGAAGTCACCGTCAGCACCGAGAATACGATAATTGCAAGCGCAATTATGAAATACATTACAATATTTCCTACTGATTCCATATTATTTATTATTTTTATTTTTTACGCGTTAGTTCACTCAGCAGCTTCCTTTTTCTGTTCAGTGGCAGGCTGAACCGCCGGTTGGGGAGCCACAGGCTCTTCCTTCTCGGGAAGATAGTTCAATTGCTTTACCAGCTTGTCGCGGGTGAACACTGCCTGCTCGAAATCATTGGAGAATTCGATGGCGTGCGACGCACACGACGTCACGCACAACTGGCAGAAAGTGCAACTGCCGAGGTCGTACATGTATTTTACCAATTTTTTGCGTTTTTTGCCGTCGGCGGTTTCCACCATTTTCGACTCAATGTGGATAGTGCCATTCGGACAGTTCATTTGACATAGTCCACAAGCAATACATTTATGATTTCCCTCGGAATCATATTTTAATTTCAATGTAGCCCTGAAGCGCTCGGGAATGTCGAGATGGTCGCGGTTCTCAGGATACTGTTTCGTAATTTTAGGTGTAACAAGCTCCTTACCCGTAACTTGCATACCTTGAACAAGGCTCCATGCCCCTTTGAAGAGTGACGAGAAATAATCCTTAATACTCATAGATAAGTCAAATCTTATGAAAATTCAATTGTTTCAATACCGAATCTGTTTGTTTATTAAAATTTAATTATAAAAAGGAGAGGCCGGTATTGTTTACTCTCCTTTTTGTAATCGTTAGCGTTCTACCTGTCCGCCCAGAATGTCGAGCAACTCGGTGGTTATGCCCTGCTGGCGCAGCTTGTTGTACTCAAGCTGTAGCTCGCCAAGCAGCTTTTGGGCGTTGTCGTTGGCGCTTTGCATTGCCATGACGCGTGCGGCTGCCTCCGAGGCGTTGTTCTCGGTGCACACATCCTGCATGGTCGAGGCTATGTAGAGCGGCAGCACACTGTTGAAGATAGCATTTGCGTCGGGCTCGAAGATGCACGGGCTGTTGGGGTTGGCGGCTGCCTCGCCCGAGGCGATGCCCTCGTAGCTCACCGGCAGAAGGCGGTCGACGCTGATACGCTGGCGGCTAACCGAGTGGAAGTGCATGTACACTATCTCCACCTGGTCGACGGCCCCGCTCAGGAAGTCGTGCTTAAGCTCCTCAGTGAACTTGGCAATCTCATCCTGGCTACTGCGGGTGTTGATGTAGTCAACCACCTTCACCTCCACGCCGGGACCCGACACCTTTGTCACTGCCTTTATCATCTTCTTTCCCACAGGATACACGACGATGCGAAGTCCCTCGCCATACTTGGCCCGGCTCTCGTTGATTTTCCGCAGCAGGTCCTTGAAGATATTGAGGTTATAGGCTCCGCACAATCCGTCGTCGGTTCCGAACACAACTAATGCCAAACTTTTCACCTCACGAATCTCAATCAGTGGTGAACTGTACTCTGCCTCAGCAGCCATAAGATGACCCATGACGGTCTGTATCTGGCTGCGGAAAGGCACAAGGCGTCGCAGAGCCTGCTCTGCCTTGTGCATTTTTGCCGAAGAAATCATCTTCATTGCGCTCGTGATTTTCTCTGTCGAGGCAACGGAGCCGATTCTACCTTTTAATTCGCGTAATGTTGACATTATTATACTTTATCAAACTCTGTACTTACTTGTTATCTCTTTAGCGGCTGTCTCGAGCTTGCCGGTGACGTCGTCGTTGATTACCCCCGATTTCAGCACATCGAGCACGTCGGCCTGATGCTTTGCCTTAAGGTATTGCACGAACAGCTTCTCAAACTCTGCCACCTTGTCCATAGGCACGCTCTCAAGCAAGCCCTTCGTTCCGCAATAGATCACGGCAATCTGCTCCTCCACCGGGACCGGCGAATACTGCGGCTGGATAAGCAGTCGCTCGTTCTTGCGGCCTTTGTCGATGGTGCGGGCGGTCACAGGGTCGATGTCGCCACCGAATTTGGTGAACGACTCAAGCTCGCGGAACTGTGCCTGATCGATTTTCAGTGTTCCTGCCACCTTCTTCATAGCCTTGATCTGGGCATTTCCTCCCACACGCGACACCGAGATACCCACGTTGATGGCCGGGCGCACGCCCTGGTTGAAAAGTGCCGACTCAAGATAGATCTGTCCGTCGGTGATCGATATCACGTTTGTAGGAATATAAGCCGAGACGTCGCCTGCCTGAGTCTCGATGATTGGAAGCGCGGTGAGCGAGCCTCCACCCTTCACACGTCCCTTCATCACCTCGGGAAGGTCGTTCATCGTGGCTGCGAGTGCATCGTTCTCGATAATCTTCGCGGCACGCTCGAGCAAGCGGGAGTGCAGATAGAAGATATCGCCCGGATATGCCTCACGGCCCGAGGGACGCTTCAGGATAAGCGATATCTCACGATAGGCCACTGCCTGCTTCGAGAGGTCGTCGTACACGATAAGCGCGTCGCGGCCCGAGTCGCGGAAATACTCGCCGATAGCCACTCCTGCGAAGGGGGCATAGTAGCGCATGGCTGCCGAGTCGGCTGCCGTGGCTGCCACCACCACAGTGTAGTCGAGAGCATTGTGCTCGCGAAGCTGGTTCACTACGGCAGCCACCGTGGAAGCCTTCTGCCCTATTGCCACATAGATGCAATACACGGGCTTACCGGCCTCATAGTTGCCGCGCTGGTTGATGATTGTGTCGATGGCGATAGCCGTCTTTCCAATCTGGCGGTCGCCGATAATAAGCTCACGCTGCCCGCGACCTATGGGCACCATGGAGTCAACAGCCTTCAAGCCGGTCTGCAACGGCTGCTTCACCGGTTGGCGGAAGATTACGCCCGGAGCCTTGCGCTCAAGGGGCAGGCGAATCAGCTCGCCCTCGATGGGGCCTTTGCCGTCGACGGGCTCGCCGAGGATGTTGATTACACGACCGAGCAATCCCTCACCGACCGGTATCGACGCGATTTCGCCCGTGCGCTTCACCGACATGTTCTCCGACACCTTGTCGACGTTGTTCAACAGAATAACGCCCACATTGCTCTCCTCAAGGTTCATGGCCACGCCCGTCGTTCCGTTCTCGAATTCCACAAGCTCATTGGCTTTCACATTCTCAAGACCGTAGACGTGAGCTACGCCGTCACCCACCTCAAGCACAGTGCCTACCTCCTCAAACGCCATCTTACCGCTGACGCTGTCGAGCTGCTGCTTTAAAATTTCTGATATTTCACTTGGGTTTATCATCTCACGTTTTATTTACTTAGGAGTTTCAAACGCAATTTCTTTAATTCATTCTTTATCGAGGCATCAAGAAGCAGGGAATCGACCTTAACCACAAATCCACCGATCAGCCCGGCGTCAACACGCTGCGTCTGCTCGATTTTCTTTCCGGCAAGCTGCTGCCTCACCACTGCCACGATTTTCTCCAATTGGTCGTCGTCCAGCTTATGGGCTGTGACAATCTCCACCTGCGCTATGCCGTTGGCATCGCGGTAAAGCCGCTGATAGGCCAGTGCGATCTCGCGCATATAGTCCTCTCGGTTGTGCCCAATAACAAGCTGTATGAACTTTGCGAGGCAGTCACCCGCTTTTGCCGGTGCCGAAGCAGCCGTCAAAAGCACCTTTTCCTTATCCGCTGACGGCAGGAAACGGTTCTCCACCGCCTTGCGCAATGCCGGTTGGGCGTCGAAGCTCGCCGTGAGCATCTTCATCCGGGCATAGACGGCATCGCTCTCTCCTTGCTCGCAGGCAAACTTATAGAGAGCCTTGGCATAACGGCCGGGAATTAGTCCTTCATTCATATAGCCTATCAGTTTTTAATCTCAACCTCGTTCAATAATTTATCCACAAGCTCGGTCTGCGCCTTGTCGTCTGCCATATTCTTGCGCACCATCTTCTCGGCGATGCTTAGGGCAAACGTGCTGACCTCGTTGCGGAACTGCAACTCCGATTCTTTGCGGGCCTGCTCGATGGCAAGTTTTGCAGCGTCCATTACTTTCTTCGCCTCTACCGACGCTGCCGATTTGGCATCCTCGATAATCTGGCTTTTCATCTTCGCCGCATCACGCAAAATCTCGGCTTGCTTCATCTGTGCTTCTGCTATGTATTTCTCAGCTTCTGCCCTGGCATTGTCCAATTGTTCTTTGGCATTTTGGGCATAGAGCACGCCTTTGTCGATAAGGTCGGCGCGCTCCTCAAGGCTCCTCACGATGAAGGGCCATGCGTATTTTGCCAAAATGAAGAACAAAAGGGCAAATACCACAAACATCCAGAATACTAAGCCAAATTCCGGCGTGAACAGTTCCATATTGTCCTTTTATATCGATTAGAGGAACAATGAAAGTGCGCAAACAATCACAGCGAAAAGGGCCACACCCTCGACAAGAGCCGCGATAACGATCATGTTACTACGGATGTCGCCTGCCGATTCCGGTTGACGCGCGATCGACTCCATTGCCGATGAGCCAATCTTTCCGATACCCAATCCTGCACCAATTGCTGCAATACCAGCACCTATACAAGCTCCAACGCCAACGAGGGCCTCAAACGCTAAAATCATTCCTAACATAGTTGTAAAATTTAAAAAGTTAATATTTTTTGTTTCTTATTTTTTTGTTTTTATCCCGGAAATGCTCCCGGAGATTGTTGTTGTCTTGTTTTTTTGCGGATTTCACCGCTTTTTTGTTGTCGTAAGCCCCGGGATAGCTCCCTGAAGGGCTAATATCCTATGGTCACTCGTGCTCGGCAGGCGCTTGTGCCAGCGAGATGAACAATGTAGAAAGCATCGTGAACACGAATGCCTGGATAAAGCTCACCAACGTGTCGAGCAGAAGCATGAACAGCGAGAATGCCACCGACACCACTGCGGTTCCTGCCCCGACGGCCGCGCCGCCGAGTGCCGCAAAGATGAAAATCAGCAGTGTCAGCACTATCACTATCATGTGGCCGCCCATCATATTGGCAAACAGACGCACCATCAATGCCGCCGGCTTGGTGAACATGCCGAACACCTCGATAAGAGGCATTATCGGCAGCGGACACTTGAGCCAGATTGGCACTTCGGGCCAGAAAATGTCTTTCCAATAGTGCTTAGAACCAAATAGGTTGGTGATAAGGAAAGTGAAGATGGCAAGCACCATGGTCACCGCGATATTGCCCGTGAGGTTGGCGCCTCCGGGGAATATCACCACCAGTCCGAGTAGGTTCATCGTCAATATAAAGAAGAACACTGTGAGCAGATAGGGCGCGAACTTCGGTGCCTTGGCGCCGAGAGTGGGCCTGATAACGCCCATATACACAAACTCCACCACCATCTCTATGGCTGCCGTCCATTTGCGCGGTGCCTTCATGCCATGCTTCTTGTACCAGCGTTTCACGCCGAAGACGCACACCATCACCACTATAGCGCAGATGATCAGCGCGGCCACATTCTTGGTTATGGAGATGTCCATCGGACGATATTCAACCATTGCTCCGCTCGCGTCGGGACGCATGCCGACCACCTTGCCGTGGTTGTCGCCCTCGTCGGCTATCCTGAAGCCGTTGTACTCAGCTTTGTGCGCAAGGCGCGACGAGCTGAAAAGGTGCCATCCACCCTCATAGTCGCGCACGATGACGGGCAGCGGAATGCTCAAGGAGTGGCAGAATGGAACCTCCCACCCGTAGCGGTCGCCCAAGTGCTCGAAAATGATGGCCTTGGTGTCGATTTTACCCGACTCACCGCCATTGTCGGTCGCCGATGCGTTGAATGTCACCGCCGACAGCACAACAGCCAATAATATGGTTAAAATCTTCTTCATATCTCACGTTTAATATATGCACACCGAAACGACATTGTTCTTAATGTCGGCAATACCGCCCTGTATTGTCCTCGACTCCTTCGAGCCGCCCACTTCGCCATACTCCATTGTTCCGGCGCCGAGCGCTGCTATCATCGAGGCATGGTGGTCGAGCACCGTGAACGAGCCCTGAACTCCGGGCATGGTCACGCACTGCACCTCACCGGTGAATTCCACCTTCTCAGCCGATATTATTTTTAGTGTCATAATTTATTAATTCTCAAAATTTCTAATT
Organism: Muribaculaceae bacterium; assembly: GCA_051878575.1. GTDB lineage: Bacteria > Bacteroidota > Bacteroidia > Bacteroidales > Muribaculaceae > CALZFJ01. The sequence continues at coordinate 14,879 of JBJEKJ010000070.1, read as the reverse complement.
CGGGTAGTTTCTCAGACTTCGGCGAGAAGTTTCTTGCCCTTCTCGATAGCCTCGTCGATTGTTCCCACATTGAGGAACGCCTGCTCGGGATACTCGTCCATCTCGCCGCTCAGAATCATCTTGAAGCCTCGTATCGTCTCGCTCAGAGGAACCATCACACCGGGTAGTCCGGTGAACGCCTCGGCCACGAAGAACGGCTGCGAGAGGAAGCGCTGTGCGCGGCGTGCGCGTGCCACCACCAACTTGTCGTCGTCGGAGAGCTCATCGACACCAAGAATGGCGATGATATCCTGCAACTCGTTGTACTTCTGGAGCAACTGCTTAACCGCCTGAGCCACCTGATAGTGCTCCTCGCCCACGATGTGCGGATCGAGGATGCGCGAGGTCGACTCCAACGGGTCTACCGCGGGATAGATACCGAGCTCCGATATCTTTCGGCTCAACACCGTGGTGGCGTCGAGGAAGCTGAACGTAGTGGCAGGAGCAGGGTCGGTCAAGTCGTCGGCCGGCACGTAGATGGCCTGAACCGAGGTGATGCTGCCCTGTTTGGTCGAGGTGATTCGCTCTTGGAGCGTACCCATCTCCGACGCAAGCGTAGGCTGGTAGCCCACTGCCGAAGGCATTCGGCCAAGAAGTGCCGACACCTCCGATCCTGCCTGAGTGTAGCGGAAGATATTGTCCATAAAGAGCAGAATCTCCTTGCCGCCGCCGTCCTGGTCGCGGAACTGCTCGGCCACGGTGAGGCCCGAGAGTGCCACGCGCAGACGTGCGCCCGGCGGCTCGTTCATCTGTCCGAACACGAGCGATGCTTGCGATGAGTTCACCTCCTTCATGTCGACGTCGGCGATATTCCACTCGCCACGCTCCATACCCTCGCGGAACTTATCGCCATACTTGATAACGCCACTCTCAATCATCTCACGCAGCAGGTCGTTGCCCTCGCGGGTACGCTCACCTACGCCGGTGAACACCGAGAATCCGTTATGTCCGTGGGCGATGTTGTGAATCATCTCCATAATAAGAACGGTCTTTCCTACTCCGGCTCCGCCGAACAGACCGATTTTTCCTCCTTTTGAATAAGGCTCAAGTAGGTCGATGACCTTGATACCCGTAAACAGTATTTCAGAGGTAATAGACAGGTCGGCAAACTCGGGTGCTGGCTGATGAATCGGACGTCGGCTCTCTCCCTCCATTGCCTTCAAGTGGTCGATAGGCTGGCCTATCACATTGAGCAATCGGCCTTTCACCTGTTCTCCGGTAGGCACTGAAATCGGAGAACCCAAATTTTTGACTTGCATGCCTCGTTGCAGTCCGTCGGTGCTTTCCATAGCCACGCAGCGCACGGTGTCCTCGCCGATGTGCTGCTCCACTTCAAGCACCAGATCCGAGCCGTCGGGGCGTGTCACCGTCAAAGCAGTGTAGATGGCGGGGATTTGATTCTCCTCTCCATCGAAGGTCACATCGACGACCGGACCAATCACTTGTGTTATTCTTCCAAAATTCTCGTTCATAATTCACGAAATCTATTGGTTAGTTTATGTTTCTCAGTTTATGTCGCATTGTTTAGAAGTGCAATCCGTAGACTACCACGAGCGTCATCAGCACGAGGTTGAAAAGGCCTATCGGCATGAGGTATTTCCACTCAAGTGCCAACAGTTGGTCGATGCGCACGCGCGGGAACGACCACTTGAACCAGATGATGATGAACGACACGAAGAAGGCCTTGCCCAAGAACCACACTACCGATGGGATATAGTCCATGATGTCGTTGAATCCCTCCCATCCGGGCACGTGGAATGGCATCCATCCGCCCAAGAACATGAGCGAGGCGATACCCGACACGATAAAGAGGTTCAGATACTCGGCAAGATAGAAGAATCCGAAGTGGATACCCGAATACTCGGTGTGATAGCCCGCAGTAAGCTCATGCTCTGCCTCGGGAAGGTCGAACGGGCCGCGGTTGGTCTCGCCTGTGGCGGCAATAAGATAGATAATGAAGGCAATAACAGCCGGAATGTGGCCCTTGAAGATGAACCACCCGTCGGCCTGAGCCTCAACGAGCCCGGTAATCGACATCGTGCCGGCAAGCACCACCATGGTCATTATCGACAGTCCCACCGAGAGCTCATAGCTTATCATCTGGGCGCCGCTTCGCATTGCACCGATAAGAGTGTACTTGTTGTTGCTCGACCATCCTGCAAGCAATATGCCGAGCACGCCGATCGACGACGCTGCTATCATGAAGAACACGCCTATATTGAAATCGATGATTTGCAGGCCCTTGCCCCATGGCAGCACGGCAAACGACAGCATCGACGCCACAATCACCAAATAAGGTGCGAGGGCAAAGAGGAAGCGGTCGATGTTCTCAAGGCGGATAAGCTCCTTGATAAGAATCTTGAACATATCGGCAAAGCTCTGAAGCACGCCCCAGGGACCCACGCGCATCGGGCCGAGGCGGCACTGGAACCATGCGCACAATTTGCGCTCATAGAAGATGTAGAACAGAGCCAGCACCGAGTAGACGGCGAGCAGCAGCACGCCGATTATCACACACTCAATCACCGTGGCGGCCCAACCCGGCATTACGCTCTCAAGCATGTTGTCGAACCAATTGGTCAATACGCCAAAATCAAATATATTCATTTTGCTTTACTGTTTCTTGATTAGTAAATTGAGATTATTATCTGTCGATGTCGGGAATCACATAGTCGAGCGATGCGGTGATAGTGATCAAGTCGGCAATCTTATAGCTGCTACAGCTCAGGTCGACTACGCCTATAAGGTTAAGGCACGGACTGTTGAAGTGCATGCGGTAGGGATTCTTGCCTCCGTCGCTCTCGATGTAGACGCCGAATGCGCCACGGCTCGACTCCACCTGCTGGAACCAGTGTCCCACAGGCAGCTTTATGAGCTTGGGCACCTTCGGAGCACAGAACTCGTTGCCCTCCTCGCGCTCAAGCAGGTCGCAGAGCTGCTCGAGCAGGCTCACGCACTGCTCTATCTCGCGCATGCGCACCATGTAGCGGGCGAAGCTGTCGCCGGCGCTCTCAAGCACCTCGTCGAATTTCAGCTCGTCGTAGATCGCGTAGGGCGAGTGCTTGCGCACGTCGCAGCTGTAGCCTGTAGCGCGTGCCGAAGGGCCGGTGATACCGTAGTTGATGGCATCGGCTTTTGAAATCACGCCCACGCCCTTTGTTCTCGTCTGGGCGATAACGTTGCCTGTGAAGAGCTTGTGATACTCCTTAAGGCGCTCGGGCATTATTGAGCACAACGCGCGTACATCTTTTATAAAGTCGGGGTGAACGTCGGCCACCACGCCGCCTATCACATTGTAGTGAAGCGACATGCGTGCTCCGCAAGTCTTGTCGAAGATGTCGAGTATCTGCTCGCGCTCACGGAATCCGTAGAAGAATGCCGTGGTCGCGCCCATGTCCATCGTCATACAGCCGTAGGATAACAGGTGCGACGAGAGGCGCATCAGCTCGTCCATCATCACGCGGATTATCTGCGCGCGGCGCGGAACGGTGATGCCGAGAGCCTTCTCTATGCAGAGGCAGAGGCAATGGCGGTTCTGATGTGCCGACATATAGTCGAGACGATCGGTGTACATCAGCGTCTGCGGATACGACTTCGACTCGCACAACTTCTCGATGCCTCGGTGGATGTAGCCCGGCACGGGCACCACTCTCGTCACCGTCTCACCGTCGATAAGCGTGCGCAAGCGCATCACGCCGTGTGTCGACGGGTGCTGAGGTCCGAAATTGACCACATAGTCATCCTCGGCAAATAGCTTGTAGGGCTTCTTCTCCACCTCGCCCTTCTCGTTCTCCATGTAGGTCACAGAGTCGTCCTCGTTCACTTCAAGGTCGAGGCGTATTGGGTTAAGCTCTGGATTGGCGTCGTAGTCCTTGCGCAGTGGGTAGCCCACCCAGTCGTTGCGCAGGAAAAGGCGACGCATATCGGGATGTCCGATGAATACTATTCCATAGAAATCAAATACTTCGCGCTCTTGCAGCAGAGCCACCTTCCAAAGGTCGGCAACGCTGTGCAACATGGGGTTCTCTCTATCGGCGGTTGCCACTTTCACCTCAATCATAGCCCTTGTGGCCGTAGATGTGAGCTCGTAGATACAGCCAAGCGTCTCTTTCCAGTCGACGCCAATCACTGCTACGAGATAATCAAAATTCAGGTCGGCGTCGTTCTTCAGATGCTCAGCCAGCGCATGCCACTCACTGTCGGCTACACACACGCGAAGCACTTCTCCATCCTCGAATGTTGCCGAAGGACACAATTTGCCGATTATTTCTTTTATATCCACCATTTAATATAAAGTATATATCTGTTTCGTAAAAAAAACTTGTCAATCTCTCTTGCTCTCACTTCATTGCCTCGGCCTCCTCGGGATGCTCGGCGATGAAATCCTTGATTTTCTCCCTGCGGTTCACACCGCCGAAGAAACGCTCCACCTTCATCTTGCGCTGAAGCTGCATCAGGCCGTAGAACATCGCCTCTGGACGCGGCGGGCAACCGGGAATGAACACGTCGACCGGAAGAATCTTGTCGATGCCCTCAACCACGCAATAGGAACCCTTGAACGGACCGCCCGACACCGTGCAGCCACCACAGGCTATCACATATTTTGGCTCTGCCATCTGCTCATAGAGGCGACGCAGCACAGGCGCCATGCGGTGCACGATCGTGCCCTGCACCATGATGTAGTCGGCCTGACGTGGCGAGTTGCGGGCCACCTCAAATCCGAAGCGGGCCATGTCATGACGCGCGGCGCCGAGGTGCATGAACTCGATTGCGCAGCAGCTCGTTCCGAAACAGAGCGGCCAAAGCGAGTTGGCGCGGCCCCAGTTGATAAGGCGGTCGATCGAGCCTACCACCACATTGGCTCCGCTGGCATTGAGCTCAGCCACGAGCTTGTCGATGTATTCGTTATCCTTGAAGTCTTCCCGCTTCATTCCTTTTATGCTCACTTCCATTGCAATGCTCCTTTCCGCCAAGCGTATGCCAAGCCTAAAATTAATACTACGAGGAATACTCCTACACTGATAAGTCCGTTAGGACCCAAACTGCGGCAGATTGCCGCCCACGGGAACAAAAATACGGTTTCCACGTCGAACATCAGAAACAGAATTGCAAAGAGGTAGTAGCCCACTTTGAATTGCATCATACTTTCTCCACGAGTTTCCACGCCGCACTCGTAAGCCTTTCCTTTCTGCAAGGTGAATGACCGCGGCGATATAAGCCCTGCGATGACAAGCGCCGCTGCCACAAGACCAAGTCCTGTGATGAGCGCCACCACCATCAGCGTTGTGCTTTGAATACCGAATACTGATAATTCCATAAATTTATTTTACTTCTTTTTTTTAATTTTTTCTCGTTTCTGCCTATTCTAAACGAAAAAAAGAATGAGCCGAAAGCTACTTCAGGCAATATGCCCGCATTTTTCACTTTAATCGCCCATTCCCTCGCATATACACGTCATAACAACCTAATCGCCTATGCTGCATATAATTACAGCAAGGAATCGCCTGCGAATCCTTAGTTTTATGGCAAATAGGTGTCATTATGCTATGTTTTTGTTTCATTTAGATATAAAATAAGTGCAACGAACATAACCATTTCATTCACTTGATATTACGGACAAATCCGCCACACAAGTCAACAAAAAGGCACTTTTTCGCAGTGCAAATATACAAAATCTTTTTCGTTTCTCACCCACTTATAGCAAATTAATTATTGGCATTTTTCACTCGATTTATCGGCCGAATCACTCCTTATCACTATTTTTAGCGATTGCACCGGCGCGATTATTTGCCTACCTTTGCGACATGAAAAAATACACCATACACTCAATAGCGCTCGCACTGATAGCCGTGGGCGCAGGCAGGACGGGCGCGGCGAATACCGAGAACGTCGACAGCCTCTCGTCTGTGTGGCTCGAAGAGCTGTCGGTGACGGCCATCAAGCAGGGCTCAAACCTCGGCAATCAGGCTGTATCGGCCACGTCGATAGGGATGAGCGACATCGAGTCGCTCAACATCACCGACGCCAAGTCGGCAAGCAGCCTTGTGCCAAACTTCTTCATGCCCGAGTATGGCTCGCGCATCACCTCGTCGATCTATGTGCGAGGCCTCGGCGCCCGAATCGACCAGCCGGCCGTGGGCCTCAACATCGACAACGTGCCTATAATGAACAAGGACAACTACGACTTCGATCTGCCCGATATCGAGCGGGTGGAGATGCTGCGAGGCTCGCAGAGCACGCTGTTCGGACGCAACACCATGGGTGGACTTATCAACATCTACACGCTGTCGCCTTTATCCTACCGGGGATTCAGGGCGTCGGCCGAATACTCCTCGGGCAACACCTACAATGCCTCGGCGGCATACTACACGAGGCTCAACGACCGGTTGGGCGTATCGGCAGCCGCCTACTACCGCTCGTCCGACGGTTTTTTCACCAACCGCTACAATGGCCGGAAGTGCGACTGGGAGCATCAGGGCGGCGGCAGGATGAAACTACAGTGGAGGCCGTCGCATCGCGTGAGTGTCGACAACACGCTATCACTATCAATAGTGAGGCAAGGCGGATACCCCTACGAACTCGTGCGCCAGACCGACACCGACGCCGGAGAGTTCAAAATCGGAGAAATCAGCTACAACGACACTTGCTTCTACCGCCGCACCGGAGTGACCGACGGTCTGACGGTGAGCGCCGACTTAGGGAGCGTGAGACTGTCGAGCATAACGAGCTACCAATATATCAACGACAACATGACGCTCGACCAGGACTTCCTGCCCGCATCATATTTCACACTCACTCAGGCGAAACGCGAGCATGCCATCACACAGGATTTTATCGCAAAGAGCACTTCAGGCTCGAAATACTCATGGCTTGCCGGGCTTTTCGGATTCTACAAGCGGTGCAGCATGGATGCCCCGGTCACATTTCTCGACGATGGAATAGCACAGCTCATAGAGAAGTATCGCAACCGCTATTTCCCCGACACGCCAATCAGCTGGGACACGCGCGAGTTCGTGCTCGGCAGCAACTTCACGTCGAAGAATCTCGGAATTGCCCTCTACCATCAAAGCGCGCTGCGCCTCGGCGACTGGAACCTGCTCGCAGGCATCCGATTCGACTATGAGCGAGCCATGCTCGACTACATCAGCGAGGCCAACACCGGCTATACCGTGAGGCGTGCCTCCGACGGCTCCACGATAAAGCACATCGACGTGACAATCAACGAGCCGGGAAATATCTCACAGTCGTTCTTCGAGGTGATTCCAAAGATTTCGGTCACCTACGACTTGCCCACTGAGCATAAGGCGCGCGTCTACATCTCGGCAGCCAAAGGATACAAGGCGGGAGGTTTCAACACGCAGATGTTCTCCGACGTGCTTCAGCAGCGCATCATGAACACTATGGGAGTGGGAGCCGGCTACAAGGTGGAGGACATAATCACCTACAAGCCTGAGCACAGCTGGACTTTCGAGGCCGGTTCGCACGCCGAGTGGTTCGACAGCCGGCTGCACGCCGACCTGTCGCTTTTCTACATTCTGTGCACCGACCAGCAGCTGACGGTTTTCCCCGAAGGCAACACCACCGGCAGAATTATGACAAATGCCGGAAAGACACGCAGCTGGGGCGCCGAATTGGCACTCCGGGCGAATCCGCTTAAAAATCTCGACTTGGCAATGAGCCTCGGCTACACCAACGCGCGTTTCGTGGAATTTTTCAACGGGAAAGAAGATTTTTCCGACAAAATTATTCCTTATGCGCCACAAACCACTATCTTTGCAAGCGCAAACTACCGCATCGAGGTGGGAAAAGGATGGATTAGGCATATCGATATGGGCGTGAACGCTCGTGCAGCAGGGAAAATCTACTGGAACGAGGCCAACGACGTGTACCAAAACCTATATGCGCTCCTCGGAGCCTCCGTGAGATTCGCAGGAAGCAATTTCTCAATCGACTTCTGGGGCGAGAACCTCACCGGTACCGACTACCGGACGTTCTATTTCATGTCGATCAACAACACATTCCTTCAGCGCGGAAAGCCGCGGAGGATAGGCGCGACACTGAAAATCAACATTTAGCGACGCGGTGCCGACAACGAGTTAACGACATTTTAATCACACACTATAACAAACAGATTTTTTAATTTTTATTATGAAGAAATTTATTTCACTACTATCAATCATTTTCGTATTTGCGGCATCGTCGTGTCTCAACAACGATGGCGAACAGGAAAACAAGCAGTCTATCAACGTGAAATGCCTTAACAAAATCAATTCCGACTTAGGCACTTCGCTGTCGGAGGCCAACTACTCCGTGGAATTTGACTTTGTGGCAAACGTCGTGAACATAACCACTTTCGACAATAAAATCAGTGCGGCAACCTACAAAATAGTGAACATCCCACTGTCCATTAGCAACGACAAAGGCTACTACTTCAGCCATCCCGCACCCAAAGTGACCGACATGCAGGGAAATACAATCTCGAGCCTGCGCATCACCGATTTCTATGGCCAGTTCACAGGCTACACTATCAAGTTATACTACAGCGTGAACGGTATATCGACAGTGCTTGCCGCTCCTGTTGAGGCTCTGTACCGATACTCGAACACTACCGTCACTTCGCCCGATAGCGAGACTCCGTTCAACTGGAGCGATGCCACATATAGCCTCTCATTCAAGCTGAGCGACGCCGACGCCAAGGCGTGGGCTGCCGACATGGTGGTGAGCAACATCAAGTTTGCCGACAAAATGCCTATGGTAATCACCGAGATGGAGCTGAAGGGTCTCAAAGTGACTCCGCTTGTCAACGGCTACAAGATTACAGCCGACGAGGTGATTCCGAATATGGGCTCGGTGCCTCAGGAGAAATACACCATCACCAACCTTGAGGGCACTGTGTATCCGGCATTCAATGTCAACGACCTGTTCTTGAAAGAGAACTTTGAGCTGAAGTTCAACTGTATAGGAAAAGAGGTGAAGGTTAAGGCCTATATGTACGATCCGAAGCAGATGTAATCAACGGCACAACCGACCGATAAACCGAGGGGCAGCGCCATAGTGGACATCCACTTGCGCCGCCCCTCGGCTTTTCAGAACAGCAGCAAGCCGCCTGCCATGACAGCCATCCCCAAAATCACGCCGATGATGGCACAATGGTGGTGGCCATACTGCTCGGCATTGGGCAAGAGCTCGTCGAAGGAGATATACACCATGATTCCGGCCACCGTGGCAAAGAGCAGAGCGCCAATCACCGGATTCCAGAACGGAAGCAGGAACGCTGCGCCCACGGCAGCGCCTATCGGCTCGGCGAGTCCGGTCAGAAACGAGTATCTCAGCGCCTTCTTCTTGTCGCCCGTGGCATAATAGATAGGCACCGACACGGCTACGCCCTCGGGAATATTGTGAATGGCGATAGCCACCACAATGGGCAGCGCCACCTCAAGCCCGTCGAGCGCAGCCACAAATGTGGCAAGGCCCTCGGGAAAATTATGTATGCCTATGGCGAGTGCCACCATCACCCCGGCTCGCTTTATGTGGTGATTCTTGCCCGAATGGTCGCTTAGCTCGCTATAGTCGTGCATCTCGTGGGGATTCTCATCCTCGGGAATGAGATAGTCGATAATGGCTATTAGCAATATTCCGAAGAAAAACGCCGCAAGGGCATACACCGTGGGCAACTTGCCCTGAAACGTCTCGGAAAGCGTGGCAATACTCTCGGGCAGCAGGTCCATGAACGACACATACACCATCACGCCGCCCGACAGACCGAGCGCGCCAGCAAGAAACTTGGTGTTTGTGGCTCGGGCAAAAAATGCCAGAAGACTGCCTATGCCCGTCGACAATCCGGCCACCAACGTGAGCCCGAAAGCCATCAAGATCATCGTAATATCCATAAAAAATTCCAATTTTAATAAATTTCACATACTAAAATCTCATAAAATCGCACAAATATAAAAACTTTCAACTAAATTAGCGCAATAATTTTAGGGTTAGTAGTCTTTAACCCCTAATTTGTCTTTGCAAAAAACTAAAGAATTATTTTGACCGCCCAATTTCATTAATGGCATCAGTAAAACAATATAACGAGGAAATAATAATCGAGCAGTTGCACGACCCGGGCAAGTGCCGCGATGCCTTCACGCAGGTGATCGAGCACTACAGCGAGCCGCTCTACTGGCAGATTCGCCGTATGGTCATCGACCACGACGACGCCAACGACCTGTTGCAAAACACCTTCATAAAAGCGTGGACCAACATCGACAATTTCCGTGGCGACGCCAAGTTGTCGACATGGCTCTACAAGATTGCCATCAATGAGTCGATCACCTTCATCAACAAGGAAAAAGCGAAGAACAACGTGTCGATCGACGACGAGTCGTTCCTCGTCAACAAACTTGAGGCCGACGAGTGGTTCGATGGCGACGAAATAAAGCTGCGGCTGCAAAAGGCCATCAACCTTCTACCTGAGAAACAGCGACTTGTGTTCAACATGCGATATTTCGACGAAATGAAATATGAGGATATGAGCGAGATTCTCGGCACATCGGTCGGAGCGCTGAAAGCATCCTACCACCATGCCCTGAAAAAAATTGAGCAATTTTTTTCATCCGATGATTAAACCTTTTCAACTCTAATCAGTCAAACAAGCGAAATGAAAGAGAAAGACGACATATTATCAAAAATTGGCAAAGATTCAGGATTCAAGGTCCCGGAGAACTATTTTAGTGATTTTGCCGAGAAGATGGCGAAATCTCTACCTGAACAGGAAATAACACCGATACCGCAGCCCACAAGGTGGCAAAAGATACGTCCCTTCGTATATATGGCTGCCATGTTTGCCGGCGTATGGTGTATGATGCAGATGTTCAATGGCATTGGCTCCAAGGAAAAAGGCATCTACAATCCAGAGATAGTAGCCGGATTCCAGATTGAGGCGAATGTCGACGATTTCATGCTGCACGGCGACGTGTCGGAGTATGACATCCTCACCTACGAGGACAGCGTGGCTGCCGACGACGATCGAAGCGCCACAATAGAGACATCGGCAAAGTGACACCAATTTACATCCAACCTATCACGACTATGAGACTTCGACTATACATCATAACAGCTATCACACTCGCTTTCGCCGCCAATGCGGCTATGGCGCAGAAAAACGACAACTCACGCCCCGCACGCGAGAAGTGGCTCAAGGAGGTTAGAACCTACAAGCACGACATGCTCGTGGAGGAGACCGCGATGACCGCCGCACAGAAAAGCGAGTTCCTGCCGCTTTACTCGGCTATGGAGCAGGAGATATATCAGGTAAACCTCGACGCAAGGGCAATGGAGGCTAAAATATCCACATCATCGGCTGAGATTTCCGAGCTGGAATATGAGAAAGCTGCCGAGGCTCTCGCCGAAGTTAAAGCCAAAGAGGCTCAAATTGAGCTCGACTACTATAAGAAATTCGAGAAGATTCTCTCGAAAAAGCAAATGTTCCTGCTGAAAAGGGCTGAGAACCGATTTGCCAGGAACATGCTCAACCACAATAAGCGCGGACAAACTTCAAAAACAAAATAAACCTATACAACTTTTTCTGTGAAAAATATATTTTGCGGCTTCATTCAATAAAAAACTAACTTATTCAAGCGTGAGCCGGCTACGGCACACAGAAAGGACAACCCGGGACTCTTTTTCATAATCGGCTGATTATAATTGCAGTTTCGGGTTTTTTCGCTATATTTGTACAACGCAATATTTCATTAACTCAAAAAAGGCATTGTGATTATGAGAAAATTCGGCATTATTATTGCTATTTCAATATTAGCTTACTCGCTTGCCGTACCAAACACGGCACACTCTAAAATATCTACTGTCATACCAACAATGAAAAAAGAAACCTACAAGCATCCCGACTTCGATTATCCGCAGGCAACAGCCCAAAAAGCTGAGGCCCTGCTTGCCGAGGCCCTGAAAAAAGGCAATGGCGACGAGGTGATACGCAACATAGTGGTGTCATCGATAGCAAAAAGCATGATTTCAACCGACAATGCAGCATCGATTCTCGAGCGCATCGACAGTGTGGCCGGTGCTGAGAAGAACGCCGTGACACGTGCCTTGCTCTACAACTTCGAGGCAAAAATGCTCAGCCAATACTATCGCCGATTCTATTACAAGATACGCGGCCGCAAAACCACTACCGACAGCGAAAGCGACATCGATGAATGGAGCTCCGCCCGGTTTGAGGCTCGCATCGTCATGCTCGCAAGGAAGTCGGTGGAGGACGCCGACGCACTGTCGGCAACGCCGGTGACATCGCTCGGCGACATCATTACCACCGACTCACACACGGCCACGTTCTATCCCACCGTCTATGACATAGTCGGATGGGACGCCATCTCAATCATCGGGAATCTGGATGCAGGTGAGGCTGCTGACAAGCTGACAGCCGACATAAAAGGCACACTCTGCTCGCTGCATGCAAGCGATTATGGGCCTCTGCTCATGTTGAAGACTCACGGCAAGGAAACCGACGAGCTCAAAGACATCTACGACGAGTTCATCGGCCGCACCGATATGGCTTATTTTGCCATAGGAGGTGCGAAAAAACTCGATGAAAAGGGAGAATATGCCACTTATTGCGATTTCCTGAGGCGATATCCGCAGTCGATGTTCGCCGACAACGTGAAGCGCCTTAAGGCAAGCGTCGAGACCAAGAGAATCACGCCCGAGTACAAAGACCGTTTTTCATCGACAGAACCGATAAGAATCAGCTGGAAGGTGACGAATTCATCGGATTTTTCGGTATATATCCTGCAACTTCCGGAATATGCTACCGACCTCTACAAATATAAAGGTAAATTCTCGGCCCTACCGATACGCCGACACACCACCGTGCACCTCGACGACACACTACCATTCAACGACACCGTGGAAGTGACCCTTCAGGCACTGCCCTACGGCCGATATTTCGTGTATTGCGACCCTGATACGAAATCGGGACCCGACATATACTCAAAGATGGAGAAAGTGGCTAAATACAACTTCGACACGTTCATAGTGTCGGACGTGATGCTGTTCTCCACATCGGTTAAGGAGGACGTCACTCGCATTTATGCCGTAGATGCCAACACAGGCGCTCCGCTTCGCGACGTAAAGTTGTCGATAAAAGATTGCCGCAGCCTTACGACCGACGTCAATGGCATGGCTGAGGTAAGGCCTCTCAACTTAGGGAAAAACACATATAGCTCATTCAACGTGACGGCTAAGCGTGGCGCCGACATCTACACCACAGGCTCTTTCTCATTCCACAGCCGATACGGCCACAGCGACGCGCCACATGCCGCAATTTTCACCGATCTTGCCGTCTATCATCCGGGCGACACCGTGAGGTTCACGGCTATTTGCTACACTAATCCCATCGATGCGGCAGCCTCGGTGGAGGCCGGCAGGAAGCTCAGTGTGGATTTTCTCGACAGCAATTACGAGCCTGTAGACTCGGCTTGCCTCACCACCGACGAGATGGGACGAGTCAGCGGAGCTTTCGTGGTTCCGCACGACCGCATGAACGGCACGTTCAGCATCAATGTGGGCTTAACCGACCGATTAGAGAACACCACCCACATTGCATCACACTCTGTAGAGGTGAGCGAATACAAAGTGCCGACATTCTATGTGACTGCCGACGACCGCGAGATATATGAGATCGGCAAGGACGCCGTTATCACAGGAAAGGCACTTACCTACACCGGCATGCCGGTAGCCGGCGCGCGAATCACAGCCGAGCTGTCGAGCCGTGAATACTTCTGGCGCTTCTTCGACATGGATCCGGGCGATGCGATAGGCACTTTCGACGCCACAACAGGCGCCGACGGCTCATTCTCCATTACCGTTCCTGCCGGAATGCTCACTGCCGACGAGCCTTCGGCCATGCCGAGAGTCTATTGCCTGACAATCGACGTCACATCAGATGCCGGTGAGACGCAGACGGCCGAGAAATCGTTCCGCACCGGGCAATTCTGCGTAATACACATCACGGATTCATCGAGCGATTTCTGCTTCAATGCCGAGAGTGACATAAAGCTGCCGATAGAGGTGAAAAACACCGATGAAACCGAGAAATTCCTTTGCAGCTACACTATTGCCGACCGCACTACGGGCGAAGTGGTGGCAACAGGCAGTTTTGAGCCCGAGAATCCGGTCATACCGGCAAATTCCTCGATGAAATCGGGAGTTTTCATCCTCACTGTGACCGCCGCGCACGATGCGCGCCTCGTGCATGACATTACGATATTCCGACCCGGCGACAAGATGCCGCCTTTAGACTCTCCGCTATGGATTCCGGCTTGCGAGAACCGCGTGGACGACAACAACCGCGTCACACTTCTGCTCGGCAACTCCAATGCCGACAGTCATATTTACTGTATAGCCGCCAGCCGCAGCAAAATCATCTTCGACGGATGGCTGAGGAAGAAACCGGGCATGTACCGTCTGACTTTCGACATTCCGCGCGACGAGAACGAGTTCGTCGACCTAACATTCATCACTACCTACAAGGGAACCACCACTCAGCGGCATTTCCGTCACGCCTCAAAATATCGCCCGGCCGACATAAAGATTCACACTGTGGCATTCCGCGACAATCTTGTGCCGGGACTGCCCGAGCGATGGACTTTCAAGCTGCTTGACTCACGCGGAGAGCTTGCCACGGGTGCGATGCTATGCGAGATGTACGACAAGGCCCTGACGCAAATAAAGCCCAACGACTGGAATCTGCGCATCGACAAGGGCCACGTCGATGTGGCTTGGAGCTCAATAGCACGCTCAGGCCTCTGCTCGCCCAATTTCATAACGACCGTGCC
>JBJEKJ010000069.1:0-8187 GCA_051878575.1 Muribaculaceae bacterium | reverse complement strand
AACTGTCGGGAATGTATCAGAACTGGTTTCTCGACTATGCTTCCTACGTGATTTTAGAGCGCGCGGTGCCTCACATTGAGGATGGCCTGAAGCCCGTGCAGCGCCGAATTCTGCACTCGATGAAGGAACTCGACGATGGACGGTTCAACAAGGTGGCCAACATCGTGGGCAACACCATGCAGTATCACCCGCATGGCGACGCGTCGATAAAGGACGCCATCGTGCAGCTCGGCCAGAAGGAGATGCTCGTGGAGACGCAGGGCAACTGGGGCAACGTGCTCACCGGCGACCGCGCGGCTGCCGGACGTTACATCGAGGCGAGGCTGTCGGATTTCGCTCTCGACGTGGTCTACAGCCCGAAAATCACCGACTGGACATTGTCATACGACGGACGAAAGCAGGAGCCTGTGACGCTGCCGGTGAAATTCCCGCTGCTGCTGGCTCAAGGCGCCGAGGGTATTGCCGTGGGACTATCGTGCAAGATTCTGCCACATAACTTCAACGAGCTGCTCGACGCGGCGGTGGCATATCTGCGAAGCGAGGAGTTCAAGCTGTATCCCGACTTCCAGGCCACAGGAGGATACATCGACGTGAGCCGCTACAACGACGGCGAACGCGGCGGACAGGTGCGCGTGCGAGCCAAAATCGAAAAGCGCGACAACAAAACACTCGTAATCAACGACCTACCCTACGGGAAAAACACCGGAACGCTTATCGACTCGATTCTGAAAGCTCAGGAAAAGGGAAAAATAAAAATTCGCAAAATCGACGACAACACATCGAGCAAGGCCGAGATTATCGTGTATCTACAGGCCGGAACGTCGAGCGACAAGATGATCGACGCTCTTTATGCCTTCACCGACTGTGAGACGAGCATTTCGCCAAATTGCTGCGTCATCAAGGACCACAAGCCACACTTCCTGAGCGTGAGCGACGTGCTCCGCCACAGCGTAGACCACACCAAGGAGATGCTGCGCCGTGAGCTTGAGATAAAGCGCGCCGAGGACATGGAGTCGCTGCTTTTCGCATCGTTGGAGAAGATTTTCATTGAGGAGCGCATATATAAGGACCGCGAGTATGAGCAAAGCCGCAACGTCGACGAGGCCGTGGCTCACATCGACTTGCGACTGGCACCCTACAAGCCATCGTTCTATCGTGAGATTACGCGCGACGACATCCTGCGCCTCATGGAGATAAAGATGAAGCGAATAATCAGGTTCAACAGCGAGATTGCCGACAACTATATCGCAACCCTCAACGAGCGAATTTCCGACATCGACTACAAGCTGGCGCACCTTGTCGACTTCACAATAGCCTGGTATGAGGGATTGAAGGAGAAATACGGCGCCCACTATCCGCGCCGCACCATAATACGCAATTTCGACAACATTGTGGCGTCGAAGGTGGCCGAGGCCAACGAGAAGCTATATATCAACCGCGAGGAGGGATTCATCGGAATGGGGTTGAAGAAGGACGAGTTTGTGTGCAACTGCTCCGACATCGACGACGTGATAATATTCTACAAAGACGGAAAATACAAGGTGGTAAGAGTTGCCGACAAAATTTATGTCGGCAAGAACATCCAGTATCTGAACGTGTTCAAGCGCAACGACTCGCGCACCATATATAATGTGCTCTATCAGGACGGCAAGGGAGGAATCGTGTATATGAAGCGATTTGCCGTGACGGGAATCACCCGCGACAAGGAGTATGACGTCACACAGGGAAAACCCGGCTCAAAGATTCTATGGTTCACCGCCAATCCCAATGGTGAGGCCGAGGTGCTGAAAATCACCCTGAAGCCGAAATTCCGCCTGAAAGTGCTGCAATTCGACGTCGACCTGTCGCAGCTCGCCATCAAGGGCAAGCAGTCGAGAGGCAATCTCGTCACGAAGAATGAGATACACCGCATCACGCTCAAGGAACACGGCACATCGACGCTCGGCGGACGCGAAGTGTGGTTCGACCCCGACGTGCTTCGACTGAACTACGACCGCCGCGGATTCTCGCTCGGCGAATTCCTCGGCAACGACATGGTGCTGGTGGTGCTCGACAACGGCGACTTCTACACATCGACATTCGACACCGAGAATCATTACGACGACAACATACTGCGCATAGAGAAATTCATCAAGGACAAGACGTGGACGGCCATTCTCTACGACGCCGACCAAAAGTTCATCTACATCAAGCGTTTCCAGTTTGAGCCATCGGCAAAGAAGCAGAGTTTCATAGGCGGCAATCCCAATTCACGCCTCATGCTGCTCACCGACAACAAATATCCGCGATTTGACGTGAAATTCGGCGGTGGCGACGGTTTCCGCGAGAATCTGATTATCGACGCCGACGAGTTTATCGGCGTCAAGAGCTTAAGGGCCAAGGGAAAACGCGTGTCGAATTTCAATATCGACACAATCACCGAGATTGAGCCGCGCATCGTGGAGGAGGAAGCCGAAGATGCTGAGGCGCCCATAGCCGACCTCACGGCAGCTACCGAGGCTGAGCCGGAGAAAAGCCAACGGGAGATTTTCGACGAGCTGACGGGGCAACAGACGCTCTTCGACACTGAAAACGACGAAAACGATGACTACGAAGCATAGAATATTATGCACAATGGCGGCGCTAACACTCTTATGGAGCGGCGCCACAGCCCAAGAGCCGGCACACGCTATGTGCGACAGCGCCGAGGTGCGCATAGAGCGCCCCACGATATCCTCATTCAGCGCCGAGGTGGGATCGGCGTCGATTCTCGACACCTACCTGACGCCTATTCGCTACCACGGCATCAACACCCGGCTGAGCTACGAGGGATTGCGCGCCATGGGGTTCAATCCCGAGCGGTGGATTATGCAGGGAGCGGCAGCAATAGAGTATGCCAATGTGCAGAACGCACCGGGCAACCACACCATGCACTCGCTGATGATTGATGGAAAATGGGGAATGATGCACCGTTGGCGCGACGTGCTGACACCAAAGCTCACCCTTCTGCTCGGCGCCGGCACGCAACTGCGAGGCGGCGTAATCTACAATGCCTACAACTCCAACAATCCGGTATCGGCGAAAATACGATGGAGCATCAACCTATCGGCTATGGCCACCTACAGCCTTAGGCTGTGGCGTCTGCCTGTGACGCTTCGCTACCAGGCCACATTGCCCGCCATAGGGGCATTCTTCTCGCTCGACTATGGCGAAGCCTTCTATGAGCTGTATCTCGGCAACACCAAGGGCATAGTGAACGTGGGGTGGTGGGGCAACCGCTTCGACATGGAGAACCTTGTCACCGCCGACTTGCACTTCGGCAAAAGCGTGCTCCGAATCGGCTACCGCAACCTGATAGAAACAAGCTGGACACACAACCTTAACACGCAGATTTTCACTCACGGCTTTGTGATTGGCATCAGTGGGGAGTGGCTAAAGCTGACCCCCGGAAAAAAAACGCTCTCGGAGCGAACAAAAATCATCTCGGCAATGTATTAGCATTAATGGCAACATGTTTGCCTATTTAGAATAAATGAATTATTGACTTATTTGTTAAATTAGGGAAAAAGAAAATTATGAGAACTTTAAAACTTCTCGTGGCGGCATTCGTGGTAATGTGCGCAACGACTGCTTCGGCTCAAACTGCCGACACCAAGACTTCAACAACATGCCCGAAGGCACAATCATGCTGCCAAAAGGCTCAGACTTGCCAAAAGGCTCGCACATGTCCGAAAGAGGCCGTATCACAGGAAAGGCCAGAAATGAAAGGCGACACAACTAAGGTGCGAAAAGGACGCAGGAACTGCGACGGAAAGGCAGGCTGCGACACCACTAAGCGATTCGGCCGCCGCAATTGCGAGCGCAAGGCTCCTCAACCGGCCAATTAAGAGCCGGGCATAATAAGCCCACATTCCCCGACACGTGAGGCGAGTGGTTGACGCCACCCGCCTCTTAATATGTCAGCAAAAGCATAAATTATGTTAACAAGCCTGATTTGCGATGCGAATGGCGTAAATTTGCAACCGGAAAAGCGGGAGGCGCTCATCATGCCCCGCTACAAAAAACATGATTTATAACTTCTGAACACTTAAAGGCTATGACTTATCTTTTATTGATTGGCGGACTGGCAATGCTGCTACTCGGAGCCGACAAGCTCGTCGACACGTCGGTCGCAATAGCAAAGCGCGCCAATCTCTCCGACTTCATAATCGGAATCACGATTGTGGGAATGGGCACTTCGGCGCCCGAGCTGTTTGTGTCGATTTCCTCGGCTTTGGAAGGAAAGGGCGACCTCGCCATTGGCAACGTGATAGGCTCCAACATCTGCAACACGCTGCTGATTCTCGGCACCACGGCAATAGTCATGCCTTTTGCCATCACGCGTCCCAACCTGCGCCGCGACATACCTTTCGGCATATTCGTGTCGTTCTTGCTTATGCTGCTGTGCTGCGACAATATTTTCCCTCACATATATGAGAATGAGGTGGGACGTCTCGACGCACTATTCCTGCTGCTGATTTTCACATGCTATATAGGATATACCGTGCTCGCCTCAAAAAAGGAGAATGCCGACACGGGCAAGCCCGCCGACGAATCCAATGCCAAGTCCTTTTTCATCGGCAAGCCGCTGTGGGTGCTCATTCCGGCAGCGGCAATCTCGCTTGCCATGCTGCTTTATGGAGGCAATCTTTTTCTCGACTCGGCGGTGGAAATCGCCCGTGAGATAGGAATGTCGGAGAAAGTAATTTCAATCACGATTGTGGCTGTGGGCACGTCGCTCCCCGAGCTTATCACTTGCGTAATAGCCGCACGAAAAGGGAACCCGCAACTCGCCCTCGGCAATGTGCTCGGCTCAAATGTGTTCAACATTCTGCTGATTCTCGGCATCTCGGCCCTCATTCACCCCATAGTTCTCCATGGAATCAATTTGCTCGACTTCGGAGTGATGATTCTCGGCACGGTGCTGACCTTCGTATTTGCCTTCACGTTCGGAAAGCGCATCCTCGACCGTATCGAGGGTGTGATTCTCGTGGCTATCTACTTCGCCTACATCGCCTACTTGCTCCTGACGCTCTGACAGGCGCCTGCTACTTGCCCGAGAAAGCGATTCCGTAGCCAATAAGACGGTCATAGCGCTCGCCGGGACGCCGATTATAGACGCGCACAAGATATTCGTTGATCGTCTGATACTTGTCGCCTTCTATCCGAGAGGTGACGCCTATGGCGCTGCCATCGGGGACAAAAAGATACTGATAGTTGTAGGCTCCCTGCTTCAGGAACAAATCGGCTACGTAGCAGCCCGTCGACGCGTCATATTTCATCAGCGACGTAGAGTTGAAAAGATGGTTGGTAAACTCTCCGTCGATATAAATCTTACCGCCATCCACCGGTCCGCCGGTGTCGAGCACAAAGTGTGTCACTATATAGTCGGCGCACGTTGCGGAGTTGTCGGCCTCGGCATTACGTATGGTATAGCGTCCGAATTGCGTGCGGTCGTAGAGATAGGCCTCATTTGCCCGTGGATAGTCGGTGCGCAACGTGGCATGATAGAATGGATGGAAATACTCCACACGCTCCACGCCCATCGTGTGATAGTTGGTTGCCACCGTCTCAATGCGGCGGAACTCGTTTCCGGCCGGGAAAATCAGCGCGCGGTTATGGCTGAAAGTGGCCGTATTGGAAGTGGCCATCATGGGATGGCTCACCATCACCTCATTGTCGGGGCGAGAGTTCTGCGACACATAAGCCTTCAGGTCGCCATACATGTCGCGCACTTTGTAGTTCTTCGTATTCACCACAAAATCCACCTGCTGATGCTCTCGGTTGTAGTCGACGTCGGTCCGCGATGTTACCGTTGCCGATACCGACACCTCATTCTCACACACCGAGAAGCGCGCTTGCAAAAGCGTGTTCTCGGGCTCGTTCTCCCGATACACGCGCACAAGATAGTTTCCCGATACGAGTGGGCGGATGTCGTCGTTGGGCAATGTGAAAGAATAGTGTACGAATTGAGAGAATGTGCCGCTTGAGAACTCATAGTCAACGATATCGGCATAGTTGAATCCGTCGACAAACTCCGAGTCGACGAGGTCGGATGGCTGCCAGTCGGCATTGCAGTGCACGAGGCTGTAGCGCATATAGGTCACGTCGTCCTTCAGCTCGTCGAACGAGATGGTTATATGATCATCATTGCCACGGGTGATTATCGGCGGAAAATAATCGTTGCCGGCAAGTCTCACCTGCAATGAGCGGAAATTAGAGTCGAAAACCTGCGTGCGGGTGTCCACCCTCTCGGCTTTTACGGCAGCAGACACGGCCACCATCGCCGTCAGAATCAAAATTCTGCAAAAAATATTGTTAATCATCATTCTCATAATGCAATGTCGGTCATTTGTAGGATGTCATTACCACTCTATAGGCTCTATGCCATGTGACACCAGATACTCGTTGGCCCGCGAGAAATGGCGGTTGCCAAAGAATCCGCGATAGGCCGATAGTGGCGAGGGATGCGGCGATGTGAGGACAAGGTGCCGCATGCGGTTGATAAACGCACCCTTCTTGATGGCGTAGGAGCCCCACAGAATAAACACTATGTGCTCGCGATCGCACGCAAGGCGCATTATCACCTCGTCGGTGAACTGCTCCCACCCGCGGTTCTGGTGAGAGCCGGCGCTATGAGCGCGCACGGTGAGCGTGGAGTTGAGCAGCAACACCCCTTGGCGCGCCCACCTCGACAGGTCGCCGCTATCGGGAATCGGCTTACCGAGGTCGTCATGTATCTCCTTGAAGATGTTAAGCAGCGAGGGAGGAAACGGCACGCCGTCGCGCACCGAGAAGCACAGTCCGTTGGCTTGGTTCACATCATGATATGGGTCCTGCCCGAGAATCACCACCTTCACCTTGTCGAATGGAGTGGCATTGAATGCGGCAAAAATCTCACCGCCCGGAGGAAACACCGTGGTGGTGGCATACTCCGTCTTCACAAAATCCACAAGCCGCCTGAAATACTCTTTTTCCCACTCCGCCGACAGCTCCCGCTTCCAACTTTCCTCAATTTTCACATTCATAATGCTTCAAAAATTTGCGTAGCAACAAATATATTACTACTTTTGTCGAGCGAAACGAATTTCGCAACCGCACCCATAGTTCAATGGATAGAATATTGGATTCCGGTTCCAACGATTGGGGTTCGACTCCCCATGGGTGTACAAAAATCCACTTCACATCGTTTTCGGTTGACCTCGTCATGCCTTGCGCCAACAGCACAAGCATAACTATAATAGTGTGCGCACCGAAACCATCACAAAAGTAGCACTTTTTTCCATAACTACCAAAGCCACGCCAATATCTACTTGCCCACAACCCACATTTTTCCTTCTACATTTTTGCTTCCCCCCACTAATTGTATGCTTGGTATTAAATTGATTTAAGTTCAACCTTGTATTCTATCAATGTCCCCGTTACAAGGTTGCAGGAATGAATACGTGCTCCTACCTATACTCTTTAACGGTCTTCATCAAGTCATAGTACATCAAGCGAGTGCTCAATGAAGTTTCTAATGTGATATGACGGTAATCTTTCTCCTGTTGTTCCGCACTGAACACAACTTTAAAACCATTTTGCTCATAGAACGCCATCGTTGATGGGGTGTTATATGCATCAACAATCACAAATCTGCATCCAGTCTTGTTTAGAGGTTCGATGAACCAGAGCTTAATGAAATCAAGAACATCACTGCCTATATGCTTTGAACGGAATTCGGAAGAAACCCCAAGTCTTGCCACTAATACAGCAGGATAGTCCTTCAAGGCTTTGGTGTGTGGTATGTCGGCCTCAATTTTCTTTCTGCGTGCATTAGGCAAATCGCTTACCCTCACTCCTGCATTGGCAAGGGTAAAAGCGCATACTACTGTCTCAGGATCTTCATTTAACTTATAGCAATAGGTCTTGCCCAACAACTGCTTTGTAAAACCAAAGCAATCATTGGCGAAGAACTCATCTATGTCAAGATCTCCACAATTGAAGCCTTCAAGTTCATTTGGCTCATTGACGGAAAACAGCGAGCAGTGCACATTCAAAAAACTCATCTTTTTCCTAAATGGGCTTTTGACAATATACTATACAACTCGGCAAACTTCTTTTCAAGAATTGCCTCGTCTGCCTTCTTCTCTTCCTCCGAGCGGTTAATATACCATTCATAATTTGCCT
>JBJEKJ010000068.1:0-1911 GCA_051878575.1 Muribaculaceae bacterium | reverse complement strand
ATATTTCTGATATGCGTCGGCATTGTCGGCCTTCACTGCCACGGTCCAGTCGATGGAGTCGATCTTCAGTAGAGCCTCAGTATTGTGGATGCTGTTGGGATATGTTCTGAGATAGTTCTCGAATGCCATGCGCGAGTTATTCACGAGGGCATCGCTCCAGTCGGTCTCGCCCTTGCGCAGTATGGCGAGATGTGCCATCACCGAGTCGCGATGAGCCTGTGGTGCATCGGCATACATGTCGAGATAGTTCTCCATGATGGCAGGCTCGTTGCACGCCATTGCGTTCTCATAAGCCTCCATCTCGTTGTCGCTTTCCACATTATTATAATAATAGAATCCCACAGCCACTATCGCCAGGGCTATCACTGCCGCCGTAATGATTATCGGCGCGCGGTTGCTCTTGCGTGGTTTTGCCGCGATAGTCACTCCGCAATGCGGACACACAGCGGCCTTGTCGCTCACTTGCCGGCCGCACTCAGGACAATTAATCAATGCCATTTTTCTTTCTTATTTTATAAAAAAAATTATTTATGTCTAAATCTTATCTCTTTCAATCCGTGCTGCCCCATGAATCGGCTCTTGTCGATATATCCCGACACGCCCACTATGCGCCCCTTGCCCGTGTATTGCCACAGGGTGAAGTCGCGATCGTCGGCCAACACTGGTTCGCGCTCAGTGTATTGGGCTATCATCAGCTGATAGTCGTTCACCTTGCCCTGCAGGTATTTGTTGTAGAAATTCGTACCCGTATATAGCAGTGGTTTCTGCTTGTAGGCTTCCTCCACGAGCGTGAGGAATTTCATCAGCGAGTCGCAGAATTCCTCGGTTGGCAGTCCCTGCTTTGTCTCGATGTCAATCATCGGAATGAGGTCTTGCTCTCCCGGCAGGCATTGCGTTTTGAAGTTGTCGAGCTGCTTCTGCTGCTCGGTCTTGGGACGATAGAAATGATAGCTGCCCACCTTCAGTCCGTAGCGATGAGCAAGGTTGATGTTGCGCTCATACATCTCGTCGATGCGGTCGCCGCCCTCTGTCGCCTTGAGATAAACGTATGCCATTTTGGTGTTTTCGCCCACTGTTTCCCAGAACACTTCGCCCTGATAATGACTGAGGTCGATGCCATGCACATGCTGACAAGTGTCCTCGCATTGCTCGTATGGATTTTGCGCCTGCGCACCCATTGAAATCGCTGTAAATAATGCAATAAGTATCTTTTTCATATTAATTTTTCAAAATTTAGGTGCAAAGATACAAATAATTAAATAAAAATCAGTAACTTTGCCCCAAAAAATAAGAATATGAAATATTTATTAACCGCATTTTGCGCTTTTGTGCTCTTTTCGTGCTCGGATGACGACAATCCGGTGTCTGTTCCCGTAGCCAACCGCACGGTGATAATCTATATCTCGGGTGAGAACTCGCTCAGCTCCTTTGCCCCCGGCGACCTCAGCGAGATGGCCGAGGCCTCTACTGACATTGGCGACAACAATCATCTCGTTGTCTTCTACGACAATGCCTCGAAGACCGAGAAGCCGTATATCGCCGAATTGAAAAACGGCGAGGTGATCAAGGACAAGGAGTACGAAGAGGATTTCTATGCCTCCGACCCCGACCGCATGCGCGAGGTGCTCACCTATATCATGCATCGCTGGTCCTCCAAGTCGTATGGCATCGACCTTTGGGGTCATGCCTCGGGATGGCTCATCACCTCCGACACGATAGCCACCACCAAGGCAGCCACTCGCGCCTATGGCATCGACAACGGCAACAACACTACATCCGACCGCGGCAAGTGGATAAACATCCCCACCTTAGCCAAAGTTTTTTCGCAGTTGCCAAGCAAGTTCCTCTTTGTCGTGGGCGACTGCTGCTTCTTCCAGTGCGTCGAGTCGGCCTACGAGCTCAAGGACTACA
>JBJEKJ010000067.1:0-8240 GCA_051878575.1 Muribaculaceae bacterium | reverse complement strand
GGAGGACCGGCTCTATGAGCAGGCAGTGGCTCGTGCGCGAGAGATGATGCTCAAGGGCACGGGCTGCATAGAGATTAAGAGCGGATATGGGCTTAATACTGCCGACGAGCTGAAGATGCTGAGGGTGATTCGACGCATGAGGGATACGCTGCCGGTGCGGGTCGTAGCCACTTTCCTCGGCGCGCATGCCGTGGGGCGACAATACACGCAGCCGCAATATGTAGACTTGATTGTGAACGAGATGATTCCCGAGGTGGGGAGGCAACGGTTGGCAGAGTATATCGACGTATTCTGCGACAAGGGCTTTTTCACCGTGGAGGAGACGGCGCGGATATTGGAGGCCGGAGCAAAATGGGGCATGCGCCCGAAGATTCACGCCGACGAGCTTGCCACTTCGGGCGGTGTGGAGGTTGGGGTGGCACACGATGCGCTTTCGGTCGACCACTTGGAGCGGATGACCGATGCGCAGATCGACACTCTGCGTGGCAGCGCCACGATGCCGACGGCACTTCCTGGCACATCGTTCTTCCTGAATATGCCGTTTGCACCGGCGCGTGCGATGATTGATGCCGGCCTTGGAGTGGCTGTGGCGAGCGACTATAATCCGGGCTCCACGCCATCGGGTGATATGAAATTTGTGGTGTCGCTGGCCTGCATAAAGATGCGCCTTCTGCCCGAGGAGGCTATAAATGCCGCCACTATCAATTCAGCCTATGCGATGGGACTCAGCGTCGACTATGGTTCCATAGCTATTGGCAAGGTGGCGAATTTTTTCATCACCGAGCCAATTCCGTCGGTGAGCTTCATTCCCTACGCCTACACTTCGCCAATTGTGAGCCGCGTATTTCTTCGCGGCGCCGAGTTGGTGTGACTGTGCCGGCCCCGACATTCCTATTTCCCATCACTTCCTGCCCCTGATAGCGGGTGTGGAGGTGGTGGGTGCTTATAAAAGTGGGCGTTTTAAAATTGGGTGTTTATAAAAAACGAAAAGTGCGCTTTTTCACAAAAGCACACCCCCCTCATAACCAAAATTCAAGTATATATTTTTGTTGTTTGTTGTTGTTTGATTTCTAAATTCTATTGATATTTTTGCGATACAAAGGTATGCACATTTCTTGTAATAAAAAACTTTATTTATCTAAACGATTCATAATTAATGTAAATTGATTATGAATCGTTATATAACAAATTGAATATCAATAGATTATAGTTTGCAAAAATTTGGCGTATTTCCAAAATAATTGCATTTAATTTAGTGAAATACAATAATTTACAATTTAACATAGTCGTTTGCCGGCATTCGGCTGTCGATTTAAGCATAAAAACACACTCCGTTTGCGATGCAATATTATCGACTCCGGTATAGCCGTCGATGGGCCTACTTAAGCGACAATGCACGGGCAATGCCAACATACGACACAGTGAAGCCTACTTGGTAGCCTTGCATATGTGGAGCGGTCGTGGAGTATGCTCCGCGTGCGATGTAGGGAGTGATTCTCACCATCGAAGTGAGTTGTTCGCGCTTTCCGAATAGGAAAGGAAGATTCGACACATAGTGGTGAACCTTGATGTCGAAGTCGATTCCCGCCATCCAGTTGAAGTCTCTAAGATTCTGTTTTGCGGTGACGCCGGTTCCCTTCGGGATATATATTGAAGGGTCGTCGTCGGATGGTATCCACTCATAGTCGGCGGTGTTCCATCCGTAGCTGCTCCAGTACATTCCGAAATGCGGCGTCATGGCAAACCTCTTGGAGTCGACAATGCTGTAGCCTGCCGAAAGCGATACGCCGAGAAACGAGGCATACTCGTTGACCGACATCTGCGCGTATCGGCCTGCGGCATCTGTGAGCCCATACACGTTGGGGTTGCTCATTCTCGGTTGTCCATATTCTATGAGAGCCTTTAGCTTCATCCGCTTGTATCCACCTGTCAATCCGGCGGTGAAAGTGAAGCATCCGTCGAAATAGTCTTTCACGCCGTCGGTGGGAAATAGTCCGCCTATGCCTATGAACAGGCCATAGCTCACATTGCTTGGCTCAACCGTTGGCACCGGTGGCAGGCCCATCTCCTCAAGGTTCTTCCGGGTGAAATATTCCCACTCCTGGAGCTTGTTGTCGTTTCGGCCGTTGTCGGTCTCCTCGTCGACTGCCATAAGCTGCTCGGCATAGAGGTTGCGGTAGTATTTCAGGCGGTTGTCGGCATCGATACCTGTCATTCCGCTGTTAAGGTCGGTTTGCAGGCGGCGGCGCATCACCTCAAGCAGGTCGAACTGCAACTGATGGTAGCGCAGCCTCTGTCGGGTCCGGCCTATCGAGTCGGGGGCGCAGGATTCCGAGCGAATCATCTTTGCCACCGCACCGAGGTTTATGGTTGTGTTGCCCGACACCTGTTTTTGGTAAGCCTCCATGTCGAGCACAGCTTTCATATACGAGGTAGTCCCGTCGAGCACCGACGAGCCGATGAAGTCGCTCCATTGCAGTGTGCGCTCGCTCCAGCGCAGGGCATCGGCGTTGTCGGCAGCCGCGGCCGCCGTAGTTATCGCCACCATAGCCCATATTATTGTAAAAAAGCGTCTCATAGCCTGTCGAGTCCCTCAAGAATACGTTTCAATACTACTTGTGCCGAGATCTCGCGGTTGGCGGCCTCGGGAATTACCAAAGATCGCTCGCTCTCTATCACATCGTCGCTCACAATCATGTTGCGTCGCACGGGCAGGCAGTGCATGAAGAAGGCATTGTTGGTAAGTGCCATTTTCTCGGTTGTCACGGTCCAGCTTCGGTCGGTGCATAGCACTTTGCCGTAATTCGGGTCGGCAAAAGCCGACCAGTTCTTCGCATATACGAAATCGGCGCCGGCAAGAGCCTTGTTCTGGTCATATTCCACGCGTGCGTTTCCCACGAACTGCGGGTCGAGCTCATAGCCGTGCGGATGCGTGATGACGAAGTCGTAGCCGGCGGCGTTCATCCACTCGGCAAACGAGTTGGGCACGGCCTGAGGCAGCGCCTTGGGATGCGGTGCCCATGTGAGCACCACTTTTGGACGCTCCACGGTCTTGTGCTCCTCTATTGTGATTAGGTCGGCGAAGCTCTGCAAAGGATGCACGGTAGCCGTCTCCATGGCAAATACGGGGCGTCCCGAATAGCGGATGAACTGGTTGAGGATTTTCTCCTCATAGTCGTCGCGCTTGTTCTCAAATCGGGCGAACGAGCGCACGCCTATCACGTCGCAGTAGCATCCCATCACCGGGATTGCCTCCAAGAGGTGCTCGGGCTTGTCGCCGTCCATCACCACGCCGCGCTCCGTCTCCAGTTTCCATGCTCCCTGATTCACATCGAGCACTATCACGTTCATTCCAAGGTTCATCGCGGCCTTCTGCGTGCTCAGCCTGGTGCGCAGCGACGAGTTGAAGAAAATCATCAGCAGTGTTTTGTTCTCGCCAAGATGCTTGAAGTCGAAACGACGCGACTTCACGTCGAGGGCCTCTTTCACGGCATCCTTAAGGTTGCCAATATCATTAACCGACTTAAAATACCTCATAATAGTCAAATAATTGAAATTTCCACGTTTTTTCTAATTGTCGGGGGCAAGTTAATAAAATTTCCGCTATAATCAGCAACAATCCATAATTATTTTTAATTCTCACAAGGCTTTTATGGGTTGAATGCTTTGTGCCAGATTCTTTTCCGAATCATTGATTGCGGCGACGAAAGTGGTCCAGTCGGCTGCATGCCCGGGCACCTTGAAGGGGATTACGCTGATAATGCCACCTTCGTTGCCCGGATATTGCGAGCCTTTCCCTGATAGCTTATACCTTTTTAGCGAGTTATGCCCGTCGTCGGGATAGACGTATCCTCCCAACGGGGCATCCATGCAATACATATAGGAAATAACTTGATATAAGTCCTCCCGGCCCACATTTCCTGAGAGACGCTTATATTTTGCGTCGATTATATAACCGTCTCTATAAAAATCGGGATACATTCTCCGGCTATTATTGTCGAAGTAGTCCTCGTCTGAGGTCTTCTCAAACATTCGCAGGCCACCTTTCGACTTCTTGTTCATAGGATGCTTGAAGTTTAGCTCTTTAAGTATTGTGTAAAGATACTCTTCCCATAGCCAGGCGCCATCGAACAATATGCCATGCACCTTGTTCTCCTCTTGGCCGTATTTTAGCGACTCATGGCGAAGAATGTGAACGCAAAGTTGTTGCAATTCCTTGTATTTAAGGAAATATGGGTGTACTTTGGGCCTCAGGTTCAGCATGAGTGTCTTTTCCCGGTCACGCCTGTTATATGATGGTGTGGAGCCGATGATTTGGCTTACACATTCTCTCGTCTCCCGGTCATTCGCAAGAATCGACGCTCCTAAGGGATGCTGCCTGATATATTCTATTGTGTGCCTTATCAACTGCGTGACCGAATTGTCATAGCCGTGCTGACGGGTGCTGTAGCTTATGCGGCCTTGAAAGGGGATGTCGTTCCGGATAACCCTGTTGACATCGACCACGCCCCGCACTCGGGCATCGTCGTGTTGCTGAGTGGTATATTCTTTATATAATCCCTGCGACATTGCTCTTTTGAGCATGGATGGGAAAAGGAACAATAGGAAATCGAGCATCTTGTCGTCGCGGTTGCTTGCGTGATCAAGGCTAAGTATATTGACCGACAGCACCTTGTGAAGCATATAATACAGAAAATAATCCTGATGGCAATCTTTGCCGTTGCTTCCCTTGCCATTGCGGGTGAATCGGGAATGAATGCTCAGCGAGGTGCTGTTGACACCCACAAATCCCATTAGGTTGCCTGTGGTAATATCGACCGAGGAATATCGGTCCGAATCGGATAGCCGCGCGTTTCTCGCATTTACGATGGTTAGGTCGTGAATGTTTCCGTCCGACTCCGAGAACGAATGAGGGAATACCAATAAGTCTGGCCTGTTCTTCAACTGCCCTATATTTGCTATTCTGAGAATGTCGGCCACCGTTTCACTTCCCTCTACATGCCGGGGATTCTGTAGATTATCTGTGAGATGAATAATCTTAGTCATTCCCTTCAGTGTTTATCCTCACTACAACGCCATTTTTCTCCTCATACTTTTCGGTGAGATTGTAAGCTCTTTTTAGCTTTTGAAGCAGCTTGTCTGAGTCGGGCATTCCTCTAAGATACTCAAACAGCAGTCCGTGAATGTGGTTCTCCCAAAGATTCTTCCAGGAGTTGTCGCTAAGCTGCTTGTCGTCCAAGTAGTTTTTGAGCTTCAGATAATAGGATGCGCCTATCTGATATGCCGAGCTTAACCCTTGTATCGTCAGTATGCAAAGATTGAGATTGTGCATTCTTTCGCAAATAGCTTCGTAATATGGTTTTAGCGCACCGGCCTCATTTATCATTTCCGTCCTGCTGTCGGCGGTCACTTCCTTAAACGCAAAGCGCCGCCGCATGGCAAAGTCCATGCTTTCCACGCTTCGGTCGATATCGTTCATGGTTCCAATGATGAGCACATTAGCGGGGATATAGAATTTGTACATGTCATCGCCCGGGAGTGTGGCATCATAGATATCTTTCTCAGTCCAAAGATTTGAATACTGAGTGGAGATGCGGCCTGAAATCCCTCTATATCCCGGGTCGATGGAAAAGAACAATTCACCAAATATCCTCGACATCTCTCCGCGGTTGATCTCATCGATGACAAACACATACTTGGGGGCGTCTTCTTTTCTCGCAGCTGCCTGATATGCCTTTAATGCCTTGCGGCAAAATGCCATGAATATGCCGTCGCGGCGCTCAAATCCTATCTCACTTGATGTGGCCGACTTCACGGGCCTTAGCCCTTCGATAAAATCGGAATAGTCGAATGAGGGATGAAATTGCACAAAGCCAAATCTTTCGCCCTCCGCTCCAAACGACTTGGCAATCTCCTTTGCAAGATATGTTTTGCCTGTGCCCGGGGCGCCGGTCAGAATGAGATTTTGATTGCTGACGAGAAGTTGCTTGTATTGTTCCATATCCAAAAGTTTGATGCATGATTTAATGTTGTAGTATTTGCCGAAATGAAGGAACTCATTCTTATGCCGTTCACAGTAGTCAATCACCGTGCTGATTATTTCCTGCTTTTCCATTTTGCAGACGTCGTCGATGGAAATGCTCTCCCATGCTTGTAATTCAGCCGTCGCGTCATTGATATGAAGCCCATTTCTTTGATTGCAATCGATGTGAATGCCAAAGCCCTGCACAGTGAAATCTATTACGAAGAAAATCTTGCCCTTGGAGTCTTTTGAGTAGGGTGGGCATAATTGGGCCCAGTGGTATTCCTCATACTTTTGCCCTTGGTTTTGGGGATTTCGCCTGATGCTTGGCTCGTAACCGAATTGTCTCGTCCCCTCGGCTATCTCGCCGAGTTTGTCATATACCGTTCTCAGGAGTTGGTGCGCCTCAGGATATTCTGAGGCGTATTTCCCTCCATACTTGCTGATGAGCTCAAAGTCGTGCTTGGTTAGAAACATACTCATGATAAATTATAGAATTGACAATGCTATGGCAGCGCAGGCTTCGGCGTCGGCCAAGGCATGATGATGATTCTCCAAGCGATATCCGCATCGGGCGGCAGCCGCGTCGAGGTTGTTGCGGAATCCCGGCCAACGCCTGCGCGATGCTATGCAAGTGCAGTGAAACTCATAGTCGGGGTAGTCCATCTGATAGACGCGGAATGCGGCTTTAAGGCAGCTCTCGTCGAATGCCTTGTTGTGCGCTACCAATGGCAAGCCCTCGATCAACGGCTCAATTTGCGCCCACACATTGGGGAAAATAGGGGCATTCTCGGTGTCGGCAGCGCAAAGGCCGTGGACCTGACTGCATCGGAAGCTGTAGTATTCCGGCTCAGGCTTTATTAGGGAGTAGAATCGGTCCACTATCTCTCCTCCACGCACTATCACCACACCGACAGAGCATACCGAGCTGCGCTCATTGTTGGCTGTCTCGAAATCTATTGCTGCGAAATCATGCATAAAAAATATTTTTTTGCCTATTGATATGAGTTACACATTCTATTTATTCATCTCTTTGCGGAGTGTGAACGGCTTTGTGGCTTCCATGCCTTCTACTTCCTTATCTCCAATGTTATGTCCATGTATGACCTCTTGCCGTCGATGAAGTCGGCATACAGCGTTTCGGGATCGCGCCCCTTCAGTATATGGCACTTCCCGCAGCTGGGGCAGTGATTCAGGCACTTCCATTGCTCATCCACATAGGCTATTCGTTCGTCACGGGTCATATCATTGACGGAGCTTCCCAATCGGAACGCTTCTTCCAAAGCCGAAGTCTTGTTGATGTCGCCTTTCTCATTGACGCCTCTTGCGAGCACACGTCCCGCATCCTCAATATCGAAGAACCTCAGGCAAAGGCCATATTCGGCAATAATCGCGTCGAAAAGATCGGGCAGTGATGCTGCCCCCACAAGCAAAAGCGCCATCTTCTTGATATTGAATGTGTCTCTGATTGGATTATGGAACCTGTCGATCACGGCTTTCAGCTGTGCGCTGATGCCATAGAAATACACCGGCGAGGCTATGACCAGCATATCGGCCTTTCCCATTTTCTCATAGACAATGTGCATGTCGTCGTGCTGACAGCATCGGTGATTATCACTCAAAAAGCATGAATTGCAGCCGATGCAAGGATTGATATGGAGGTCGCATACACGCACAATGTCGACATGATGATGCTTGGAAGCGCCATCGGCAAAAGATTTGGCAAGAATGTCGGTGTTGCCTCCTTTTCGAGGACTACCTGTCAATATCAAGATATTCATAATTAATATCAGTTGAATTACCACTGCTATTAAAGGCCGCCGACGTCCTACGATTTGTCGCCGCACCCCTTTAATACCGGAAAAAGCCTGCCGTCGCACCGGGATATGCCGCATATACACGACGGCATCAGCAGCCTGCCGTCGCACCGGGATATGCCGTACCATACACGACGGCCTCGGCAGCCTACCGTCGCACCGGGATATGCCGTACCATACACGACATGACAATACAAAAGTAGACAAAATCCTTGAGATTCTACGCCGGCAGAATAAAGAAATATTCTTATTTTCTCCTCCATCGATAAATCCCCATCTGCGTTTTGGCTTTTGCAGAGTATTGCTTTGTACCCATCCATTTCTATTTGGATTCTTCATGATGGAGATCATACTCTCGAGCATGATCTCCATCAAATCGTGAAGACCATTTTTCTTCTCTG
>JBJEKJ010000066.1:0-33949 GCA_051878575.1 Muribaculaceae bacterium | reverse complement strand
AAAGGTGGGCATCAACTTCAGCACCGACGAGCACACCATCACCGAGTGGCTTATCGACGACCCCCGCAAGGCGTAGCATCGGGCAAAAAACGAGTCATTGAGAATAGCATTATGAATATTGACGAGAAATATATGCGCAGGGCGTTGCAACTTGCTGCGCTGGGGCGCGGCAATGTTTCGCCTAACCCTATGGTTGGAGCGGTAATAGTTGCCGATGGCAAGATAATCGGCGAGGGCTTCCACCGCTGTTATGGCGAGGCACATGCCGAAGTTAATGCCGTGAATGCAGTAGCCGACCGCTCGCTGCTGCGCCGTGCCACCATATATGTTACGTTAGAGCCATGCTCACACTATGGCAAGACACCACCATGCGCCATGTTGCTTGTCGACGTGGGAATAAGGCGGGTGGTAGTTGGTGCACCCGACCCGTTTCCGGCAGTCAGTGGCCGAGGCATCGCCATGCTGCGGGCAGCAGGCATAGAAGTGGCCGAGGGTGTACTCGAAAGGGAGTGTAAAGCCCTGAATCGGCGCTTTATGACGGCCCACGTCGGGCAACGTCCCTACGTTATGCTTAAATGGGCTCAAAGCGCCGACGGATTCATCGACCGAGTGCGTTCCGACGCATCCCTCCCCCCTGTGACGTTCTCCAATGCCATGTCATCCCTATGGATGCACCGCGAAAGAGCCGACATGGACGCAATCATAGTAGGAGCAGCCACAGCCAAACTCGACAACCCCTCGCTCACCGTGAGGCAGTGGAGCGCACGCCGACAGCCACTAAGGGTGCTGCTCGACGCTATGCTGACGGTGCCTACCGACTGCCGACTATACACCGACGGATATCCGACGATAGTCTACAACGAAGTGGAGCAAGGCACTATAGGCAGCGTAGAGCGAGTAATGATACACGATGGCGATTTGAGGCAATGCCTTGCCGATCTCTACCGCCGCGGCGTGACATCAGTTATGGTAGAGGGAGGAGCAAACGTGCTTACCCAATTTATAAAAGCCCAATTATGGGATGAGGCGCGCGTGGAGACGAGCCCTATAGTGCTTGGCTTCGGTGTGGCAGCCCCCGTGCTGAGTATGGAGCCAATCAGAATCGGACATCATGGGCAAAACATCGTGAAATATTTCGTTCAGAGTGTTAAATGACAAGAAATATCGTCAATTAGCAACTGATTATCCTATTCATATTAGTAGTTTAGGATATTAATATTAATTTTGCGACTGCCCAATTTGCAGCAATGAGTGATTAAAAAATAGCTTTTATGTGTCAATAAGCGTAAAAAATCATATTATTGGCTATTTTTTTACCAAATTTGTTGCTAAATTTGCACTTTAATTGTAAGAAGATATAAGACATAGATGAATAAGAAATTTCTGATATACATTATTGCCGCATTCCTCATTACGACGGGTGCGGTGTCGTGCAATTCCGACAACGACATTGAGACGGAGCCTTACGTGCCATCTTCCAACGTTTCGATTACGGCATTCAGCTTAGTGGCAAATTCCAATATACTCGCAAATCTTGATTCCGTCTTTTTCACCATCGACTTGAATCAGGGCTTGATATATAATGCCGACTCCCTGCCATTAGGCACCGACGTGTCGCGGATGCTCGTGAGCATCTCAAGCAAGTCGGCATCGAGCATCGAGTTCAACATCAAGAACGGCACAAGGCTGCAAGCCGACACCACATTCGCATATTCCGAGACCGATAGCGTCGACTTCACCGGCGACGTGCGGCTTGTGGTAACTGCCGAGGACCTTGTGACAAAGATGAGCTATAAGGTGAAAGTGAACGTGCACAAGATGAAGCCCGACTCGATGGCGTGGAACAAGCTGGCACGCCGCGACTTGCCAAGCCTCTCAGGCGAGGTGACCGAGCAGCGCACGGTGAAATACCGCGGCAGCGCCTATTGCCTTATGGTCGACCGCAACCGATATGTGCTCGCCACAATCGGCAACCCGGCCGACAACGTGTGGACCAAGACCGAATTACAGATTCCGTTCAATCCCGACGTGCGCTCACTTACCGCTACCGACGATGCGGTGTATGTGCTCGACGCCGACAACGGCACATTATATATGACCTCTGATTTCACATCGTGGCAGTCGTGTGGAGTGACGTGGCAGTCGATAAGCGGAGCATATCTCAACACCGTGCTCGGTGTGGCTTCCGAAGGCGGCTCACTGCGACATGAGGCATATCCTTCGCTGCCGGGCTTCAGCCCAGCCGCCGTGGAGGAAGGATTTCCGGTAAAGGGGACATCCGACATGCACATCATCCCCTCGGAGTGGAGTGTCGCTCCTGTGGGGCTGTTGATTGGCGGTATCGATGCCGAGGGCAACACAGTGGGACACACCTGGGGATTCGACGGAGTGCGATGGGGCAGACTCAGCAACCGTGGCATAGTGCCTCATTCGGGCATGGCACTTGTGCCATACTCCACATTCGACGTTTCGGCAAGCTGGAAAGTATCGGAATATCCCACATGGATAGCTTTCGGCGGACGCCTTGCCGACGGAACCACCGACAACACACTGTATATCTCTCGCGACAATGGAGTGAATTGGAATCGCGGCGACTCTCTGCTCCAATTCCCCGAATATATAGAGAAAGTGAGCTATGCCGACGCGCTCGTATTCACGTCGACACTGACGGCAGACTCCCGCTCAACCGACGGGTGGAGCTATATGCCACCGGTGAGGCTGCCGGTGTGGTGCACCTACGTAGAGCCGGGAGCGGCATCACGCGCCACTACGCCAATCACCGAGTGGGAATGTCCCTACATATATGTGTTCGGAGGCATCAACTCGCGTGACGAGCTGACCAACAATATTTGGCGTGGCGTAATCAATCGCCTTACATTTAAGCCATTATATTAATTCTACAATAACTACCTAACGAAAACGTGAAGCGTACATTCGTCATATTGACTATGGTGGCTGTTGCGGCTCTAGGAGCCGCAGCCCAGGACTATCGCTTTGAGATAGGCGGGGCCATAGGCACCAGTGGATATCTTGGCGATGTCAACAAAGGCAACTTCATGCGCAAGCCCGGAGTGGCAGGCGGTGCGGTGTTCCGATACATCAAGGACTACCGTTGGGCATTCAAGGCCAACTTGCTATTGGCCACCATCAGCGGCGACTCACAGAAGGAGAACCTCGTGTTCGCAAGCGGCGAGCCCTACAGCTTCAAGTCGACGCTGTACGACATAGGCGGGCAGGTGGAATTCAACTTCTTCAATTTCGGCATCGGGTCGAAATACAAGAACCTGAAACGACTGACTCCCTATCTCACTTTAGGATTGGGCGCCACGATGGCATCATGCAGCGGAACGACCGCAGTGGCGATGAATCTGCCGATGGGCGTGGGAGTGAAATATAAATTAAAGGAACGCTTGAACATAGGGGCTGAGTTCACTATGCGCAAGTGTTTTGGTGACAAAATCGACGGGCTTACTGACCTGAACGGCATTAAAAGCTCATTTGCAAAGAATACCGACTGGTATTCGATTATAATGGTGAGCATTACCTACGAGTTCAGCAAGCGCTGTCGGGTATGTCATTATGTTGATTAACTAAAGTAGCAGCGATAGATATGTCATCACTGATTGAACAAATAGACAAGTCGCGCCTGCCCCGCCATGTGGCGGTGATCATGGACGGAAACGGACGATGGGCCAAAATGCGCAATCTGGAGCGCTCTCAGGGGCACGTCGAAGGCGTAAACACTGTGCGTAAAATCACGGAAATCGCATCGGAAGTAGGTGTAGGCTACCTTACGCTCTACACTTTCTCCACCGAGAACTGGAATCGTCCAAAAGATGAAGTCGACGCTCTCATGAACCTTATTGTAGTGGCTATTGAGCGAGAGACCCCAGACCTGATAAAGAACAATGTGCGACTGACCATGATCGGCG
Organism: Muribaculaceae bacterium; assembly: GCA_051878575.1. Classification (GTDB taxonomy): domain Bacteria; phylum Bacteroidota; class Bacteroidia; order Bacteroidales; family Muribaculaceae; genus CALZFJ01. Next base: position 30,017 of record JBJEKJ010000066.1, on the reverse strand, counting down.
ACATCGACCGTATGCCCGAATTTGCCCGCACACGCCTCCAGAAGTGTATGGACGACACATCCCACTGCCGCGGCCTCGTGCTAAACCTGGCTTTGAGCTACTCCTCGAAGTGGGAGATTCTCGATGCCGTGAAAAAAATTGCCACAAGGGTGAAAAATGGCGAAATAGGCATTGACGACATCGACGACTCGCTGTTCAGCAACAGCCTGACGACGCGCGACATCCCCGATCCCGACCTGCTTATACGTACCGCGGGCGACTTGCGCATTAGCAACTTCCTGCTGTGGCAGATCGCATACTCGGAGTTGTACTTTACCGACATATATTGGCCCGACTTCACAAAAGACGATTTCTGCCGCGCGATTATCGACTATCAGAGCCGCGAGCGGCGCTTTGGTAAGACTAGCGAGCAGGTGGAGAGCGAGCACGTGTGAGAACTATAAAACGATACGACTAAAAAATATACTAAAGAACATATAAGAAGATGAGATTGAAGCTCCTGTCAATAATAGTTGCGCTTTTTGCGGCCGGCTCTGCCGTAACGGCGGCAGCCCAGGCTACCAACGACACTATTTACAACCCGAAAGTGATTTTCTCGGGAATGCCTCAGAAGTATGAAATTGCCGGAATAAAGGTGACCGGCGTCGACAACTACGAGGACTACATAATCATAGGCTACTCGGGACTTTCGGTAGGACAGAAAATAGAGATACCCGGCGACGAAATCAAGAATGCCGCCAAGCGCTTTTGGCGACAACAGCTGTTCTCGTCGGTGAAAATAAAAGTGGAAAAGACCTATGGCGACAAGGCATGGCTCGAAATAGAGTTGCGACAGCAGCCCCGAATCTCGCAAATAAACTACATAGGCATGAAAAAGGGCGAGCGCGAGGACATACAGATGCGTCTCGGATTGACGAAAGGCAACCAGATTACGCCCAACATCGCCGACCGCGCACGCCAGATTATTGAGAAATACTACGACGGCAAGGGATTCAAGAATGCCACCGTGCGTGTGGACCAGAAAGAGGACCTCAGCAACAAGAATGAGGTGATAGTCGACATCGTTGTCGACAAGCACGACAAGGTGAAGGTGCACAAAATCTACATCGATGGAAATGAGGTGCTCAGCGACCGCAAGCTGAAACGCGTGATGAAAAAGACCAACGAGAGCGGTAGCCTGATAAAGCTATTCAGCCAAAAGAAATTCGTCACCGACGACTATGCGGCCGACAAGCAGCTGATCATCGACAAATACAATGAGCTGGGCTACCGCGATGCCCGCATCGTGTCGGACAGCGTGGTCAACTACAACAACAAGAAGGTGGACATATTCCTGAAAGTGGAAGAGGGCATAAAATATTATATATCTGGCATCGACTGGGTGGGAAACACCATCTATCCTTCGGCCATTCTCGACAACATCCTCGGCATCAAGCCCGGCGACGTCTATAATCAGAAACTGCTTAACAAGCGCACTACCGAGGACGACGACGCAGTGGCAAACCTATATATGAACAACGGCTACCTGTTCTTCAACCTCGTGCCTATCGAGACCAACATCAAGGGCGACTCAATCGACCTTGAGATGCACATCATCGAGGGCCCGCAGGCAAGAATCAACAAGGTGGTCATCAACGGCAACGATCGCCTCTACGAGAAAGTGGTGCGCCGCGAGCTGCGCGTGCGTCCGGGTGAGCTGTTCTCCAAAGAGGCCCTCATGCGCTCAGCGCGTGAGATAGCGCAGACCGGACACTTCGACCCCGAGAAAATGGATATACGTCCTGAGCCCAACGAGGAGAACGGTACTGTCGACATCCTCTTCAATCTCGAGTCGAAAGCCAACGACCAGATTGAGTTCTCGGCCGGATGGGGACAGACGGGTATTATTGGAAAACTGAGTCTTAAGTTCACCAACTTCTCCATCAAGAACCTGTTCCGCCCATCGTCCTACAAAGGCATCATTCCGCAAGGCGAGGGACAGACGTTCACCATCTCGGCACAGACCAATGCCAAGTATTATCAAGCCTACAGCGTGTCGTTCCTTGACCCGTGGTTTGGCGGCAAGCGACCCAACTCGCTCTCGGTATCGGCATTCTATTCGCGCCAGACGGGTATCAACTCCTCATACTACAACAACAACTACCTCAACAGCGGATATTACTATAGCAATTACTACGGGCTCGGCAATAACTATTACAACAACTATAACAACTACTACGAGAACGCCTACGACCCCAACAAGTTCCTGCAAATGGCGGGAATCACCGTGGGATTCGGAAAGCGCCTAAGCTGGCCCGACGACTACTTCACATTCACAGCCGAGTTGGGCTACCAGTGGTATTATCTGAAAAACTGGGAATACCTCTACTATATGAACAATGGCGTGTCGAACGCACTGACTCTCGGGCTTACTCTTGCCCGCAACAGTATCGACAACCCTCTCTACACACGCCGAGGCAGCACATTCTCTCTAAGCCTGCAAATGACGCCTCCGGCATCGCTTTTCGGAAAGAAGGACTGGGGAGCTCTTGCCGAGGCCGGGACCACCGAGTCGAAGAAGCAGCTATATAAGTGGATTGAGTATTGGAAACTCAAGTTCAGGGCCAAGACCTACACTCCGCTCACCAACCCCGACGACCAGTGGACGCTCGTGATGATGACACGCGCCGACATCGGCTTGCTCGGAAGCTACAACAAGCACCTGAAGTCGCCTTTTGAGACGTTCTATGTAGGTGGCGACGGAATGTCGGGAAGCTACACCTACGCTACCGAGACCATAGCCCTGCGAGGCTACGACAATGGTGTGTTCACCCCCTACGGTAAGGAGGGATACGCCTACACTCGATTCTGCTTCGAGCTCCACTTCCCGTTCATGCTCCAGCCCACAACCACAATCTACGGACTTGCATTCCTCGAGGGTGGTAACGCATGGACTTCGGTGAGCGAGTTCGCGCCATTCCACATCAAGCGCTCGGCAGGAGCAGGAGTGCGCATCTATCTGCCGATGATCGGTATGATGGGTATCGACTGGGCCTACGGTTTCGACAAGGTGTATGGCACAAAGGGAGGAAGCCACTTCCACTTCGTGCTCGGACAGGAATTCTAATCCACTTCAGTGCACCGGCATAGACCCGTGCCTCGAATGTTTAATAAAATTAAAATCTCACGGCGGAGTAAACCATTTGGCGACTCCGCCGTCAAAAAGATATAAATGCTAAAAATGTAAAGTCATGAGAAAAGTTTTTATTGCTGCTGTAGCGGTTATCGCATGTTCTTTCGGCGCTGTCGCGCAGAAATTCGCTTTAGTCGACATGGAATATGTGCTGAAGAATATCCCGGCCTATGAGATGGCAAACGAGCAATTGAACCAAGTGTCGCTCCGATGGCAGAAGGAAGTCGATGACCTTGCCAAGGAGGCTCAGGCGCTATATAAGAATTTCCAGAACGACATGGTGTTCCTCACCGACGACCAAAAAAAGAAAAAGGAGGAGGAAATCATGGCAAAGGAGAAGTCGGTCACCGAATTGCGATATAAATACTTTGGTCCGCAAGGCGAGCTGTTCAAGAAGCGAGAGTCGCTGATAAAGCCTATTCAAGACGATATCTACAATGCCGTGAAGAAGGTGAGCGAGGAGCGTGGCTATCAGGTCATTTTCGACCGGGCATCGTCGCAAAGCATAATTTTTGCCTCTCCAAAGATAGATATTAGCAATGAAGTGCTCGCAAAATTAGGATATTCAAAATAAAATACTAATTTTGCAGAATAAATCTCGAAATTAAAAATTTAATAACATAAAACAATGATTAAAAAACTATTTTTGGCTGCATTTGTGGCTCTGCCAATGTGCCTCGCTGCACAGACATTGAAGTTTGGTACCGTTAATTCGCAAGAGATTTTCAACCTTATGCCCGACAAGGCTACTGCCGAGACAACTTTGAAAGCCGTTTCGGAGAAGTATGAGGCCGAGTACAAGAAACTTCAAGAGGAATTTGAGAAGAAGTACAAGGAATTTCAGGCTCTCGACGAGAACACTCCTCAATCAATAAAGGACGTGCGCATGCGTGAGCTCTCTGAGAATAACCAGAAGATTCAGAATTTCCAGCAGATGGCCGCTCAGGACATCCAGAAGCAGCAGGACACACTTCTCGCGCCTATCACCGAGAAGATTCAGAAAGCAATTCAGGCTGTAGGTGCCGAGAACGGCTATACATTTATCTACGACCTCTCGATTCCGGTGATAGTCTACAGCGGTGCAGGTGCCGACGACGTATCTCCGCTTGTTAAGGCCAAGCTCGGAATCAAATAAGTTCCGTCAGGAGAAATATTAAAGCGATAAAAAATGCGGGTTCCTCAGCATCCATTGCTCGGGAACCCGCCCTTTTTATCGCTATCCTATATTTGTCGATATCCTGCCAAAAAAAATCACTTCTTGCTCACATCCCAGGGGAAGGTGTAGATGATGTCGTCGAGCAGAAGCTGCACTGTGAGCGTGGCTCCCTTCTTGCGCTCCACATTCACGTATCCTGCCACACTCTCGCCCGGATAGATGGTGCTGTGGCGCAGATAGCCCGACTGACGCTCCTCGCGCTTCTCGTCGAGAGCGTGATTGTAGGCCGCTATTCTCTCACTTGCCACCACCTGGGCCTGATAGGCGGCACCTGCATTATAGGTGCGCGTGGTTGAGTGCATTGAGCCCGACGAGTGCGAGTCGGAGTGCTGGCGATTGGTAGTGTGCGAGCCATAGCTTTGGCTGCTTGAGCGCGACGTATTGGAGTGATAGCTCGTGGTTGTGGTTGAGTGCGAGTAGCCGGCATCGGATGCCGCAAGCCCCTCGGCAAGCCCGTTCCACACCTTAGCCCACGACTGCGACTTGTCGACCTTCTTCATATACTCGGCCGACGACAACACCTTTACAGCCACTATCTTGCCTTTATTGTCGACAAGCGTGGCCTTAATCTTCTCGGGATCGAAGTCGAGCGGCTCCACGGAGTTGTTGATGATAGCTATGGGAAGCTGATAGTATTTGCCATAGTCGTTCACCTCCTTATTGGTCATGCTCACGATAATGCCGTTTTTCTTGTAATACGACCAAGCCTCGCCGTCCTTGTACTCTAATTGCCTGTCGGCGTCGGTCACAGGTTCGAGCAGTGTCTTGCCGGTGGCTAAGCTCACCTTGCCGCTGATGCTTCCATCCTTGTTGCTCATGGTGTAGTGCTCGCCGCTCGGCTTGCCATCGACATAGTTGTATTTTGTGCCAAATGCGCCGTCCTCGGTAAACTCCTCGTATGTACCATTGATTTTACCATTCATATATGTAGCCTTGGAGGCCTGATTTCCATTCTTATAGTAAGTAATCACCTCATCGGCAAGCACCGACTTGCTGTCGTCGTACTTGTCGATGGTCACATATCCGCCCTCGGCCTGCAACTCGCCGGTGATGTAATAAGAGCGGAAAATTTTTCGGAAATTGGGATCGCTCGATTTTGGCACGATCCTATAAAACGCGGCAAACTCTTTAGCTTGCACACCCTTCCAGCTCTTGTCGTAGTAGAGAGTGTCGACTGCGCTCTGCGCCATTGCCGAAGCGGCCGATATGGCGATTGCAATTGATAAAATCAAATACTTTTTCATTGTTTCTATTATTTAGTATTAATAATTTACAGCACGAAAAAACTCGCCACGGCGTCACACTGCCGGCAGCGACATTCCGTTCAGCTTGCGATATAGATCGAGTGCATACACGTCGGTCATGCCGCTTATATGGTCGATTACCGCCTGTATCTTCTCAAAAAGCGTAGGGGCCTCCACGTCGTATTGCTGCGGGAACTTGCTAAGCAGCAGCTGCGAGTAGTTTCGCTCAGGATAGAGCACGGCATCGGTAAGCTTCTTGAGCAGCATGTTTATGATTTGATTTCCGGCAAGGTCGATGTCGACCACGTCGCTCGCACGATAGATTTTGTCGTAGGCAAGCTCGGAGCAAGCCTTGTAGGCAGCCGATGGCAGGGCGCTGATATGGTCGATAAGGCAGCCCGAGAACTCTCCTCGCATTATGAGCTCCTCATTCTCCACAAAAGCCCTCGCACACTCGTCGACGAGCACCCCGATGATACACGAACGCAGATACACCACTTTCTCATTCTTGTCGGCTACGCGCGACATTACTTCCCTGATGTGCTCCTTGCGACTCGAGTCGAAGAAATTGAGCAGCAAGTCGAGCACCTCGCGCGTACCGAGAATCTTGAGCTTGTGGGCATCCTCAATGTCCATAATCTGGTAGCAAATATCGTCGGCAGCCTCCACGAGATACACCAACGGATGGCGGCAGAACACGTCGTCGCTCATGGCTATCAGCCCCACCTCGTCGGCAATGCGGCGGAACAGCTCGGTCTCGGTGGTGAAGAAGCCGAATTTGCCCTTCTCATTGGCATGAAGCGACGAATAGGGATATTTCACTATCGAGGCAAGCATGGAATAGGTCATGGCAAATCCTCCCGGCCTGCGACCCTTAAATTGATGCACAAGCAGTCGGAAGGAGTTGGCGTTGCCCTCAAAGTGCGTCAGGTCTGCCCATTGGCGGTCGGATAGCCTGTCGCGCAGAGCTTGCCCGTCGCCCTCGGTGAAGAACGCTCCGATAGTCTTCTCGCCCGAATGTCCGAAAGGCGGATTGCCCAAATCGTGGGCGAGGCATGCGGCAGCCACTATTTCGTCGATGTCGTGCAGCTTGGCCACCCACGGCTCGCCGGCGTATTTCACGCCGAGCGAGCGTGCCACCTCATTGGCAAGCGACTTTCCGACGCTTGCCACCTCAAGGCTGTGAGTTAGGCGATTGTGCACGAATATGCTGCCGGGGAGCGGAAACACCTGGGTCTTGTTCTGCAAGCGTCGGAACGGCGATGAGAATATCAGGCGGTCGTAATCGCGCTGGAAATCGCTGCGTATGCCACCCTTGTTGTCGTTGTAGTTCTCAAGGCCCAATCGCTTGTCGCAGATGAGCTTGTCCCAGTTCATTATCCCCATATTATTCTACATTAATGTTTGTTTAGTTATGCTAATGCGGCGTGTCACTTCAGGCCACGATTCTTGAGCAGGGCATCGACCGTGGGCTCTTGTCCGCGGAAACGCTTGTAGAGCACCATCGGGTCCTCGCTGTCGCCTGGCTCAAGGATATTCTCGCGATAAGCCTTGGCAGTGGCGGGATCGAAGATGCCTTTCTCCTTGAACAACTCGAAACCGTCGGCATCGAGCACCTCAGCCCATAGATAGGTGTAATATCCGCAGGCATATTGAGTGCTGCCGAAGATGTGCTTGAAGTAGGGGCTGCGATAGCGGAACTCCACTTCCTCAGGCTTGCCGAGGCGGCGTGCCACCGAGCGCTCAAAGGCCTTCACGTCGATATCGGAGGCATAGTTCACCTTGTGCCACTCGATGTCGAGCAAGGCTGCGCCAACAAGCTCGGTGGTGGTGAAGCCCTGGTTGAACTTCGACGAGGCGTCTAACTTCTTGATAAGCTCGTCGGGAATCACCTCTCCGGTCTTATAGTGCTTGGCATACTCCTTGAGCAGCTCGGGCTCCATTGCCCAGTGCTCGTCGATTTGCGATGGGAGCTCCACAAAGTCGCGGTCGACGTTGGTTCCTGCCTGTCCGCGGAACTGTGCGGTGGTGAGCATTCCCTGCAATGCGTGTCCAAACTCATGGAAAGCAGTCTCCACCTCATCGAGAGTGAGGAGCGACGGCATATTTTTCGAGGGCTTGGTGAAGTTGCCCACGTTGTAGATAATCGGGCGCTCACTCACGCCATTATAGTTGTACTCACCCTTCATCTCGCTCATCCATGCTCCCTGACGCTTTGTGCTGCGGGGGAAATAGTCGGTCATGAACACTGCTATGTGCTTACCATCGGCACCTTTCACGTCGTAGACGGTAACCTCGGGGTTGTACTTCGGGGCCTTGGGCATCTCGGTGAAAGTGATGCCGTAGAGGCGGTTGGCCATAAGGAATATTCCTTTCAGCACATTCTCAAGCTGGAAATATGGGCGCACGTCGTCCTCGCTGAGGTCGAATTTCTCCTTTTTCACCTTCTCGGCATAGTAATAGTAGTCGTAGGGGGCAATCTTGAAGTCGCCACCGTGATTGTTCACATAAGCCTGCATGTCGGCAACCTCCTCCTTCACCTTTGCGATAGCAGGAGTCCATATCTGATATAGCAGGTTCTCGGCGTTCTTCACCGTCTTTGCCATCACGGCATCCATCTGATAGTCGGCAAAAGTCTCGAAACCGAGCAGGTTGGCCTTTTTCGTGCGCAGGCGAATCAAGTTGTTGATGTTTGCCGAGTTGTTGTATTGGTTGTCGTTGCTTGCGAGCGATGTATATGTCTCATACATGCGGCGTCGCAGGTCGCGGTTGTCGGCGTAGGTGAGCACTGCAAGGCGGCTCGGCGCATGCACTGTGAACACCCATTTTCCCGACTTGCCGCGGCGGGTAGCCTCCTCGGCGGCAGTTCCGATAGCCGATTCGGGTATTCCGGCAAGCTCGGCGCTGTTCTCCACCACAATCTCACTCTCGTTGGTTTCTTTCAGAATGTTGGAGTTATATGAGAGCTCATAGTTGGCAAGTTGCTGGTTGATAGTTTTCAGAGTCTCCTTGTCGGCAGGCGAGAGCAGAGCGCCATTGCGCACAAACGACTTGTAGTATTTGTCGAGCAGGCGCGACTGTGCCGTGGTGAGATTGAGCGACGCACGACGGTCGTACACTTGCTTTATTCGCTCGAAAAGAGCCTGATTGAGCATCATCTCGTCGGCAGCGGCAGTGAGCATAGGCATTGCCTCCTCCGATATTTTCTCCATCTCGGGGGTATTGTCGCTCTCGCTGAGGGCGTAATACACGAAGCACACCTTGTTGAGCAGCGCTCCGCTGTTGTCGAGGGCAAGAATGGTGTTGTCGAAGTCGGGCATCGCGCGGTTGCTGACAATAGCCCAGATTTCCTGCTTGCGCTCCTCAATTCCGGCCTTCATGGCAGGAATATAGTGCTCATACTTGATTTTACTGAAAGGAGGAATCTCATACTTCGTGGTATAAGCCTCCATAAATGGATTCTTTTCAGCCTTTTCCATCTTTTTTGCTCCGCTTGCCATCATGACTACTGCACAAGCGGCTGTTAATGTTAATAATGTACGTTTCATAAATATATAATTAATTTTTGTTGTTTCTAAATTAGAGATAGCCACACTTGTCATTCTTGCTTCCGGGCGTCGAGCCTGAAGGTGGCAATGAGCGGATAATGGTCGGAGCTGTCGATTTTTCCTCGCTCGATGTCTACCGCGGTGAGATTGCCGCGATAGAGTATATGGTCGATACGGAAGAAGAAGCGATTGCTATGATAAGTGATGGTAGGGCCGAGGGCACAGTCGGCGTATGCGTCGCGCATGTCGTCGCCCATTATGGTGCGATAGGCAAAAGAGCCGGGAGTGTCGTTGAAGTCGCCACACAGAATCACGTTGCCACAAGTGTTGTCGAGAATTCCACGAATCTCCCTTGCCTGTAATGAGCGCGACCTGAAAGCCCTTGAGAGCTTCGACACCAACGTCTCCCGCACCTCCTCCAAGTCGTCGACGGTACTCATGTTCTTAAACTTTGTCAGCTTGCGATACAGGTCCTTGTCGGTCTCGGTGAGCCTTATCGACTCAAGATGGCAACTGAGCACCGTGATTGGCATTCCACCGACGTCGAGACGCCATCCCCTGGCCCTCACGTATTTGTCGATAACCACCGTATCGGCAGTCTCGGTGAATGGATATTTCGAGAAAAGCACCACATCGCCTTTTTTGCGATAGATGTAGGGATATTTTGCCTCAATCAGAGGCAACATGCCTTTCACTGCCGTCGATGTGCCGAATTCGCGCTCCTGAGCGGCCTCCTGCAAGCACACGCAGTCGGCATCCACATCGAGAATATACTGAATTGTGCGGTTGGGCTCATGCTGTATGCCGCTATAGTCGGTGAAGTTCATCACATTGTAGGTGAGCACCTTGAATGTCCGCTCACCGGTTGCCGGCGTCGGCACGCCGACGTTGAGCGGCGAGAATGTGAGCAGCGGTCCGGCACCGGCAAGTATGGCGGCAGCCGTCATCGCCGCAATCCACCACTTTCGCAGGCACAGCCACATGGCAAGCAGCACAAGCATAAGGGCAAGCGTAATGGGAAATCCGAGCCCAAGCAACGGGAGTATCGCCGAGTCCATAGGGTCGGCAACGCCTCCGTAGGCCGACATCACATAGATTATTGCCACGATGAAGCCTAATGAGGCTCCCACCGTGGTGAGAATCGATGATATTGTGCCGCACTTTTTTCTCATATCACGTTTACAAGTTATTGTCGGTGCATATCTTATTTGCCACATCCGTCATCTCCGGCTCACGTCGAAAAGCCGCTTTTTCTCGGCGGCAGTCAGCGAGGTGTAGCCCGATTGCTTGATTTTTGCCAAAATCTTGTCCATCTCGGCTTCGTCGGCAGGATCCATGCGACGCTCCATGCGGTTGTCGTCGCGCATATTGTCAACACTGGGCTTTTTCCGGCGATTGCGTCGGAATATGCCCGGCTTGATTCTCGGTGTCCGGCATCTGAAGGTGTCGACAATAAAGTCGATAGCCTTGTTGATAAATGCCGTTATGTCGATGCCGCGGCGGTCGGCCAATCCGAATAGCGCTCCCACGATGGCACCTCCGATATGGGCTATATGGCCGCCGGTGTTGGACGAGCCGATACTTATCAAATCAATGAAAATAGTGATTATTGCAATCCATTTCAGCGATATTGAGCCAAGAAATAGCAGCCCTACCTTGTAGTCGGGCCGACGGACTGCCGTGGCAGTCACTATGGCGAGTATCGACGCCGACGCGCCGAGCAGGTAGCCGGTAGTGCTCTTAAAGAGCGGGAGCAGATTATAGGCTGCCACATAAAGCAGGGCGCCGCCGATGCCGCCAAGAAAATATAGCCCCACAAGCCTGCGGGTGCCGAAAATTTGGTGAAACATTATGCCAAACCAGTAGAACCACAGCATATTGAACAGAATATGCAGCAGGTCGTAGTGCAGAAACTGATAGGTGATCAGCGTCCACGGCTGCCTGATGAAAGTCGACAGGTCGGAGGGCATCTCGAGATAAGTGAGCGCCGAGGTGATGTCGATATTGAACAGAAGGCACAGCAGTCCGGCCACCCTCACCACGACGAATACCGCCACATTGATGTAGATAAGCCTCACAGGCACCTGCGCAGCCGCAAACGACTGCCTCAATTTGTCAATAAAGTCCGCCACCTATCACTCCTTTCTTTTTCCAATAAAGCAACAAGAAGAATCCGAAAATCATGCCACCAAGATGCGCGAAGTGCGCCACCGAGCCCTGAAAACCGCTGACGCCGAAGAATAGTTCTATTGCGCCATAGCCTATTACCATCCATTTCGCCTTGATGGGGATGGGAATGAACATCAGGTAGAGCGGCATATTGGGGAACACCATGCCAAAAGCAAGCAGAATGCCAAACACGGCGCCACTGGCCCCTATCGTGAGCATGGAGTTGAAAAAGCCGTCCATCATGCCGTGCTCTATGCCATATTTCACGGCCTCGGCGCCTCTCATGGCCATAAAGCCATTACTGTCGAAAAGTGCGAACGTGCTCTCCCACGAGAAAGTCCACACAAGCTCCTGCACTATTGCCGCACCGATGCCGCAACTGATATAATAGAATAGGAAACGCTTTGCGCCAAACACCTGCTCAAGTATGCGGCCAAACATCCACAGCGAGAACATATTGAAGAACAAATGCGAGAAGCCGTCGTGCAAAAACATGTAAGTGATGAGCTGTGCCACATTGAATTTCGACCCCTCCCAATAGTGCAGTCCCAAGATGCCATTGAGGTCGATGCCGCTGCTGCGGAACACCGATGTGGCCAAAAGCATCAGTATGTTGATAATCAACAGATTTTTTGTCACTGCGGGAATTGAGCCCAGAAACGACCCACGAGAATTCATCATACCTAATTAAATTGTGCGTTATTTATAATCATAGTGCAAAGATAGTGCAAATCGAGCGCAAACAGAAATTTAGCTTGCTAAAATTTCTTTTGCCGAGATGCAGCCTATATTATGAAAAGATAGTGCAAATCGAGCGCAAACAGAAATTTAGCTTGCTAAAATTTCTTTTGCCGAGATGCAGCCTATATTATGGAAAGATAGTGCAAATCGAGCGCAAACAGAAATTTAGCTTGCTAAAATTTCATTTGCCGAGATGCAGCCTATATTATCTAAAGATAGTGCAAATCGAGCGCAAACAGAAATTTAGCTTGCTAAAATTTCTTTTGCCGAGATGCAGCCTATATTATGAAAAGATAGTGCAAATCGAGCCTCCTCCTTATTCACATTATGGCAATAGCAGGGCACTCGCTGAGGAGCGGCCCTGCTATTGTTTTTTTATTGCCAAATACCGTCGTGTCAGATTAGAACTCGGCATTCTTCGGTGTGCGCGGGAAAGGAATGACGTCGCGAATGTTGGTCATTCCGGTCACAAACAGCACCAGGCGCTCGAAGCCAAGTCCGAAGCCCGAGTGAGGCACAGTGCCGAAGCGGCGAGTGTCGAGATACCACCACATGTCCTTCATAGGGATGTGCAGCTCCTCGATGCGTCCCATCAGCTTGTCGTAGTTCTCCTCACGCTCCGAGCCTCCGATTATCTCGCCAATGTTAGGGAATAGCACGTCCATGGCGCGCACCGTCTTGCCATCCTCGTTCAGCTTCATATAGAATGCCTTGATTTCCTTCGGATAGTCGGTGAGGATTACCGGGCGCTTGAAGTGTTGCTCCACGAGGTAGCGCTCATGCTCGCTCTGGAGGTCGATTCCCCACGACACCGGGAACTCGAATTTCTTGCCCGACTCTTGCAGAATCTTGATACCCTCGGTGTAGGGAAGCCGCACGAAGTCGTTCTCAAGCACGAAATTCAGGCGCGAGATAAGTTCCTTGTCGTACATCTGCGAGAGGAACTCTATGTCGTCGCGGCAGTTGTCGAGCGCATAGCGGATACAATATTTCACAAATGCCTCGGCAAGATCCATATTGTCGGTAATATCGTTGAAAGCCACCTCAGGCTCTATCATCCAAAACTCTGCGAGATGACGCGGAGTGTTGGAGTTCTCGGCGCGGAACGTGGGGCCGAAAGTATAGATGGCGCCCAAAGCGGTAGCTCCAAGCTCGCCCTCAAGCTGTCCCGACACCGTGAGGCTCGTCTGCTTGCCGAAGAAGTCCTGCGAGTAGTCAACCTTTCCGGTCTCCTCGCTCACCGGAAGATTGTTCAGGTCGAGCGTCGTCACCTGGAACATAGCTCCCGCTCCCTCACAGTCGCTGGCGGTAATAAGCGGAGTGTTCAGATAGAAGAATCCACGCTCATTGAAGAAGCGATGTATGGCAAAAGCCAGTGCGCTGCGCACACGCAGCACGGCGCCGAAGGTGTTGGTGCGCGGACGCAGGTGAGCCTTCTCGCGCAAGAACTCAAGAGTGTGCCCCTTCTTCTGCAAGGGATAGCTCTCGCTGTCGGCAGTACCGTAGATTTCTATCGTCTCGGCTTGGATTTCCGACGTCTGGCCCTTGCCCTGCGATGCCACGAGCATTCCCTCCACATGGAGGCTCGAGCCGGTGGTTATCGGCTTCAGCTCCTCCTCGCTGAACTTTGCCAGGTCGATTACAATCTGTATGTTCTTAATCGTCGAACCATCGTTCAATGCCACAAACTGCACGTTCTTGTTGCCTCGACGGGTTCTCACCCAACCCTTTACACACACTTTCTGCCCTATCAGGCTCGGGTCGAAAATATCGACGATTTTTGTACGTTTAATCTCCATGATTGTCTTAAATTGCCATCGAAGGTCTCCCTTGCGCTTTTGGCTCGGCAGGGCAACCTTCGATGCGTTGATAAATTATGTTTTTATTCAAAAGAACCTTGTTTCAAGAAGTTTACCTCCTCCTGTGTGAGATAGCGCCACTTTCCGCGGGCAAGATTCTTCTTGGTGAGGCCTGCGAAGTACACGCGGTCGAGCTTCACAACGTGGTAGCCAAGAGTCTCGAAAATGCGGCGGACCACACGGTTGCGGCCGGAGTGAATCTCGATGCCTGCCTGCTTGCGGTCGGTAGGCGACACATAGCTCACGGCATCGGCATGTATTGGCCCGTCGTCGAGCTCAATGCCATCGGCTATGCGCTGCATGTCGTCCTCCGAGATAGGCTTGTCGGTCCACACTTGGTAGATTTTTTTCTTCACAAATTTCGGGTGAGTGAGCTTCGACGCCAAGTCGCCGTCGTTGGTGAGCAGCAGCACGCCGGTAGTGTTGCGGTCGAGGCGTCCCACCGGATATATGCGCTCGGTGCATGCGCCCTTCACGAGATCCATCACCGTGGTGCGTCCGTTGGGGTCGTCGCTCGTAGTCACGCAATCCTTAGGCTTGTTCAGCAGCACGTAGCACTTGCTCTCGAGCGTAACCACCTTTTCGTTATATTCCACCACGTCGTTGCGGGTGATTTTTGTTCCAAGCTCAGTCACCGGAACGCCGTTCACCTTCACAACTCCCTGCTGAATCAGCTCATCGGCCTCGCGACGCGAGCACACGCCGGCATTTGCCATGAACTTGTTCAAGCGTATCGGTTCGTTTGGATCGATTTCCGGCAAAACATACTCGATGCGCTGCGGACGCGGAGTGAAGCGCATCTGCGGACGCGGTCCGTTGTTCTGCTGACGGTTGTTGCCACGACGCTGCTGGCGGTTATTGTTGTTGTATCCGCCTTGACGGTTATTGTTGCCATAGCCTCCTTGGCGGTTGTTATTGTTGTATCCACCCTGACGGTTGTTGTATCCGCCTTGACGGTTATTGTTGTTGTATCCGCCTTGTCGGTTGTTGTATCCGCCCTGTCGGTTGTTGTTGTATCCACCCTGACGGTTGTTGTTGTATCCACCCTGACGGTTATTGTTGTATCCGCCTTGACGGTTGTTTCCGTAGCCGCCCTGTAGATCCTGATTGTCATAGTTGGCATTAGGATTGTAGTTGCGGTTGTATCCGCCTTGACGGTTGTTGTAGCCACCCTGACGGTTGTTGCCATAGCCACCCTGACGGTTATTGTTGTATCCGCCTTGTCGGTTGCTGTAATTTCTCGGATTGTAGTTGGTAGAAGAAGGCGTGTAATCACTGCTGGCGGCAACTTTATCGCCAGCTACTCGATCCTGACCATAACTTCCCATGTCATAATGGGTGTCATTGTTATTTTCTACAATGTCGCCCTTGCTTTCACCGATTCTCGGTCGTCTTGCTTTTTTCTCAACATTCTCGTCCATAACGTAAAAATTAAATGAGATTCATAAATTAAAATACAGCCTCTCGGCCATAAAATATAAGGTTATTAATATGTTATCGTTCAGTTATTCAATGTTTGATACAGATTATTGTTGAAATCCACAGCCACCTGCCACGCATACTTGCCGGAGACATACAGCTTATCTGTGGCAAAGATAATGAAAACCTGCAAATACAGCCGACAAAAATCTGCAAAAAACCTCAAAAAATGTCATTCACATCGCCAAGCCGCCATCAATAGCCCGTGTAGGAATGGGGAGTGATGGCCTTAAGCTCGGCCTTCACATCATCGCTCACGCGCAAAGTGTCGATAAACTCGGCAATGCTGCGGGCGTCGACCACGCTGTTGGTGCGCGTCAGCGCTTTCAGTGTCTCGTAGGGCTTCTCGTAGCCTTCGCGGCGCAATATGGTCTGAATGGCCTCAGCCACTACATTCCACATTCCGTCGAGATCGGCATTTATTGCCTCCTCATTGAGAATCAGCTTGTTCAGGCCCTTCAGCGTGCTGTGTAGGGCAATCACGGTGTGTCCGAGCGGAACACCCACGTTTCGGAGCACGGTGGAATCGGTGAGGTCGCGTTGCAGCCTCGACACCGGCAATTTCATCGCCAAATGCGAGAATATGGCATTCGCTATGCCCAGATTACCCTCGGAGTTCTCGAAATCGATAGGATTCACCTTGTGGGGCATCGCCGACGAGCCAACCTCTCCGGCCTTGATTTTCTGCTTGAAGTAATTCATCGAGATATACTGCCAGATATCGCGGTCGAGGTCGATAAGCACGGTGTTCACGCGCTTCAGAGCGTCAAAAAGCGCTCCAAGATTGTCGTAATTGGAAATCTGCGTAGTCCACTGCTCACGCTCAATGCCAAGACGCTCGTTCAAGAACTTGTTGGCAAAGCCGCGCCAGTCAATTTCGGGGAACGCTATCAAGTGGGCATTGAAATTACCCGTAGCGCCTCCAAACTTGCCGCTCACAGGAATCAGGCGCAACATCCGCACCTGCTCCGACAGACGATAGGCAAATACCCTGATTTCCTTTCCAAGCCTCGTGGGCGACGCCGGCTGTCCGTGCGTCTTCGCAAGCATCGGAATATCCTGCCATGCGTCGGCAAAGCTCTCAAGAAGCTCTATCACCTGCTCCACAAGCGGCAGATACACATTATTAATAGAGTCCTTAACCGCCATCGGCACCGACGTGTTGTTGATATCCTGCGACGTAAGCCCAAAATGGATAAACTCCTTATAGGGGGCAAGCCCAAGCATGTCGAAACGCTCTTTCAGGAAATACTCCACAGCCTTCACGTCGTGATTCGTCACACCCTCGATATCCTTAATGCGCCGGGCATCCTCAATTGAGAAATTCTCGTAGATGCCACGCAACGACGCGAACACCTCAGGGGCAACGCCGCTCAGCTGCCGCAGCGGAATCTCACACAATGCTATGAAATACTCCACTTCTACTTTCACACGGTAGCGTATCAGCGCGAACTCCGAGTAGAACTGGTCGAGCGACTCGGTTTTACCCCTATATCGGCCATCGATGGGCGAAACCGCGGTTAATGGACACAAATTCATAATCAGTCAACAAATTTAATATATATCTTAATAGTAGTAACAACACGTAAATTCAGTTATATAAACCTAAAAGAGCTCTTGTATAAGCCTAAAAGAGCAACATCAGAGCCGCCACATTATGCGGCCACTATTATATATGTTTTTACGACCGCAAAATTACAACACTTTCGGCACTTGAGCAATTTTTCAACAAAAATTTCGGAAAATATTTTGCACATTCAAAAAAAATGCCTAACTTTGCATCGCTTTTCAGAGGAAAGGCCGCTTGAGAGGAGAAATCCTGAAAGCGAATTGATTTAGGGCGCTTAGCTCAGCTGGTTCAGAGCGTCTGCCTTACAAGCAGAGGGTCGGCGGTTCGAATCCGTCAGCGCCCACAACAGTAGAAGCACTTGCAGTCATCCGCAAGTGCTTTTTTGTTTTCTTGCCATCCACATCGACTCGGGCCGCCACAGAACCTCAGTAACTACTGTGCCAAGCGTAGCCCCGGCTTAGGGCTGATGAATGTGGCAAAGATGATGAGGGATGGGTAAAAGAAAAGAGGAAATCCGTGGGGATTTCCTCTTGGGGTGAAATAAGGGTCTCGAACCCTTGACCTTCGGAACCACAATCCGACGCTCTAACCAACTGAGCTAATCTCACCATCTTCGTTTAACGAGTGCAAAGGTAAAACTTTTTTTTGGTATGCACAATAGTAAACGGTATTTTTTTGTGGAAGTCGCAATAATTTTGCCTAATTTTGCCTAATAATTATGTCCGGCATATAGTGCTACTTCCATTGCCGACTTTGCAAAATTGCTTTGTGCGGCCTTGCGGCGTCAGATATTGTTCACCACAGTCTTACCCATGGCAATCACACCGCGGAGCTTCGTCTCATTGTCGAGAATGATGAAGTCGGCGTCCTTTCCTCGCTGAATCGATCCTTTTCGGTCATATACGCCCATGATGCGGGCCGGTGTCTCCGAAGCCATTCTGAGGCTGTCGGCGAGCGGAATCTCGGCGAGGTCCACGGCTGTCTTTATAAGGCGGTCCATCGTGGCGATGCTGCCTGCGAGTGCCGAACGGTCGGCGAGCTTGCACACTCCATCCTCTATTATCACGCGCGGGTCGAAAGCCTTGTTGGAGCTGCTTGCCGAGCATGCAAGGGCATCGGTGATAAGAGCCGTGCGCTCCACGCCCTTTATTTTGTAGATCAGTCGCATAATCGTGTGAGGCACATGGATTCCGTCGGAAATCATCTCCACGGTCATATCGTCCATCAGGTATATGCTTTCCACCGTTCCCTCGTGCTTGTACTCGCGGTTGTTGTGGAAGCCCGGCATGGCGTTGTAGAAATGAGTGGCGTGGCTGTATCCGGCCTCGCGGGCGGCCTTTATCACCTCATATTCGGCCTCGGTGTGTGCCACTGCGGCGATTATGCCTTTGGAAGTGATGTATTTTCCGAATTGCAGCGCTCCGGGGAGCTCGGGAGCGGCGTCCCAACGGCGAAGGCAGTTGTAGTCCTCCACTATGTGGATGTATTCCTTAGGGTCGGGGTCCTTTATGTTCTCGGGGAATTGTCCGCCGGCCTTGCGCTTGTTGAGGTAGTGACCCTCGAGATGCAGGCCGAGAATAGGGCTCGACGGCTCTTCCATAAGGCGCGTACAGGTTTCGGCCGCTTTCTCAATCATCGGTATTGTCGACGACGATAGGGTGGGGAATATGCTCGTGGTTCCGTGGAGCATGTGGGCGTGGATGGCCGTGCGGAACGCTTCCTCGGTGCCTTCCATGAAGTCGCGTCCGCCGCCGCCATGAATGTGAATCTCTATGCCTCCGGGAGCCACGCACATACCCTTGGCATCGATAACCTCGGCGTGCTGAACGATGTAGCTGTTGTTCTTGATTTCAAGTATTTTGCCATTTTCATAGATTACGGAACCGCCATGAATCCAACCTTGTGGCGTGAGTATCTTTCCATTGATAATTTGATGTATCATAAAAGAAATAAGTAATAAATAATTGTGTTGATATAATTGTGACACAAAATTAATAAAAATACCGATAGGGTGACATTAAATGTCGAAAAAAAATTGTAATTTTGCGGCGTTGTTTGATTAATGATTAGTATGAATTTATGGAAAACAAAATTAAGCAGATTGTAGATGCCATGTGCGCACCCGGCCTTGCAGCTATGTCGCCGAGTGATTTGGCATTTATTAATGAGTGTTCAACCTATAGTTTTAGTGAACTTGAAGGGAATACGGTGGGCGAGGCCGTGGCCGGACTCGATGACTCATGCCTTAGCGGCTTCAAGAATGTGGCCGTGTCGATTTTCTCTCATAAGGACGACCGGCACGTCTCGGTCAATGAGATAGCCTGCTTGCAGAGCATTTTTGAGAATCTCGACAAGGACGTCAATGTGGTGTGGAGCTTCGCCTTTGCCGATGTGCCTGTCGGCAAGCGCAAGGTGATGCTGCTTCTCGCAAGCTGATCGGGCTATGGTAATGGTAGGCGGCTTGGCTGCCGCAAAAAAGGATTCCGATGCCAAAAGACACCGGAATCCTTTTTTTTGAGCCGCGAATGGGACTCGAACCCATGACCTTTTCGTTACGAATGAAATGCTCTACCAACTGAGCTATTGCGGCTGATGCTATGTGCCGTTTTGAGGCTCATAGAGGCTTTCGCCTTATTTCGTTTGCAAAATTACAAATTTCTTATGGATTGTGTACTATAAATTAGCTTAATTTTTGCGTTTTTGAGGTCTAATTTTGCAATTGTTGGCTTATTGATTGCCGGACGGATGCCAATTACCTCGGTTGACGACGCTGTGGAGTAGTAATAATAGTAGTAGCTTGATGAGCTGCTTGTGGTCTCGGCAATGAGATCGACGGGAGTGAGCGTGAAGTTTTTGTCGCTTTCCTCGGCGATGCCGTTCTTGTTGTTTATTATGTCGAGCACGAAGTTGCGCATTCCGGTGAATTTGTAGGTGCGCGTCGACGAGTCGTAGGTGGCATAGAACGACGATTTGTTGTCGGCATTGTGGTTGGTGGCGAAGAAGTCGTCTTTCTCCGAGGTCTTCACAAGCAGCAGGTAGGATGGAGGCTTGATGCCGTAGTCGTTGGTCACGGCGTATGCCGGCAACTCAAATGTTAGGTCGTTGATCACGGCGAGGTTGCTGTCGCCGCCACTGCGGAACTTGTCGATAATCTCCTGAATCGGGAAGTGAATCTGCACCTCATATCCTGCCGGCGATTGCACGATTGCCTCGCCATCGGTCACCATCTGCTTCACGGCGTCGTCGACCACGAGTGTTATGTTGTTGTTGGAGAGCACCTCGGCGGTGGAGCCCATATATCCCATGCTTGCGTTTGCTATGGAGTCGGTGCCGTCGTCGCGCTTGATGTGGCGGTGGTAGAAGACTACAAACTGCGTGTTGTAGATGTTCATCACACGGCCGCTTCCGAAGCTGTTCTTGATGTAGATGCCGGGGAAGTATTGAGTGAAGTTCTTGGGGCTTTGGAACGCCGTCTCGTCGGTCTTGAATTTGTTGAAAATATCTTTTGCGAGCGACACGGGAGCGTCGACTGCAAATTCCACGATAGAATATTTGTCGAAGTCCTTTTTCACCGAGTCGGGGGCCATAATGGCCGATGCGGTGTAGGATGTGGAGCCGAGCACGTCGGCTTCATCGTAGTATTCACTCGGATTGAATGTCGATGTGAGTTTCGAGGGAAGGGCTTTGTTGATGCGGTAGATGGTGGTGCGCATCGGGGCCACCGAGTCGCCGGTGAATCCTCCGGCAGGTATGTCGAACACGAACTTGCAGGAGTCGATGTCGTCGGCCGACACTCCCACGGTGTCGATATATGCCGATGGCATGAACTGTGTCACTACTTCGGTGGTCAGCTCGCCATAGTTCTTTGCCTTTATCATTCCGAGCAGCTTGGTGATTGTGCGCGATGGTATCACCTTGTTCTCCACTGCGATTCCCGTCACTGTGAACGACGAGTCGGCGACAACCTCCGTTATGGTGTCGGTGATTGATTGCCCTATGTTGTTGTCGTTGCAGGAGAGAGTTCCTGTAAGCATCGCGCCTGCAACTATGGCATAAAGGAATTTTCTCATTTTAGTCATCATAAATCATGCATTATAGTGATTTATAGAATTCTGCGTAGGTGTCGATATATGATTCGTCCTCACGGTCCTGGTAGGGGAGGAATGGAATGCCGCGCTTCTTTACAAATTCGATAATCTCAGGATTAATGTCCTTGCTATATTGTATCACGCCGTCGCAATGGGCGATGGCGAGTTTTGTGAGCATGTCGAAGGTTACCTCCTTGCCCATTATCGTCTTCAGGTCCTTTGCTGTGATGCCGTCCATCTTCATCTTCTCGCCGAGCCTGGCGTCGAGCGGAGCGGGACATTCGTCGTCGTAGAGCGAATATACGATTTTGGAGCGCATAAAGGCGGGGTCCTCGTGGTAGATGTGCTTCAGGTATAGTGGCGTGAGTGCCGTTATCCAGCCGTGGCAGTGAATCACGTCGGGCTCCCAGCGCAGCTTCTTCACAGTCTCCATCGCGCCGCGTATGAAGAATATCGAGCGCTCGTCGTTGTCGGAGGGCGACGATTCCGTCTCAAGTTCCTTGACGATGTTGCGCTGGAAGTAGTCGTCGTTGTAGATGAAGTACACCTGCATACGTGCGGGAAGCATCGTGGCCACTTTTATAATCAGTGGATGGTCGGTATCGTCGATAATAAGGTTCATACCCGACAGGCGTATTACTTCGTGCAGCTGATTGCGCCGCTCGTTGATACTGCCGTATTTGGGCATGAAAGTTCTCACCTCAAATCCTCGTTCCTGGATGCCCAGTGGCAGGTCATGCCCTATTTTTGATAATTGGGAATCGGGGAGATAGGGAGAAATTTCTTGCGATAAGAACAATACTTTGTTTACATCCATAATTCTGACTATATAATTATTGGATATTGCCTTGATAGCCAATTGTCGCTGTGAGCCTCGTGCTTGCGCGCCGGGCATTACGCTTTTGCGCTATTTTAGAATATCTTTTGCAAAGATACGAAAATTTCTTCGTATATTTCCCATTGTGGGCAGTGAATGTTGCCGTTTTAAGGAAATATCGCTAAAAAATGCTCCAATTTAACACTTTGCGCACTTGTAAGGGGCTTGTCGGCGACTGCCGTGTGGGCGCTTGCCCGGTGTCGCTGCTCAGCGAAGCAGCATGGCCGGAATCTCACAGTCGATGAATGGGCGCAGCGGTGCCTCGATGCTGTCGGGTGCCTCGTCGACGTTGATATTGTGGGCCGAGAAGATGCGCCGGGCATTGCGCATGAAGCGGTCGAAGGCAGGGCGCGAGTCGCGGCGCACGCAGTCGTGCCTGTGTGAGGGAATAAGCCTGTAGTTGTCGGCTTTGCCGGCAGGTTTCTGGCAGAAGAACAGGCGGTAGCGTGCCTTCATGGCTGTGGCTTTGCCATTGTCGACGCCGAGGGTCACCATCACCATGGCGCCGCCGCGGCTGTCGTCGCCGTTCTGGTTGGAGATGAAGTTGCCGAGCGAGTAGACGAGCAGCACGTCCTTGTCGAATCGCCGGCTGTGGCGTATCTGCATGGGCTCTATCACGTGAGGGTGCCCTCCTATTATCAGGTCGACTCCTTTTTCCTCAATCAGCCATTCGGCAAGCGATTTCTGCGATTCCACAGGCAGCAGTCGGTATTCCTCGCCCCAATGGAGGTTCACGCATATTATTCCTGCGCCGAGCAGGCGCGCGCGGTCGATGTCGGCGCCTATCACTTTGCGGTCGATGTAGTTCACCACCACCGAGCCTTGCACGGGAATGCCGTTGGTGCCGTAGGTGTAGCTCAGCATGGCTATCTTCACGCCTCTTACGTTGGCGATCAGCGGCGATAGCTCATTGCGGGCCTCCTTCGACACGAATGTGCCTGTGTGGGTAATCTGCATGGCGTCGAGGGCCGTGATGGTGCGCCGAAGTCCGGCGTCGCGACGGTCGAGGCAGTGGTTGTTGGCCGTCAGCAACAGGTCGAAGCCCGATTGCCTCAGCTGTGCGGCAAAAGCGTCGGGGGCGCTGAATGCGGGATATCCGTTGTAGGGCTCGCCGCCGAGCGGGCACTCAAGGTTCACCACGGCATAGTCGGCGGCCGATATCTCGTCCTCGAGGAGCTTTAGGCACTCTGTGTAGTCGAAGGAGCCGTCGGCTTGTCGGGCCGCGCGGATTTGTGGCCCGTGCTGCATTGCATCGCCCGCAAAAAGCAAATTGATCTCCTGACCGCCTCGTGTTGGGCCGAGGAGCGAGAGCAGGAGAATCAATATGGTGTTGAGTGTCATCGTCTATTGCGATATTGAGGGTAGTGGAGATGCGGTTAGTCGGCAATCAGGCGTAGATGGCCTTTTGTGCCGCTAAAAGCGTGTTGCGCATGAGCGATACGATGGTCATCGGGCCCACGCCTCCCGGAACAGGGGTTATGAGCGAGCATTTCGGAGCCACGTTCTCGAAGTCGACGTCGCCTTTCAGCTTCCATCCGTTCTTGGTGAGGGTCGACGGCACACGGGTGGTGCCGACGTCGATAATTACGGCACCTTCCTTCACCATGTCGGCCTTCACGAACTCGGGAGAGCCGAGGGCGGCGATTATGATGTCGGCGTTGCGGCAAATCTCCTTTAGGTTCTTGGTGTGGCTGTGGCACACGGTCACCGTGGCGTCGCCCGGCACGGCCTTCTGCATCATGAGCGATGCCACGGGCTTGCCCACAATGTTGCTGCGGCCGAGCACTACGCAGTTGGCGCCCGACGTGGGCACCTCGTAGCGTCGCAGCAGCTCAATGATTCCCGCGGGGGTGGCCGAGAGGAAGCATGGCAATCCTATCGACATGCGTCCGACGTTGATTGGGTGGAAGCCGTCGACGTCCTTGCGGTAGTCGATGGCCTCGATGATTCTCTGCTCCGAGATATGCTTTGGCAATGGCAATTGCACGATAAAACCGTCGACGTCGGCATCGGCGTTGAGCTTGCCGATGGTGTCGAGAAGCTGTTGTTCCGTCACGTCGTCCTCAAAGCGTATGAGGGTCGACTTGAATCCGCACTGCTCGCAAGCCTTCACCTTGTGGGCAACGTAGGTTTCGCTTCCACCGTCGTGTCCCACGAGCACTGCGGCAAGGTGAGGCCGCTTTTTCCCTTCGCCCACCATCTTCTCCACTTCGGCTGCAATCTCGGCCTTTATGGTGTCGGCAATCTTTTTTCCGTCGATTAATTCCATTGTCGTCTGTTTTGCTTCTATGTTTGGATGTAAATTGTTGATTCTTGGAGGGTCTGGCGCTGCGCCTACTTGCGGCGCATTCCGCGCATCATCTTCATCGGGTTCTTCATCGTGGTGGCGAGTTTCATCATCTTGCGCGTCTCGCTGAACTGCTTGAGCAGGCGGTTCACCTCTTGAATCGACGTTCCGCTGCCGGCGGCGATGCGCTGTCGGCGGCTTCCGTTGATGACGTCAGGGTTGGCGCGCTCGTAGGGAGTCATCGAGTAGATGATAGCCTCAATGCTCTTGAAGGCATTGTCGTCGATGTCGATGTCCTTAATCACCTTGTTCACGCCTGGAATCATCGATGCGAGGTCCTTGAGGTTGCCCATCTTCTTGATTTGGGCTATCTGGCTCATGAAGTCGTTGAAGTCGAATTGGTTCTTGGCAATCTTCTTTTGCAGACGCTTGGCCTCCTCCTCGTTGTATTGCTGCTGCATGCGCTCCACAAACGACACGATGTCGCCCATGCCGAGGATGCGGTCGGCCATACCTGCCGGGCGGAAGGGGTCGATGGCGTCGAGTTTCTCGCCCGTACCTACGAATTTGATAGGCTTGTTGACGACGGTGCGAATCGACAGCGCCGCTCCGCCACGGGTATCACCGTCGAGCTTGGTGAGCACCACTCCGTCGAAGTCGAGGCGGTCGTTGAACTCCTTGGCTGTGTTCACAGCGTCTTGTCCGGTCATGGAGTCGACCACGAATAGCGTTTCCTGCGGGTTGACGGCTTTCTTTATCGCCTCAATCTCCTGCATCATCTCCTCGTCGACGGCAAGGCGTCCGGCGGTGTCTATTATCACTACGTCGTAGTTGTTCTTCTTTGCCTCGTCGATGGCGTGCTTGGCAATGTCGATGGGATTCTTGCTATCGGGCTCGGAGTATACCGGCACGCCGATTTGCTCACCGAGCACGCGTAGCTGCTCGATAGCTGCCGGACGATACACGTCGCAGGCCACAAGCAGCGGGCGTTTGGCTTTCTCGCTCTTCAGCTTCCTTGCCAGCTTTCCCGAGAAAGTGGTCTTACCCGAGCCTTGAAGTCCCGACATGAGGATGATTGCGGGCTTGCCCTCAATCCTGAACTCGGCCTGTTCGCCGCCCATGAGCTGTGCCAGCTCGTCGTGCACGATTTTCACCATGAGCTCGCTCGGCTTCAGCGAGTTGATGACGTCCTGTCCGAGGGCCTTGGCCTTGACGATGTCGGTGAACTGCTTGGCAACCTTGTAGTTGACGTCGGCATCGAGCAACGCGCGGCGCACCTCTTTCAAGGTCTCGGCAACATTGATCTCGGTGATTTTGCCCTGTCCTTTTAGAATCTTGAATGAGCGTTCAAGTTTTTCGCTTAAATTTTCAAACATTGTCGTATCGTAAGTTTTTATTATCTATTTTCTGCTGCCGATACACTATGGTATCAGCTTGTTGGTGGCTGTGTCGGGGAAGATTACGGCAGGCTTGAATGTCTTTGCCTCCTCGAAATCCATGATGGCGTAGGCCATTATTATCACCGTGTCGCCGGGCTGCACCTTGCGGGCCGCTGCGCCGTTGAGGCATATCACGCCCGAACCGCGCTCTCCGGCAATGACGTAGGTGTCGAGCCGCTCGCCATTGTTGTTGTCGACGATATACACGCGTTCTCCGGCAATTATGTTGGCCGCATCCATCAAATCCTCGTCGATGGTTATGCTTCCAATATAGTTGAGGTTAGCCTCAGTCACTGTCACGCGGTGAATCTTCGATTTTACTACTTGTATCTGCATATTGTGATTATAATTCCGACGTTGATTATTTCTTGTAGGCGATATTGTCGATGAGCCGCACGTCGCCGCAATACACCGTCACGCATCCCACCACATGGTCGGAATCGTCCCAGCCGGCAACTGGCATAAGCGATGTTCCGTCGACAATCTGATAATATTCCACCTCCATCTCAGGATAAGCGTTGATGCCGTCCTCCACCATTTTCCGCGTCGATGCCACGTCGTGCGACTTGGCATATTCCACACTTTCGCGCAGAATGCGCGCGATGTTGGGGGCTATGCTGCGCAGGTGAGCGTCAAGGCGCACGTTCCGGCTGCTCTTGGCAAGGCCGTCGGCCTCACGCACGATAGGGCAAGGCACTATGTCGAGCTTGAATCCCTCTTGGCGCACCATCTCGCGTATCACGGCAATCTGCTGGAAGTCCTTCTCGCCGAAGTATGCGCGGTCGGGCTCCACCATCATGAACAGCTTGCTCACGATTTGCGCCACTCCATTGAAGTGGCCCGGACGCATGGCGCCCTCCATCACCTCGGCAACCTTGCCGAGGCTGAACACGCGTGTGTCGGGCTCGGGATACACCTCCTCGACCGAGGGCATGAATACAATGTCGCACCCCGCAGCCTCGAGCAGCGCCCTGTCGGCGTCCTCGGTGCGCGGATAAGTGCGTAAATCCTCTTTGTTGTTGAATTGGGTAGGGTTCACGAAAACGCTCACCACAACCACGTCATTCTCCTTGCGGCAACGGTCGACAAGCGACTTGTGCCCCTCGTGAAGGGCTCCCATAGTTGGCACCAAGCCAACGCTCTTTCCCGCCTCACGAGCTGATTTCACTGCGCTTTTAAGCTCTTTTACAGTTCTTACAGTTAGCATTGCTATTTGCATATTTTAGTGGGCTCACACGGAGCTGCCACAGCTTGTTTAACATTGCGGGCACTCGCCTGAGAAACCCGCTAAAAAAACTTTGCAAAGTAAATACATATTTGTCAATTACACAAATATCAAGCCCTTTTTGCGCATTTTTTTCACGAAAACGAAGTTGCCACACACATTAATTATTTATTAATAGGCGGTTTGACGCGAATGTGCGGCTTGATGTGGGTGTGATGACTCGTCTTTCTGATGCGGCGGCGGTGAGGCGCTGGGCAACAGTGCGTTTTGGCGCGTTTGGATGCGTTTGGAATGCGTTTTGAAGGCAAATTGTGAAGTTTCGGGTTTTTTAATTAAAAATTAGGCTGTTGTATGGAAAAAATTGTGTATCTTTGCAGGAATTTTTACATGTAGAAAAATATTTTATGGTAACACCTATCAAAAAAACCATCGAATTGGGTGATGGACG
This sequence comes from Muribaculaceae bacterium, assembly GCA_051878575.1. Lineage (GTDB taxonomy): Bacteria > Bacteroidota > Bacteroidia > Bacteroidales > Muribaculaceae > CALZFJ01. The sequence continues at coordinate 2,655 of JBJEKJ010000066.1, read as the reverse complement.
AGTAATCACCCTTGAGACAGGAAAGCTTGCCAAGCAAGCCGATGGAGCGGTTGAACTGCGCATGAACAATACCATGCTTCTTGCGACAGTCGTTTCGGCTAAAGAAGCCGGCGAAGGGGTTGACTTCATGCCTCTTCAAGTTGAATACAAAGAGAAATTTTCGGCTTTCGGGCGTTTCCCCGGAGGTTTCCAGAAGCGTGAGGGACGTGCTTCGGACTATGAGATTCTCACGGCACGCCTTGTTGACCGCGTGCTGCGTCCGCTGTTCCCCGAGAACTACCATGCCGACACTTTCGTGAACATCATCATGTTCTCGTCTGATGGCGTCGACATGCCCGATGCTCTTGCCGGACTCGCAGCCTCGGCTGCTCTGGCAGTGAGCGACATTCCTTTCAATGGTCCTATTTCTGAGGTGCGTGTGGCACGCGTCGACGGTCAGTTCGTCATCAACCCCACATTCGAGCAGCTTGCGAAAGCTGATATGGATCTTATGGTAGGTGCTACTTACGAAAATATTATGATGGTTGAGGGCGAGATGAACGAGGTGAGCGAGGCCGAGCTGCTCGATGCGCTGAAGGCTGCACATGAGGCTATCAAGGTGCAGTGTAAGGCCCAGATGGAGCTCGCCGAGGAAGTCGGCTCGACCACAAAGCGTGAGTATTGCCACGAGGTGAACGACGAGGAGCTGCGCAAGCAGGTGTGGGACGCTTGCTACGACAAGGCCTACAAGGTTGCGCAAGCCGGATCGTCGGACAAGCACTGGCGCATGGACAGCTTCGATGCCATCTGCAATGAGTTCATCGAGGCAATTCCTGAGGAGGAGCGTGAGGAGAAGACTCCGCTCGTGCAGCGCTACTATCACGATGTGGAGAAAGAGGCTGTGCGTCGCTGCATCCTCGATGAGGGCATACGCCTCGACGGCCGCAAGACCACTGAGATTCGTCCTATTTGGTGTCAGACCGACTACCTCCCGGGCCCACACGGATCGGCTGTGTTCACACGCGGTGAGACTCAGGCTCTTGCCACTGTGACTCTTGGCACGAAGCTCGACGAGAAGATTATCGACGACGTGCTGAATCACGGCACTGAGCGCTTCTTGCTGCACTACAACTTCCCACCGTTCTCTACCGGCGAGGCCAAGCCTCAGCGCGGAGTGGGACGTCGTGAGATCGGTCATGGCAATCTTGCCCACCGCGCGCTCAAGAGCATGCTCCCCGATAATTTCCCATATTGCGTGCGCATCGTTTCCGACATTCTTGAGTCGAACGGCTCGTCGTCGATGGCTACGGTGTGCGCCGGTTGCCTCGCACTGCTCGACGCAGGTGTGAAGATGAAGAAGCCCGTGGCCGGAATAGCAATGGGACTTATCACCGACAAGGGCAACGTGAAGCACGCGATTCTCTCTGATATCCTCGGCGATGAGGATCACCTCGGAGATATGGACTTCAAGGTGACCGGTACGAAAGACGGTATCACTGCCACTCAGATGGATATCAAGTGCGACGGACTTTCCTATGAGATTCTTGCACAGGCATTGAATCAGGCTCGTGAGGGACGTCTGCACATCCTCAATATCATCAACGAGACAATTCCTGAGCCTCGCGAGGATTACAAGCCTCACGTTCCGCGCATCGTGGGCATGACTGTCGACAAAGACTTTATCGGTGCAATCATCGGTAAGGGCGGCGAGACAATTCAGGGTATTCAGGAGCGCACCGGTGCCGTCATCACAATCGATGAGATCGACGGCAAGGGAGAAATCGAGATTTCGGCAGCCAACAAGGACTCAATCGACGCAGCAGTGGAGGCAATCAAGGCTATCATTGCCGTGCCTGAGGAGGGTGAGATCTACACTGGCAAGATTCGCTCGATTCTTGAGTTCGGCGCATTCGTCGAGTTTATGCCCGGAAAGGACGGACTGCTGCACATCTCGGAGATCAGTTGGGAGCGCCTTGAGAATATGGAGGCGAGCGGTCTGAAAGAGGGTGACGAGGTGACTGTGAAGCTCATCGAAATCGACAAGAAGTCGGGCAAGTTCCGCCTTTCGATGAAGGCTCTGCTTGACAAGCCCGAGGGCTTTGAGGAGCGTCGCGGCCCGCGTCGCGAAGGTGGCAACCGTGGCCCGCGCCGTGAGGGTGGCAACAATGGCGGCTCTCGTCGCGAAGGCGGCAACCGTGGCCCGCGTCGCGAAGGCGGCAACAACCGCGGTCCTCGTCATGAGAACAACAATGGCAATAGCGAGGAGTAATCCGACTCCCCTTTAGTGAATAGAAAAAGCTGTGAGCATCGTGCAAGATGCCACAGCTTTTTTCGTTGCTCACACTGAGCGTGGTGCCGTGGCTGAATTCCGCCGGCACCATGCTCAGTGTTCGCGCACGTCGTGCTAACGGTGCAGGCCGATAAGCATAATAAGGCCGGTCTGCATATATATATTGTTCTCAAGTCCCCAAATCTGTGCGAACAGGAAGCTGCCGGCAAGTCCGAACGGCACTGAGAGAATCACCGCAAACGGGATGAGCAGGCTCTCGTAGAGCGCGCACAGGATAAGCATAGATGAACACTGTGCACACTATGGTTACAGTGTTTGGGACTCAGAGATGTGTTTTACAGCATAAAAATTTTGTGGTGTAAGGCGCTGAGCGAGGGGGTGTTCGG
>JBJEKJ010000065.1:0-34203 GCA_051878575.1 Muribaculaceae bacterium | reverse complement strand
TGCTATCGGGAAAGTGCAAGCCTCGTCGTGCTCGCTGCTTGAGCATGCGGCGAGTGCTGTCATTGCGAGTAATATGTAGTGAACGTTTTTCATATATCTAACCGGGAGACATCGCGTCTCCCGGTTAAGGAAGTGATGAATTAATTCTATGATTAAGGCTTATATATTTATATCGCTGTCAATAGGAGTGCCCCAGTCGGTAACCGACGGCTCAATCTCAATCTCAGTGAACGAGATAGTGATGTTGTAGACATACTTCTTGCCCATCTGCCACTTGTCGAAGCGGTTGAGGTTGTGAACATAGTTGACAACCTGGTCGGTAGCGCCTGTAGATGCCAAAGTGTACTTGAAGTTGAAGGCCGTCTGGTTCTGCTCGGGAACGATAACGCCGAATGTCTTGTAAGAACCGTCGAGCACAACGCCCGAAGTCTGCGGGAAGCTCTCAACGGCATAGTCGGCGGCAGTCAAGGTGCTGAAATCCCATGAAGCCTTTGCTCCGCCTACCACGGTGTTGTCGATGGTGAGCTTGCCTCCCTTGAAGATTTTTGCGATGTCGAATGTGTTGAGGGTGAGAGTGGCTCCCGAGAGAAGTCCTACTGCCTTAACATTGAACACAATCCATGCTCCGGTGTGGCTGAACGTCATAGGCACGGTGTTGTACACGCCCTCCTTCGTCTGGTCGGCATTGGCATAGAGAAGGTCAACGTAGGGAGTGAAATCGGCATCAGTGCTGCCGGCAGGCAAATCGGTGGTAGCGGCAGCAGCCTCGGAATACAGTGACTTCGCACTAAGGTCGAACTCCACGCTCTCGGCCAATTTTGTGCCCCACACAGCTGTCGACTCGTCCATAGCACTGTTAGTAGCAGGAGTGAAAGCATAGGCAAGGAAACTTGTGACGCCATTCACCGGCCACACCTTTCCGGCTTTCCAAGTAGAGGCGTCTTTAGCAAATGCCACGTTCTCAAAGTAGTTGCCGCTCACCGAGTTTGTAGCCGAAACGTAGATTTTCTGGTCGGCGGCGAAGGCAGCGCCTGTGATAGGAGCACGCGAGAGCTTGTCGGTAGCCACGCTGAAAGCAATCTCCTTTTGAGCCTGCGATGGCTCCAAATCCTCACTCTTGGAGCACGATGCAAGCGCAACGACTGCCAAGCACGAAATAAAAATGGTTTTTTTCATAAAAAATTGTTTTTGGGTTAATAAATATTGATAATTATATGTTTACATCTTCTTGTTCCTCATCCCAGTCGATAATGTCGGGGACAAATCCTCCCTGCCCCGATCCGGGCTCGGGCACGTCGATTTCCTCGGTCACGACAATCTCGTGGCGGGTGTTGTCGGGGTTGTCGAACTGGTCGGTCACGTCGAACACATACTCGCGCTTGTCGCCCTCGGCATTCGACACCACGATGGTGAGAAACACGTCGTTAACGGCATTGGGGAACTTTCCGAACGTGTTGAACACCGTGACTATCTCACCCGAAGCCTTGTCGGGGTAGCAGTCGACCGAAATCACCGCCTGGTCCATTATGTAGCGGCCGTCCCACAGGCATTTCGCGCGGGCCTGACCGGTGATATAGGCGTGAGCCGACGCCACACGCTCAATATGCGCAAGATTTATGGCCCTGAAAATATAGGTCTCGAGCAGCGTCGACGCCTCGGCATATATCTCTATCGTCTCGTCGACGGTGGAGTGCTCGGGAATCACCACGGCATCCTTGCGAGCCACATAAAGGTGGTCGGGCTCGCGAATCACCGGGCAAAGCTGCTGCGGCACCTCCTTTTCCCCGGCTTTCGACTCCGGCACCATCTTGTAGCCCTCCTGCTCAGTGTAGGCGTAGATTGAGCCACGGCTGTTCACGCGCTCCAAGCGCGTATTGTCGGTGCCGATGTTGTAGACGAGGATATCGTAGACACCCGGCGCCACGTCGATGAATCCGCCCTCGGGCCCCACAAATGCCGTGGTGACAAGGCTGTGGGTCTCGATGTCGTAGAAGTTCACCTGCATGCGCTCGGGCACCTTTCCGGTGAGCTTCTCGCCGAAGGAGGCGGGAAACGTCCGCGCGCCGTCGTCGGGCAGCACGATGTCGGCCTTGATGTGCAGATTGAGCCGAAGATATATCCCCGACTCGGCATCATAGAGCGGGACGCGCTTGCAGGCTACCGCGCAGAGTGCGCAGAGCACTATGTGAAGCAGGTGGCGAAGTCTCATAGGGCAGGCACCTCCTTTCTCACTTTGCGGTAGAGCGGCACCACAAGCGACACTGTGGCCTTCGTGGGGCCAAACCAGTTGACACGCTCAGTCACTCCGGTGCGGAACGCCTTGCCATCTTCGTTGTAGACCTTGTATTTGCGGGCAGACGAGTGGATGAATCCCACTCCCACCGAGAATTCTATCTTCAGGCGCTTGCCCACGTTGATGGAGTAGAGATAGTCGAGGCCGATGTTGATAAACTCGCCCTGACGCCCCTCAAAATTCTTTCCGATGTCGAAATAGCCGCCGTAGACGTAGGCTCCCACGGAGTGTCCCGTGAGGCGGTATTTCCAGTTGTCCTCGCCGGGAGTGTGCCTTGAGCCGAGCCAATAGCGTGCCTCCGCGCCGCCGAGGAGCAGCTCGAAGCAGCGCTCCATCTTGGTGCTCTTGTGCCACTCGCGCCACAGCCAGGGGTAATACCAGTCGAAGCCCACCGACCAACGGTTGCCTATGGGCACCTCCACTCCGGCGTTGAGCAGCGGGAGCAGCATGTTGGTGCGCAGGGCGGCGACGAGCTTGCGGCGATAGGGAAGCGCATCGTCGGTATTGGCGGCCTCGGGCGCCTCCACGGGCGAATTGGCGATATAGACGGTGTCGTGGGCTACGATAGTGTCGCGCATCACCACCACGCTTGGAACCGGCATTGCGGCTCCCGAATGTGGCATGCGCGATGCCACATAGCAAGTGACCGACGTGGAGCCACGGCGCAACTCCGGAAACAGGTGCTCGAGCATCCACTGCCACGAGCGGCCACCATCGACCTTCCTCAAGCGGCCTACGGCATCGACGCCCTGCCGCAGCGAGGTGTCGATGATGCTTATCAGCGTGTCGCGGTGCTCAATGCCCGATTTCTCCAAGAGCTTGACCAATCCCCTCCAGTCGACGCCGATAGAGTAGGTCTTGAGCACATCGTGCGACAGCCCGGCGGCATCGATAAGATAGTTGCCGAGATTCTGCGCACGGGTGCGCGCGAGCCTCTCGTTCATGTCGTAGCGGCCCTCGGGCGACGCTCCGCACTCCACGCTCACGGCGACAAGACGGCGGGCGCTGTCGGCATCGATGCGCCTTATGCTGTCGACGAAGGCGCTGAGTCGCGCCCCGTTGTTGCAATACGACGGGTCGACTACCGCCTTGCCTTGCTTGAAGTAGAATCGGAATTGCAAGGTGTCGGTAACTTCTTGCTGAGCAGTCACGACAAAGCACGACAGCATCAGCAGCATGGTAGCCAATATCGCTCCGGCATTGGTTCTCATTCTATTTTTTTCGCCTCAAATCCTCTTAAAGTCACACCCGGCCCACAGCCATACACTTATTCACCGTCTAACAAATAGGTATACAGTTTTTAGCTTCTCATAATAATCATAGGTGTATACTTACAGATAATTTGTTTTCAAATAATAGTAATCCTTTAAAAAATTGTATTTGTTTTTCTCAAAATCGTCCTATCTCAATTCATAGGAATTTTTTAGAGGAAAATCGGCGCGAATATATATATATATATATATATATATGCAAGTTTTTTAAGCAATTTTCTCCTTGAAAATCTTAAAATTAACACTTTTTAATCATAAAAATCTGGCGATTATGCATATAATTCACCTATTCCGCCCTGTAATGAGAATAAATTTCCCGGATTATAAGTATATGAGGCATAAAAGGATATTCGGAACAATAAGGAAGATAGATTCCCGACTTTGCGATTCCCCGCATGATGACAGAAAAGGCCTTGCGATCATGCACCGATACGCAAGGCCCTGTTTTTTTATTTTTACGCACAATGGCGCGAGAGTCCTTTTTTCAGGATTAAGGCGACCGGCCGGCGCGCTACTTCGGCAGCGGGTAGGCGGCGGGACGATAGACGTAGTCGTGGTCGCTCTTATAGTGCTCTATCATAGCGGCGCTCAGTCCGGTATCAGCGCGGTCGCAGTAGTCGATCTTATCTTGGTTGATTTGATTGACGAAGGCTCTCGATTTCAATTGTGCCGAAGTGCGTCCTGCCGCGTCCGACGACAGCACATAGTCGTTGTTGAAATACACTCCGAGCGACAACCCCGTGTCCTCGACAATCGTGCCCGACACGGTGTGGGTGCCCGAAGCGTCGTAGGCCGCCACGGGGCCGCTGTGATAGCAAGCCACTATATGCCCCTCGTTTCTGCCCGCAATACCGCCCACATAGTCGGGACCCTCGGCAGTGCCGAGATGCACGCACGACATGATGTGTCCGGTGCTCAGGTTGTGTGCCGTGATGCTGCCGCAATACGGCTCGTTGCCCTTTATGTTGCCCTCGATGACGCATGCTCCGAGAATACCGCCATTCTTCTCAACCACGGCACCTCCTCCATTGATTCCAAGCACGTTCTTAAGGCTGATATACTCGATGAACGCCTTCTCGCCGGTGGCAATGAACAGCGGCTTTCCATAAAGGCAGTTCAGCTGGCGCGAATATCCCAGGAACCTTCCATTGAATGGCTTTTCGGGCGTTCCGATGCCAATCCACTCCACGCAGTCGATGTCGCCCGGCTCGGTGGTCAGCTTTGGCTGCATGGTGATTGCCGCATCCAATTTCACGTATTTACCCTCGAAAATATCGGGAGTGCCGTCGGGCCGCTCGCTCACCTCGTAGGCGAAAGAGAGCAGTTGGTCGGCAGTGGATATCGTGTAGGCCTTGCCCGAGCTCTCGCCATCGTTGCCATAGATGTCGTAGATTTTGCCGTCGTCGGGATTGGTGTACAGCCATGTGGCATCGTCGGCACTCAGCCCCGCATCGGAGTGAATGGTGACATTGCTGCGCAATGTGGAGGTGAGGAAGGTGGATTTCTTCGTCAGGCTCGACTCATCGGGCGAGTGCGTGAACTCCCAGTCGATGTACTCGGCGCCCACCGTCATATTCTCATTGGTGTGCTCGAGCCTGATATTGATTTGCGTGCGCTTGCCGGCATAGAGCCTCACACCACTCAGCGACGCCTCGTAGGTCTTGGTCACGCTCTCGGTATTCGGGCGCAGAGGGTCGGGGTAGGTCACCTTGAAAGTGAGCCTCATGTCGCGGCCGGCATTGCCTGTAGGCACCACGAGAGAGCTGAAGGTGAATTGCCTGTAGCGGCCGCTGTTGCTCCCCTCGGGGCTGAAGATGCAGGCTTTCAGCCGCTTCGTGGCATCCCATTCGGCCACGGCTGAGGCATCGGCGGCCTCAAGCGGCCTCACGCTGTCGCTTGCCATATCCCACTTGTAGTGAACGGGCTGCTCGTGCAGCACCATGTCCCACACCCTCGACTTGGTGTCCTCGGAATCCGACGATGCCGCAAAACCATTGATGTTGACCACAATGAGCACATTGCTCAGTGCATGGCGGAACTCCACCAATGCAATCGAGCCACCGGGCTGCGCGCGCTTGGCCGTGCTGTGAGTTAGCACCACGTCGTCCTGTCGCAATTTTATGCTTCCGCTGTCGGCAGGCGCGATATTTGAGTCGACATACCGGCTTGTGTAGTCGATAGAGTCGGCATCGGCACCGTCGAAGTTACCCAACGAGCCATAATAGTAGTCGCCCACCTTATTCCATCTGAAAGTGCGCCCCGACGGCATCTGCGGCAGGCTGTAGCCGGTGAATGTGTGTCCATTCATGGCATCACTCCAATATATTCTGTCGGCCTCGCCGGGCTGTGCGTCGCGGTTCCAGCTGTCGTCCTCGCGCACCCACTCAATGCCCGAGTAGGTGTAGATGCCTATAGGCCTGTCGGTGCGGCATATCTTGGTGAACATCAGCCTGTCGCCATTGGTGAAACCCTTGCGGCCCACATAGTCGGGGTCGGCAAGGGGCACATAGGCACGCGAGTCGGAGCCCATCACCGCCATAATTCCTGTGAGCGGAGTGGGATCGCACTCAGCACCGTCGCCGGCAGGCATATTGTCGTCGGCACAAGCTGCCACGAGCATGGCTATGGCAGCGAAAAACGCCTGAATAGAATATAGTCTTTTTTTCATACGCTTATTCGGCAGTATCTCTATATGTTGATAGTAATCCTATATAATGTTCCTTCCTCAAACTCGGTGAGCGCGAACGTCGATTTCCATCGCTTCTCGCCGTCGCGCAGCCAAAACACGGCATTGTCGGCGAGCTTGCATGGCGGCACAATGAGGCGGTAGGTCTTAGAGCCGACGTTTCGGGCTGTATAGGTGCCCGTATTGGGCACGCAAGGCTTGGTGTCGGAGCCCGGGTTTCCGGTCATGGGCATAGTGTAGGCCTTCCCCGAGGCATCGTCGTTCACTCCCACGCCGAGCACCTTGCCATTATCGGCAACGGCACACACGTTCTTCTGAATGTAGCCGAAATCGTCGTTGTCCTTGCTTCGTGCGGCATAATAGTCGCCTACCACAATCTCCGCCCTGTCGATATCGGGCATTCCCTCAAGAGTGAGCACGGCATCGGCCGAGATGTCGCCGTTCACGGTCACCACGAGTGCCGCCATTTTGTGAGAGAAGTCGAAGTGCACGCCGTCGGAGCCCGTCTGGAGGTAGCTTTGCGCCCACAGCAGGTCGGAAGCGCGGTAGTTCTCATCGCGCGACTGGTCGGCATGGAACACGGGAGTGTACTGGAGCACCAACTTTCCGCCGGTGGTGCAGAACTTGCGCTCCACGCTCCACGTCTGCGCCGTGAACACGTAGGGCGTCTGCTGTGCATGAACCTGTCCCGACAGTGTCGACGAGCCCGATATGCGGTAGTCGCCGTTGATGTCGCAACCATCGGCCGCGGTGAGAGCGCCCCATCCGCCTCCGGTCCACTTCATCAGCCAGAATCCGTCGAAAGAGCCACCCAATGTGTTCTCGCCATACTCTGTGGAGCTCACGAAGGGACAAATCACCTTTATCCTGATAAAATCATCGGTCAGAAAGGCATTTCCCTCCACATTCACACGCGAGACGTCGTCGCCGTCAAAAGGCACTATGGAGCTTGTGATGCGCAATGGCTCGTCGGCCGCAGGCAAGACGTCGTCGTGCGCCGAACAGCCATAAAGCGCCATCGCCGCAAGCATTGCCGATATTATGTGTAGTGTCTTGTTCATTGTTCAGTCGAATTTTCGTAATTTGTGGTTAGTTGCTCTGCGTCAGCACGTCCTCATACTGCCCTGCCGACGGCTTGCCGGCGGTAAGCCGCGGATAGGTGTGCGCATAGCCCGACGCATTAGCCTCATAGTGGGCATTGCAGGGCACCGTCTGTCCGGTTGAGGTGCTGTTGTACTGATATATGCCGTAGTTCATGGCCCGCCAGGGGGCAAGGCCGTAGAATTCCAATTTCTGCTCGGGGGTGAGAGCAGCGAACACATCGGAACCCACCTTGTGGTCGTTCACGGCGCAGAGGATGTGAGTCCTGCGGCCGCGGATGTACTCCTGCGGAGCATAGGCATCGGTGATCCCGTCGACGGCATGTGCCGAGGGCGACTCACCGGTGTCGTAGTAATTGCACATGAACCGGCCCCACTTCAGGTCCTTCGGATTGGCTTGCGGTGCGAAGAATCTCGACGAGCCGGCATAGCTGCCGAGCAGCGCTCCGCCCGCGATGCCTCCCGACGTCTGCATGCAGCCATACATATAGAGGTCGTCGGCAGTGCCCACAAGAGCTCCGGGCGTGTCGTAGACCGACTCGGTGTCGTGAATGCAACCCACCACATAGCTCGTGCCCGTGAGCGACTTGGCCAATGAGTTCCCACCGAAAGCAGGAACCATCGACGCTATTCCCACGAGCTTGGTACGTTTTCCGACATTCACCACGCTCAGCCGCTTTTGGCCGGTGAGCACAAGATTGCTTATCGATGCTCCGTCGGTGTAGCCGAAAAGATAGCCGCCGGTGACGTTAAGGTTGCTGATAGTGTGCATCCGGCCGTCGAAAACACCCTGGAAAGGCGTGGCCGCCGAATTTCCCACCGCCGAGGCAATCTCCACGTCGTTGAAGTCGAGATCATCGTCGAGCTGCACGGTGAAGGAGCGTTTCACGAGGTTGCTGTAGAAGCTGTAAGACCCTCGCAGATAGTCCTCATCGTAGTAAGCCGCCTTATCGCCGTCGGCAGGGTAATAGTGTCTGAAGAAGATAAATCCCTTCTCGGCGCCCATGGCGTGAGTCACCCAGATGGTGTCGCCCTCGGCATCTACAGGATCGGCGGGATCATACCACCAATATTTAGTGCCGCTCTCGGCATTGGTCATTCCACTGCGATACACTTTGGTGAGATCGCCGGTGTTGGTGGCCGCCGTTCCGTTCACCAAGTTCATAAATTCCATGAACTCAGCCTTATTGGTCAGCGTGAATTTCGGGTTGAAGTTCCTGTTGTTGGTCAGCGCGTCAGAGATGGCATCGTTGATGGCTTCAGTCCACCACTGATATGGCGCGGGCGACGTTGGCAGCGTGGCTGTGTTGTCCTCGAAGTCGCCCTCGGCAAGATCCTGCTCGACCCACGAGAAGGAGTAGTCGGCATCCACCTTGAACTCACCATAGAGATAGCCCACGGTGAACAAATAGCTGTATCCGGCATTCAGCGTCAGCCCGTCGGGGAATCGCTGCTGCGAGCCGTCCTTGATATCGCTAAGCGAGAAAATATGATATTTGCTCTCGGGAGCGGTATTGCCGTCGCCATTGTTGACGTCGCGCAGATAGATGCGGAAACGCGTCTTTGCGGGCAGTGTGAGCACATCGCCCGACGTATCTGGGGCGTTGCTCATATCGTGAGGAATGGCTATTGAATAGAAATTGCCATTGTTGCCGATAAAAACTGGACGCTGCGCCTGCGCCTCTATCTCCTCGGGCGTAAGCGTGTTGAAGGCAACCATCTGAGCCTGATTTGCGGCCGATACGATGTGCGTGAAGTCGCCGCTGCCGTAGTAGGTCTGCGTCATGGCCTTAAGCTGCTGACTGTCGAGGTCGACGCCGCCCGGCATGCACATGCGCTTGTACACCGCGCTCACTTGTGCGGCCACTGCCTCAGCTTCCTCAGGAGTAAGCATGTCGGCGTCATCTTCGGCAAGCGACCCGGCATTATCGGGGCGCATATAGTCGGCCACGTCGGTGCAAATCTCCACTTTTAATATCTGGTTGCCCCTATATGGAGAGAAGCCCATGCGGCAGCCTATATGGCGAAGCGAGAGAGGGATGCTCGATGTCGGTCCGGAGGCATACACCCATTCGGAAATTGCGAAATCGGGGTAGAATGAATTGCGATTGCCATAGCTGCCTGAGAGGTTGCTCAACGCCCATGCGCGGAATCTCACCGTCTGGCCGTTTTCCCACGTCAGCGTGTCGGCCTCGGTCTGCGTGAACAGCTTTCGGTCGTCGGCGATGGCCGCACCTTGTCCGTCGGAGCCCAATTGGCCGGGCCACACGGTCCATTCTGTGCGCAGCAGTATTCCGGTGTTGCCTGCCGTAGTGGCCTTGTAGTAGTACACGCGGTAAGCCTCGTTCTCGGCATCGAAAGTCGCGCCATCGGCCGAATACTGGCGGTAGATCGTCATCACGTCGCCCTCATTGAAGCTGCCGTCGTTGTTGTAGGACGCGCGGCTCATAAACGGATCGGAGATGCTCGCATTGAAGTTCACGGCACGTCCGAGCAGCGATTTCTGCTCCTCGGTGACGTTGGAGGGCCAATCCTCGTCGGCACACGAGGTGAGGATTGCCAATATCGAAATTATGTATAGTATTCTTCTCATAGCCGTCAGTATTGGGGTATATCCTGAAGATTAGTCACATTGCCGGTTATGTCCTTGCAGTTGAACACATATCCGTTCACGTCGTCGGCATCGGTCTTGCCGAGCGTGGCACCATCCACAAACAGGCGCGCTCCTGCCACCACAGTGTTGAGCACCTCGGCACGATAGCCGTAGAGGGGCACCCAGTAGGTTCCGCCGTTGGTCTCGCGATGCACATTGGCCTCCCACTCGGTAATCGAGGGGTCGTCCTCCTGAGCGGTGCGATAGCGGGCATTAAGGCCTGAGAACAGATATTCGCGCCCCGTCACTGTGATGGTGTGTCCGCGGGCGTCGAGATGACCGGTGAATACAAAGTCGGCAGGCAGCAAGCTGCCGTCGATTGTTATGTCGCTGTCGAGGATGAAGTAGTCGCCATGATGCGCGCCGCCCTCGTAAGCCTCGCTGAGGTGGGAAATCCATGTGGCAGGTGTGAGATACTGCCCGTCCTCGCCGGTGATATGGTCGTCCTCGCCATTCTCGCCATAGTGGCTGCCGTCGGTGATATCGGGGTCGGTGAACGATGGGTCGTAGCGATAAGCGCGCTGCCAGCTGCCACCGGCAAGCGAAAGGCGGTTGCCGTTTTCGTTGTTCACACCATAACGTCCGTCGCCGGCGTCGTCGGCAATCCACGTTTCCGAGCCCGAGCTGTTGTAGTCGATCTGCTCGCGGCTTATGCGCAGATACACCACCGTCATCTGGTTGGCGTTCATGTCAAACTCAAATTTCTTTCCATATTCCAGTCCGTTCGACAGCTTCAGCGTGAAGTCGATGCTGTTGGTCGCAGAGGCAGTGACGCCTGAGGCCTCATCGGCCATCACGTCGGCTGCCGTGGCGTAGGTGGGACGCACGATGGCGTCATACACCGGCACCTTGCCATAGTCGATTCGGGCATATTTCGACTCATTCTGCGCAAACTCGGCGGCAGCCTTCTTTTGAGCGTCGGTGGCCGTTTCGGGGTCGATGGAATTGTCGGTGAAATACTTGTCGTATTGCGTCTTGTAGGCGTCGCGGGCGCTCAACCAATCGGTCTTGTAGTCGGCCGTGATAAATTTGTCGGTGCGCAGGTCCTTATACATTATAAAGTTATCATCGAGCTTGTTGCCATATACGTCATAAGTGCCCAACTCGCTGAAAAAGTGAGGTATCAATTTTCGCACCGTGGTCCATTGCGGCGTGTGGGTGTAGCGCTTCTTCGCATCGTTGTACTCCCGCTTCACGCTTTTCAGCACGCCCACGTTCTCGAATCGGAAAGATGTGGTGGTGGCGTCCTCCTCTGCCACAGGGTTGCCATCGGCATCCCTCTTGTAGCCTTCGAGTGTCACACCCGAGCCAATCTCTGGGTCGATGAGGATATAGGCGAGAACGCGCGACATGCGGTGATAGAACGGCAGCTTGATGCGCTCCACGGTGGCATTTATCTTGCAGTTGGCGGGCATACTTGAATACTGGCACAGCAGATTGTAGTTACCCGTCTCGGAGTTGTCACTTTGATCGGAAGTGAAGTTGGCCGGCAGTGTCTCCGAGCCTTCCCAAATTCCCTTCGGGGCATACACGCCCTTGAACGTGTGCTCGCCATTGGAGAACCACTTGGCACGATAGGCGGTTTCCAATCCGGTGGCAGGATCGATGGCTATAAACGAATACTTAGCCACTGTGACGGGATTTCCGTCTACGATGTCGGTCACCGTCTTATATGGAGGCGTGCCCGATCCGTCGCCCTCTTTCTCAAGCCTAAGCATAGCCATTCGCTCGTTGGCAGTGTCGCCGGTCTTGTTGTAGACGATGGTAAATCCATTAAAAAGAGGCTGAACGAGCCAGTCGACAAGCTCGGCATCGGTCACGTCGCCGTTACCCGTAGCGCGCGACTCCACGGCAACCGACGTCAGTGCGTCGGATGTCATCACGCCGCCGATGCGAATGTCGTCGACAGTCTCAGCCGGCAGCTCACCGTTGCCGGGCAGCACATCGTCGGCACACGAGGCAAGCGCCGCCAAGACAAGCAAATATATATATTTAAGTCTCATATCGCAGTGTAGTTTCATTTTCCAATACTAAAAAGTCATTCATTGGGTGCAGTGGGCTGTTCGGGTGTCACCGAGTTGATTACGCCTATTGCGGCGGCCTCGCTGGCGGTGACGTAGGAGCCGGCTCCCACGTTTCCGCGCCAATAATTACCCTCGCAGCCACTCATGCCGTTGTAGTCGTGGGTTTCCGTACCGACATTGATCGAATACCTTGCGCGTCCAATCAGCGAGCCTCTCGTGTAGGCTCCGCGCGTCGCTCCTGAGGCCGGCAGGTTCACCGTCCACCAGCTCGAGCAGTCGGTTATGGTGAGTTTCGGGTCGGCCCAAGTCCTTCGCAGTCCGCCAACGATGCCTCCCATGAACAGGTTTGGCGTCTTTTTCGGCGACGACGTACTGTTATACGTCGATTGCAGCTTGCCCACGAAGCGGCACTGCGTCACAGTACCGGCCTCGGCTATTGCAGCCACGCCACCGGCATAGTATCGGGCCGCATCGCCCACATCGGCTCCCTCGGCGGTGGGCAGATACATCCTCACGTCCATGAAGCTGTCGCAATTCTCCATTATTCCGCCATCATGAAGCGACACCACGATTCCGCCGGCTGTGGCAGCCTGCACAAACGCCCCACTTGCACCGTAGACCGTCACGCCCGACACCTTTCCGCCATAAATCGAATAGGCGAAAGGAGCACAGCCGTCGGTATAGGCGTTCACGCCCGACTCTGTGTAGTTGGGGACGCCATAGAGCGGCTTATCACAATATACAATGAGGTTCTGCACCGTTCCCATGATGTTGTTGAACAGCATCGGGGCGGTGTACACCGGAGTGCCGCAATCTGATTTGGCTCCATAGTTGTCTATCTTCTTATCACCTGTGAGGGTGATGGTCTTTCCGTTGCCTTCGAGGAGGAATAGCACATTGCCATGCACCGAATTGTCGGTGCTGCTCTTCTCGAAGCCGAGAGGCCACGGCTCCGAGCCGCTCGACGACACTGCAAAGCTATCGCCAATGCGGTATCGCTTTCCTGCGGCATTATATTCGCTGTTCTCCTTCACCAATATCTCAAGCTCGGCCTGGCAGTCGATTATCTCATCGTAGAGCAAGGCTGCGTCGCGGGCATTCTTGTTATGCTCGGCATGGTCGCCTATGTCGTTTGGGTGTCCGATAGGCCATTGGTTGCCGTAGGCGCTCAGTGTGGCGCCATCGTCGGTGCGCTGTTGGTTCACGATGTTGAGCATCAACGGATGGCCGTCGGCACCGGTGCGCTCGGATTGCAGAAGCGACATGCCGTACTCGAAGGTGTTGTTCGACACTCGTCCCGACGCCAATCCCACTATTCCGCCACAATATGTGGCTGTGGCTTCTGTGGCCACACACACCTTGCCCGTGACGATGCAATTGTCGATAATCGGCATTATAGTGTGGTCGGAGGTCTTGTAGATGGATTTTGCAGCTATTCCGCCCGCGAAATCGGTGCCGTCCTCACCGACGACGCTGAGGGCCGACGTGCATTTCGAGATTGAGCCATAGTTGATGGTGGCGAAGCCGGCTTTGGTGGCATGCGACGTTCCGTCGGCTCTCACGGCAATGTATTCTATTGAGCCTTCGTTGGAGGAGCACACCGCCGACTCCACGGTGCTGCCGGGCTTCACATCGATGACTCCATTGATGATTCCGCCACTTGTGGCGATGTCGTTCAGGAACTTTTCCGAAGTGTGCATCACGCATCCGCCGAGGTTGAGCGTGCACTTCAGGTCGAAGGGACCATAGTTGCTCCACGGGTCGTCGGTCTCGCTCTCTCCGATCCTCATCTTGTCGAGGTCGATTGAGGTCGCGCTCACTATGGCCACGTTGCCGGGCTTGTTCTTCGAGTCGTCGCTGAGGAAGTCGATAAGCTGCTGGCGGTTCTGGATGGTGATGGGGTCGCCGTTCATGCCGAAGTCGTCGCACACATTCGATGTCACCATCTCGGTCCAGTCTTCCACGTAGGCGGTGATAAGAATCTTGCGCGACTCACGCGACAGCACGGCGGTAATCACCAAGTGCTTGCCTGCCGTGAGGTTGTAGGCCTGCATGGCGGTTGTCGCAGCCGGGTCGCCCGACTTATAGCCGTTATAATTCTTGTCGTTGGAGGCATAGAATGAGAAATTCTGCCCCGACACGTTGATTTTGCATATTTTAGAGGCCTCGGCCTTCGCCAAATAGTCGTATGGCTCCACGATAGCGTCGTAGCGCACTCCCGACCGCGTCTCGTCGGGGCCGTTCACGTCGGCCTCATAATCCACTTCGCAGCTCTGCATCCACGGCTTTATGCCATTCTCGGTCTTAGTAGAGCCATCGTAGCTGAATGGGTTGCCGTCGGAGTCGTAGCAATACGTCTCGGCGGCAATTCTCTCATCGGCGGTGGCAAAGTCGAGATATTTGCGGTCCACGCCCTCGCCCGCCTTTAGAATCACGGTGATCCATGCTCGGTCGTGCCGCAGGAAAAGCGGAATCTTCTTGAAATCGGAGGCAGGCACGATACCCTGCTCGGGCATCCATATCTTGTTGGCCTGATACCACTCCCGGCTCGTGCGGTAGTTGAGGGCATCGATTTGGTCGGTGTCGGTGCCCGCCTCGCCCTCACCCTTCAGCGGCGCGTATGCCACTCCGCTCAGGCGGTCCTGAAGCAGCCATTTGTCCTTGTCGCTCTGGTCACAAGCCACATTGTCGCTTCCGGCAGTCACCCCGAAGGCATATTGTGTGGTGCTTGAGTCCCAGTAGAGCGCCGTCTCGCCGGGCTCGGCGGCAATTGTCAGCGTGCCGTCGTTGTCGGCGGCTGTCGATGCCGGGGCGTAGGTGCACGACTTCAGAGGCTTGTCGGTCGAGCCGTCTTTCTCATACATCGTTATTTTCAGCTTGTAGTCCTCCTCCAATGTCTTGTAGCCCGAGCCAAGCAAGCCATTGTACACGTCGGCGCGCGAAAGCTGTCCGGTTGCCGCGGCGGCATTGGTGGTGAACATCACCGCCTCGCCTGTCAGGTCGGGGTCGGCAGCGTCGCCGGGCACCACAAGGTCGTCCTTGCAGGTGGCGAGGCTCATTGCCATCGCCGCGAGCATCAATACCGAAAATATATGTCTGCCAATCGTTCTCATCATCAATGTTTAGCAAAAATAGGTTCCTTAATCCTCCTCGTCGACTATTCCGGGAGCGTCGTAGCTTTTGGGATCTATCACCCACGGCAAAATCATCGTCTGAATCACGGCAAGCGTGCCGCGGCGAAGCTCCAAGTTGTGGATATATTTCACGCCGCTGCGCAGGTTGACATAGTCGTTGCCGCCGACGATTTTCACCATGTGCGTCACCTCATGCACTACGTCGGGATTCTCATGCTCCCGCCAGTGTACCCTTATGGCCCGCAGCTGCCCGAAAGCTATGGCATTGAACGACTTGAGGTAGCCGGGCTGATAGTTCTCGGCTCCCATGTCATACATCGGCATCGCCGTGCCATATTCGTTCTTTGCAAGCTCCTCCTCGGTGTAGTCGCTCTGCTCCACCGGCTTGTAGGAGGCGGGATGCGGCTTTCCGGTGGATGGGTCGGCCTCATAGAACACATATCCCTCCTCGCTCACGCCAAGCAGCTCCACCTTGATGATGTCGTCGGTGACAAGGTCGCTGATTCCGCCGTCGGCCGACTTCTTCACGTTCACCTGAATCTGCGAGAAGCAGTGACGGAAGACGAGCTCCACACGGTTGGCCTCCTGCGTGGCACCCATAGGTATCATCACGGTGTCGGCAAGTGCCGGGTCGGGCTGGTTGTCGAAGGTGGCGTAGGTGGGCGAGGTGTGCAGGTCGAATTTGTTCGCGCGATAGCTCCCCACGCCATCTGTCAGCACGAAATCGGCTGCCGAGTCGTCCATTTTAAGTGTTCCCTGCGCCGTGCCGCCCACATAGTCGGCGTCGAAAGCGCGGTGAAGGTCGGTGAAGGCGAGGAAAGCGTGCTTTCGGCGGTTCTGCCAGTAGAAAATGGCCGATGTCCGCTCAAATCCGTAGTCGTCGAAAAGCGAGCTGTTGCCCTCGTCGGCATTGAACAGGCTGTTGCGGTACACCGAGTTGCCATAGTCGTTGTTCACCTTGAGCCATGCGGTGGTGTAGGTGTCGAAAGTGGTGCCGTCGATGGAGCCTATGTGGTACATCCGGCACACGAAGCGGCCTTCCTTGCCGAGGTAGGGTATCGTGGCACGCGACTCGCCGCCCTTGTTGCCGGCGCTGAACAGCACGGCGTTGTCGGCTGTCGGGGGCAGTGTCTCCGAGCCTCCTCCGGGAGTCTCGGTGGAGCACGCCGCGAGCAGTGTTGCGGCAAGTAGCGATATGTATTTTGTCGGTATTCTCATCATTTTTCAATTCTCGTTAGTCCCAGTCGAGGTTGGCGTTGCCGCCGCCTTCCACTTCATCCCAGTTCTTTAGCACTGCCACGAAGCGTATGGCCTCCTTCTCCAAGTAGATATTGTAGACGTAGTGCACGCCGCGCTCCCACTCGTCGATGGGTGTTGCCGAGCCCTTCACCAAGCATGTGTCGAGTAGCAGGCTGTAGGTGGTGCCGTCGGCGAGCTTTATGGTGAGCTTTATGGGATAAGTGGGGTTGGTGAGCGATTGCGGTATCACGATTTTGCCCGAGATTCCGGTTTCCACCACATCAGTAGTGGCAGGATCGTCGGCCTCGTCGCCGGCAACGGCCTCAGTCACAGTTCCCGCGACAGGAGTGGGCGTTATGGCGCCGTCGGCAATGGCTATGGTGCCTGCCGTGCTGAGGTTGCTGATGCCGATATGCGCGCCGGCAAGGTTCACGGCACGCGCCGTCTCGTCGTCGGTGGGCGATGCCTTGCCTGTGGTCGATGTGCTGAGAGTGATGGTTATTTTGCTCATGGCGTGCTCGAATTGCAGCGGCACGTCGCCGGTGCGCGGTGCTATTTTCTCGCCTGGGGCGTAGCTGAAAGGATTTCCATAGGCATCGGTGCCGCTATGTTCCTTCGTGGTGGCCCACAGCAGGTCGTTGTCCTGCGTGGGGGTGGTGCTTCCCACCGGAGTGGTGAGCTTTGAGCCGTCGAAGGTGGCCAAGGCACGGAAATAGTAGCCTGTAGTGCCGTCGGCCCAATAAATCTCGGGAGTATTCACCCATTTGTCGACCGAATATGTGCTTGTGGTGGCTTGCGCCAAGCCCTCCTCCGTAACGCCTCGATAGAGGTGGAACGAGCCTTCGGTGAGCGCATTTGCCACGCCGCTTGCCGTGACATCGGCAGTAAACTTTATCTCACCCTCGCCCGTGGCCTCCACCACCTTCCAATCGGTGATTTGTGCCACCACGGTGATGCCCTGCTTCTTTGCGGTGACCGTGAGCTTGTAGTGTATGCCCGATTTCATCTTCGAGCCGTCCAATTGCGCGCCCCATGCCGCAGCATCGAGAATCGCAGCTGTGAGTGGTATATCGTAGTTGTTTCCGTCGATATCGGTGATTTTTGCCAACACTGCTCCCATTGTGAGCTCCTTGCCCGGAATCACAAGGGCTTGAAAGGTCTTCGCGGGCAAGCCTCCGGCGTTGGTGCCCTCCGCACTTGCGAGCATCTTCACGCTCTGTGAGCCGGCTTGTCCGCTCACGGTGGCGCCGGGTGCGGCAAAAACGGCTTTCTCATACATTTCCATAAGCGACACCTCGGTGGCACCAAGATTCCCGGCTACGAAGCCGTCGGCTGCCACCACCTCAATTGACACCATGCTCATAGCGTGGGTATAGGGAATTGTGAGAGTCTCCCGCGCGGTGTGGTTATAGGCTATGGGCTTCTGCGCCTTCGACCACAGCAGGTCGTTCTTCCTCAGCGTTGCCGCATCGGCAAACTCCGAGGCGGCCGTCCATCCTATGGTGCCGTCAGTCTTGTCTAATGCCGTGGTGGGAGTGCCGCCATTATAGCAGAATCCCCATGCCGACTGCAAATAGTGTCCTGCGGTGCGCAAATCGGTGTCGGGCGACGACGAGTCGCTGAAATCGTCCCAATAGAGCGACGCGTCGGGGGTGATGTCGCCGGTCTGCTCGGTGTTGGCATCGACGGCAGTCATTCCGAAGCCGGCATCGACGGTGAAAAGCACAAGGCGCGGCGATTGGTCGGCTGCGACGCCCGTCACTACGCTTGCGGGCGAATAATCGGCTACTTCGGTGCCATCCCACGTCACTTGGCGAATATATGCCCAAAGGCTGTCGCCGGCGGCGAAAGTCTTGTCGGCGGCTCGCGAGGCGGGATTGCCGTCGCTCAGGCTTGCATGCACGCCGAGCGGTGTTTTCTCGCCGTTGCCGGCGAGGGTGTCGGGCAGTGTGTCGCTTGAGCAGCTTGCGGCCATCAGCGCCACTGCAGCCGATAATATGTTAATTGAGCGTCTCATCATCAAATTCTTGTATCTATCGAGTGTTTAAAATTATCCTTTTTCATAACCAGATATCGTCGCTGCCGGTAGCCACCACCCAGTCGGTGATGGTGGCAGTCACGGTGATGCCGGTCTTCTTTATATTCAGCGTGTACTTGTAGTGATATCCGCCGAGCCACTGTGTGATAGTCTTCAGTCCGCTGCCGTCGTCGACTTTTATGGGCTGAACGTCGGTGTAGTACACGTCGGTGGTGCCATTGTCGTTGGTTATAGTCACCTTGAATTTCATCGTATTGGCTTCGCCGGGCTTGGGCAGATACTGGGGCACCATGGCGTAGTGGAAAGTAACGTCGGGGGTTGCGGCTTTCTGCGTGAGCTCGGTATCGGTGCGCGTATAGGAAGTACCTACGGGCTTGCGCTCGCCGAGGCTGATATTGCCGGTGGGCATAAGGTTGAGAATCGACAGCTTGGTATTAGCATCGAGATTCACCTTGTCGTCGCCTGCCGTGGTTTTCAGCACCACCTCCACTTGGCTCATCATATATCTGAAATTCAGGTTGATGGCTCCTGTGCGGGCGCAAATGCCTTGAGTGGACATATCCACGGCCGCATGGTCGGGATTGTCGCACATAGTGCCTGCCGAAATCTCGGGCTTGCCAATCATGAGGTTGCCGGGGAACGACACGGCGTCGTAGGAGGCATTATTCACCACAATATATGAGCTTGAGCCTTCGGTAACCACGGCATCGCAGGGATACACTCCGCGGAAGAAGTAGTGCCGGGTGTGGTCGGGCCAATAGAGATATGTGTCGGTGGGAGTAGCGCCTATCGTCTTGAAATTCCACGTCGTGGAGCCGTCGGCAAGGTCGTCGGCTTGAGGATTGTCGGCATCGGCAAGAGCGATGTACTTGCCCGGCTCCGAAGCGCCGTCGGCATTGCGGTAGAAGCGGAACGACGTCAGTTTCTTCGTCTTGTCGTCCTCGGCACCCACCTCGGCCGAAACCACGATTTTCGGCTCCACCGTCTCGGCCTCCACGTCGGTCCAGTCGGTAATGGTGGCAGTAATCACAATGTCGGTCTTGTTCACGGTCACTTGGAAAATATAGTTGTAGCCGGCGAGTGTCTTTGCCCCGTCGTGACCTCCCTTCGCGGTGATTGCAGCGCGTATTTTCTCGGCAGTGACGTAGTAGACGTTGCCGTCGGCATCGATTCGTGCCACTATGTCGCTATCGGCCGCGCCTAAGTCGGAGCCGGGGAAAATCAGTGCTTGCTCCACCACGTTGCCGAGGTCGGCGGCGCTTGTGGGCTGAAGTTTCACCGTGCTCACCGCAGAGCCGGTGGCAGTGGCATTCTTGATGTCGATTGAGCCTTCGGTGAGGCAATATTCAGTAAAAGAAGTGCCGGTAGCCTTATTGCGGGTAAGAGTCACCTTGGGAGCCGCGGCAAACTTGCCGCCGGTGAATCCGGCGCCTGCCTTCAGTTTGAACGTCACCTTGCTGAGCACGTGCCTGAAGTCGAGACGTCCCTCCTCGGGGTTCGAGGCCAAGGTTTTCTGCTCCTCGAAGGTGAATCGGTGCAGCGGCGATCCGTCGCCCGATAGGCTGTTTGCCACGAGAATATCCTTACGTAGCACCTCGCTGCCGTCGGTCTTCACCACCCACGCCAACGGCGAGTTCCAATCGGCAACCGCAGGAGCTGTGGTCTCGCCGTCGATAGCCACAGCGTAAATATCCAAGCCTTTGGACCTGCCGGCAGTGTTGGCAGGGTCGGCAGTGCCATAATCGTCCCAATAGAGCTTGTCGGCATCGGATTTGGGGGCAATAGCGTTGATATTGTCGGCATCGGCGTCGGCAGCCGCTGTATAGACGGGTGTTTTCACTATTCTGCTCGGTGTTTTGCCTGCCCAGTCGCCCTCCACACACAGGTTAATGGCTGTGGAGGCCTTCAGCGCATAGTGCCCTGCGAGCGCGGCGCGCGACTCCACCGCCGAGGGTGAGCTCAGCACTCCCACCGACAGGCTGATCGCATTGTCGTCGTCGCCCACGGTGTAGGCGGGCACTGCCTCATCGCTGCACGCCGCCAAAGCGAGCATCGACGCTGCGAATATGATATTTTTAACACGTTTTGTCATATATCTGTGCTTTGTAGAGTATTCCATCATTTATCATTCTATCGTCACATCCTCGTTGCCGGCGGTAACGTCGACCCAATTGGTCACGGTGCACGTCATATCGGTGATACCGGTCTTTGTGAGCGTGAAGGTGTAGGTGTAGCGGTGGCCGGGGAACCAACGTGTGATGTAGCTTCCGGCAGTCTGGTCCCTGCCGTCGGTCACGCTTGTTGCCTTAATTGCGCTCAACTTCTTCACCCTGTAGAGGTTGCCGTCGGGGGTGGTGATTTCCAATCCCACATAGTCGGCATCGGCAGCGCCTCGAGCGAGCGATTGCGGCACCACATTGTAGAAATATTTGCCTGTTGCCACGTTTTCCACATCGAAATAGATTGTCGGCGCAATGAAAAGAGCCTCATCGGTGCCTGTGCCCGTGGGCTTAACCATTCCGCGGCCCAGCTCCACCTTTCCGTCTTGGCAATAGCGCACGAGCTTCACGGCGGCCACGTTGTCGGCGGCGTCTTTCAGCACCACTTTCTCAGGACCTGCGGTGGTTTTCAGCACCACGTTCACCTGACTCATTATGTGCATCTCGGTGATTTTCACGCGCGACTTCGTGGAGCCAATGCCCCAATGTATCGAAGCCGAATAGGCGCCTGCCGGGGCCGTGGCATCGGTATTATCGCCCGTGGCGTCGTATTTCAGCGTGGCACCCGAGCGCATCGGCGCGCCCCAGTGGGGGTCGTAGTCGGCGGCAGTGGTCGAGCCAATCTCAAAGTAGTCGCCATTGGCGGCGTCGGTAGTTATCGTGGTGGCAGTAGCCACTGAGTTCTTCAAAGTCGTCTTGCTCACCGTGCGGAAGTGGTAGAATGCCATGTTATCCTCAAAAAACCACTTGGTGCTCCAGTGGTCGCCGTTCACGGCGTCGATCACCTTTTCCAAGTAGGCTGCGCCATCGGTGTTGTAGCCGGTGTACCAGGCGTAGTGCTTGTAGGTTCCGTCGATTGAGATTTCAGCCGAGGGGTCATTAAGCCTGTAGAGGTCGAAATTCTCACATTCGGTGCCCGTAGGGTCATAGAGGTCGAGCGTGATATAGGCGTTCGACGGCTGCATCTCCTCGCTCGTCACGCTCACCCATTCGGCAACAGTGGCAGTGATGTTGTCGATTCGCTGCTTGCTCACCTTGATGCGCAGCTCATAGTTCTTGCCCTGCTCCGCGGTGATTTTCGAGCCGTCGGAGGTTACGCCGCTTTTACCGACAAGAGCGGCATAAAGCATCTTCTCGGTAACTTGATATTTATTGTTGTCGATATAGAACTCAATTATATTGGCGGAGCTGTCCTTGCCGATTTCGCGCCCCGGCAGCGTATTGCCCACAAGATTGTAGGTCTCGTCGCCGGTATTATTTATCTTGTTCAAGTACAATATATCGCCGTTCGACACATTGCTCCACGTTCCGCTTGGCACATCGAAGGTGCCGCTCATAGGCACATTTATGAGTCGAACGTTGGTTCCCGATTTTGTGAAGGCAAACGGCGACGTATCGAAGCCGTCGCCTTTCACCAACTTCACTGTGATACGCGACAGCGCATGGCGGAATATCAAGTGTCCGCGGTCGAATTTGCCGATAGTGCCGCTTTCCACAAATTTCATTTCACCATCGAAAAGGCTCGAGATATTTCCCAAGCCGGGGAATCCGTCGGGGATATATTTTCCTTGCTCGAAATCGTAGCGATACACGCCGTCGGCACCGCCGCTCTTGATATTGTTGCTATAGACGAGGTCTTTATCATTAGGCGTCTCTCCTGCCGCATGCTGGTCGGCAGCAAGAGTCCATTCCACGGTGTTGCGCGCGGCAGCCGTGGAGCCGTCTTCCAATGCCCAGCCCGAGCCGGCAGTATATGCTCCGAACTTGTCGGCGGGGAGCAGCGACTCGGCGGTCTTGTCCTGTATTGCCACGGCATAAACCGACAGCTTGGCATCGCGCCCGTCGGCATCGTCCCAGTAGCGTATATCATCGTGCTCGAAGTCCACCGTGGAGTAGCCGGCATTGCCCGAGCCAATCTGCGCCGATGCGGTGGCAATGGTGCGGGTGTACTTATCGCCCTCACTGCGGCCTTCCTTGTAGCTGCATATACGCATCACTATGCGCGTCGATGCATAAAAACCGGCACGAGAGTCTTCCTCACCGACACGAGAATCTATGCTCACGCCCGAGGCATCCGATGATTGGCCCATGGAAAACTCTATGGCAGTCTTGGCGGCGTCGACACTTCCGCCTCCGGGCATCTCATCGCTGCTGCACGATGCCAGCCCGGCGACAAAAGCCACACAAGCGGGTATCCAACCCCTGATTATATTCCGATATCGGTTTATGATACTAAGCATATCGTTTTTTATCTTCGTTATATGTTTCTTTTCTATTCATTTATCAATAGTGCCTTGGCGTCATTGCTCGAGGTCGGTGCCTATCTCGCCTGAACGCACCGTCACCCACGGCTCTAAGGTAGCTGTGAAAGCTATCTCAAAGGGCTTCAAGTGCTTCACCACGATATAATATGTGTAGCGGCAACTTGCACGCCAGTCAAATTCTTGCTGCACGGTGCCGTCGCTTCGCTTTATTTCAAATTGGAATGAGTAGTGCTCATTGTTGATGTCGAATTCCACGAAGAGCTTCACGCCCTTTTGCGGAATCTGGAGCAGTCCGCCGGGTGTGCCGTCGGGCATAGCGTCGTCGCCGGTATTTGGCAAGTGGAAGAAATAGGCGTTGGCGCGCGAGTTGGCCGAGCGCAGGTCGTAGGTCTTCGTGTCGTTCTTCAGCAGCTCCACGTTTCCGTCGTCGGAAGTGGTATTACCGAAGGCTCCTTTGTCGAAAAAGCTGTCGGAATCGCTTGTCAGTACCGACGAGAAGCCTTTCCCACCCTTCACGAAGCCCCAATATTCAGCATTGTCGTTTCGGGCAGTGATTTTCACGTTCTTAATAGTCAGTGCCTCATCGGGGAAGGTGGGCACGTCGGCAAAAATGGCAAAACGCACCTTCGATGTCGTATGATGAAAGGCGAGCGGCACTTTGCGGGTCAATCCGTAGCCGTAGCCATAGTTTATTTCGGTTTTCACGGCGGTAACATCGCCGTCGGCATTGAATTGCGGCTGGAGCATGTCCCAGTCGCGGCCGTCGGCATCGCGCTGCACCTGTGCTATCATGTATGGGTCGTCCTTGCCCGCTACGGTGGCGGGAGTGGCGGTGCCGTCGGTGCACCTCTGGCACTTATATGTGGCTGCCGATGCCGGAATTGCAAGCTCTGTGTCAGTGAGCTTGAAGCCTGTGATAAGGTTATTATCCACCGTCTTCGGACAGGGGGTAATAGCATGAAAACGATAAGGGAACGCCGAAAGGTCCCAATAGCGTTCGTATTGTGTCTGGTAGAGATTATCGGGTAGTGCGTCTTTCTCGCCCACGGTGTTCCACTTCGAGCCTTCGTAGGTGGTCTTATTGTAGCTTGCCTCGTAGCGGTCCATCACCGTCTGCTGCTCGGCAGTGCCATAGAGCTTGTAGGTGCTCACAAGGAAGCCTGCCTCAAGAGGCTGCGATGCGCGCGACAATGGGGTGCCGCCCCCGTCGGAGGTGGCTACGCTGAACACCATCGGCTCCTGCTCCACATAGTCGGGGATATCGGTGAGCGTGCTGTCGCTCGAACAGCCCGACAGCAATGCTGCGGCTATCGCAAGTGGCAATATGTGGGTTTTCAGTCGCATTATATTCTATCTTGGTTTCTCTTTGCTATAAGAGTCTGTTTTTAGGGGAAATCTCAGGAGCAGTGTCACACCGCTCCTGAGACTGTCAATTAATCAAATGAATATAATTGTATGAATTTTTATTGTTTACCGATTAGTTGTTGATGTTGTACTCGTGGTCAACATTGTCAGTCCAATCGTCAACGGTTATGCCATCGAACACGATAGGATAGAGAGCCTTGTCGCCGGGATTCGGGTCAACTTTAGGATCTGTCGGGGCGGTAGTACCATTCGTATTCTTGGTAATCTTGAATACATAAGTGTAGTTCTTTCCAGCCTCCCACACGCAATTTTGAGCATCTACAAATACTCCGGCATTCGACACAGTAATTTGTTCACCTGTTGTTGAAGTGAGCACGAATGAAACACGGAAAGTCAAGCCACAGCTTGAGTTGTGAGGAATTCCGTAGTAAGTATTGGCTGAATAGTAATCATTTGGAACATGTGAGTTTAGAGCTGTAGTGCGGTTTTCAGAAAGTGCTGTAGCAACCGGTGCTGCAAATACCAAAGCCTTGTCTTTGATGTTTGCATCAATTGCGTCACCAGCTGAGCCAACATAATAAGAAGATGCTGTTGGTATTGTAAGAACAGGAGCTGCAATATTTGAAAAGTTGATAGTAGCACTTGCAGTCTTTGCAAGAGTGTTATCAGCATAAGTGTAGACGCCTGTGTCTGAATTATAATGTGCGGGTACTGCGATAACACCTGCATTTGGATCCAATGCAATCATTTTAACATCGTAACCGGCGATATCCTCATAGAACACGATGCGGATACGTGAATTCAAGTGCTTGAAATTCAACTGAACATCGCTACGATAGTTGGCTTTTGCAACTTCTTTTGCAGCATAGAGATATTCATACAAACTTTCGTTGTTATAACCTTCTTTAACCGAACCGGCGGGGAATGTCATAACTTTTGTAGTATTATTGAACTCTACAGGAGTAGCACTGTTGATATATGGTGCATAGGCATAGAATTTCGTATTGTCTGAGCTCTCATCGAAATAGCGGAGATACTGATTAGCAAGATTCGACATATAAGCCGTCTGCGATGTGGTGTAGTATCCCTCAGAGCCTGTATAATCATATTCAGCAGTACCGAGGCCTTCGTAAGCCCAAAGCGAAAGGAGGTCAGTCATGCTACCGGCATCGCCCCAAGTGGTTTGATTAGCCGATTTACTGTAACCCTTATTTGTTCCGAAATAACCTACAAGGTAGTTACCCATAATCTCATGATCGGGATCGGTGTTCTTGTATGCCCACACACCAAAGTTGTAGTGCTTTGCATCTTCGAGTGAAGCACGCGACATGTTTTTGTTAAGAACTTGGAAACCGATAGCGTTATCGGCATTTTCCTGATTGGCTTGTTGCATGCCAAGGTCAACATCGCTTGTGCAGGCAGTCATTGCTGCTGCCACAGCTGCAAAAAATAAAGCCTTTTTCATAAATCTAAGTTTTTTTGTTGAATTGAATAATTGAATAATTTTTTATTGTTTATTGTTGTTGTTTTTTCTAATCTTAAATCGCAAGCGGCTACATCGGTATGTCGTAATTCACATCGGTATAATCCTCAATCGTGGGCACAAACAGGTTGCCCGAGCCGGGGTCGCCGGGATCGGGGAGGTCGATGTTCCGACAGTCGACATGCACCGTTATCACTCCGCCATGGCTCTGGCGCTGACACTGGTCGGTCACCGGTAGCAACATGGTCTTGCTTGTTTCATTGCTGAATCGGAGCGTGAAGTAGAGGTAGTTCTGCAAGTCGGAGCGGCTGCCGCTATACTCGGCGCGACCGTCGGTCCAATATGGGTCCATGTCGCACAGCCCGAAGGTCGTCAGCTTTCCGCCAATCACGTCGACGGTCTCGCCTTCGGCAGTGGAAAGGTCCTTTTTCATGCGCGTGCCATAATACACGATGCAAGGCGTGTAACCGGTGTGCCCGGTATTGACGCTCGTCGACGAGGCGAAAGCCGACACCGCGGCGTCGCCCGAGGTGCCCACCACGCGGCCGTCGTTGTTGTGGAGCACAATCTGCACCAGATATATGTAGACGAGCGGATGGAGCTCCGATTTGAGGTGCTTCACCCAGCACTTGTTCTCCTCGTCGAAGTAGTCGTAGTCATCGAAATCATGCGAGATGTAGATGTCGCGCGGATAAGTGGAGTAGAAAATCTCGGGCTGATTGAATAGCGCCGTCACCTGGTCGCGGTTGTCGGGATTGCGTGAAATTCCACGGGTCACGGTAGTGGTTGCCTTCACCTCGTTCACGTCGGTGTCGTTCACCACGAGCACCTGAGTGCCGTCGGGCGAGTCGATGTTGCTCCAAATCAGCATGTCGTAGTATCCAAACTGGTAGTTTCGGCGGAACGAAGTTCCAAACACGGTGAAACCGTCGACGTTGTCGGCCGAGTGGGGCGCACCCGCCGTGCCGCCGAGATAGTAGCGGCGCACCTCGTAGTTGGTAGGCTCAAAGTAGCCAATCGAGCCCCACAGCATCTCGTCGGTATCGTCCCAGCCGTAGATCCACTCCCGCTTCCAGTCGGTGTCGATGTTCCACACCACCTCGATGTCGCTCACGATGATTGGCAAGTCGATAATCACCTCCTCCGAGGGCAGCACGAGCGGCGGCTTGATGCACGAGTGTGTGAGCGCGGCCATAGCCACAGCGGCAATAGCCATAGCCACGGCGCGCGCACGCCTCATCATATCGCTCCTCACAGCCATCATAGCGCACCTCCTTCCTTCAGTGCGAAGCCGGCGGGCTTGCGCTTGCGATAAATTATGTCGTAGGTTATGTGGATTCCGAAATTGGTCGGTCCGAGCCAGAAGAAGCGGTGGTTGCGCTTCTTGAAGTCGGCAGTGCGGCCGGTGAAGTCGTAGTAGTAGTCGCCGGTGATAGAGCCCGTCACGGGGTTGCCCCACACGTAGGGGTCATACTTCGTGACGAAGAATCCGAGCTGTGCCGTGAACTCCAATCGCAGCGAGCCGCAGCGGTTGAGCCTCATAGTGTAGCCGCCGCCTATTCCGGCGCCACCACCCTCGCCCTGCCATCCCTTTGTGGGACTCAGGCCGATGCCGTAGACCGCCCCATGGGCGTAGGCGTCGAGGAAAGGGCCGATGAACTCTCCCCCGCCCTTGAAGTAGCGGCGCAGCTCCAATCGCAGGTCGCGAATCTGGAAGAACTCCTGCGAGTTCCAGTGGCGGTGATTGGTCCATGTGAACCCGGCATTATAGGTGTAGTGCCCGGTGAGCGGATAGTATTCAAGCTGAATGTTGGCTCCCGGCGCCCATCCGAATTGCGGCATGTAGAAGAAATCGTGCACGAGATTGGTGCGCGCGGCAATGAGATGCCTGCGCGTGTAGCGCGGAATGAAGGTGAGGCCCGGCAGATCCACCCGTATAGGCTCCGGCGATGCCACGGTGAGCCCTGTGGGCATCACGAGTTCCTCCTTAGCGGCTGCCGCGGGCTGTCGCGGCACGTTCTTGCCGAACCACAGCACCATGCGCGCCGAGCGCAGCGTGGGGAAATACTGCCACACTATGCGGTTCCACACCTCGCCGTCACGCAGCCCCATGAGCTTTCGCTTGCAGTAGCGTTCGTCGCCACGGCTGTCGGTCCAGATGCTGCGCACCGCCTCATAGTCGGGGTCGGCATTGCGGCGCATGAGCTCCACAAGGTAGCCATAATCCTCGGTGATGCTCGCGGCGCTCACCACGGAGGTGTCGATGGGAGCTTGCAGCTTGCTGCCGATGAACTCTACGAGCCTTGCCGTGCGGGCGCGGCCAAGGCGGCGGTTGTTCTCGTAGGGTCCTTCGGGCGAGGCCGCTCCTCGCACCATTATCTTGTGCAGCACCAGCCCCTTGTCGAGCAGCATGGGTGCTATTTGCTCGTTGTATATCTTTATGAAAGGATCGCCGGGTTGCAGATAGGTCTTGTTCACCTTGAAGCGGATACCCCGGGCGATTTCATTGAACAGCGAGTCGCCAATCTCGGGCGCCACCGCCGTGCTGTCCTCCGATATGAACACAAAGGGGAAGCCCGGCACCGGCCTGTAAGAGGTGGTGTCGGCGACAGCCGCTTGGGCGTTGCTCAAAAGCAAGACGAGGGCAAAAACTATTGCCGCTGCCATGTTCTCATAATAATATTTAAAGCTCGCCTTCAATTCGCAAAATAAGTAATAAAAATTAGGTCTTTTACAATATTTATGCCTATTGTTGACAGGGAATCACAGGATAATACTTCTCAATTTTAGTATCAGATATCAATATTCAGCATTCTACGCACAAATTTCGGTTTCTCATCCGACACCTAATTAGCTGCTTACAATATTTCTTTCACTGCATTCTAAAATTTTCGGTTTCAATCCATGACTTCCTTATCATTCATTCCTAATTCATCAGTATTTCATTTTTCAAATTTTAGCAGTTTCCGCATTTTCCATTCCTATATATTGGTGAATCTTCATACTATTTGGAACAGAATAGTTTCCATGCTTAAATTCGAATAGACAAAGGTAATCGAATGAAAACAATCGTGCAACTAAATTTAACTCCCCTTAACTTCGGGGGGGGTGATTTTTGTATTTTTTGTGTTTAATTTAGTTCGTAGATAAAATCAGTTAAAGCATCACGTTGGATGGCGGTCGTTGGTTGCGCAACTCCTCGGCCATAAAGTCCATATAGGGCGCCACATGCTCGAAAAACCGATAGTATCCGGCGCACAGGTAGTTAAGGCCCGGCTCGCCGTCGGCAGTGCGGCAGAAGCGGTTTTTGGGGCACTCGCCATGGCATGCGAAAAGGAACCGGCAATTGCGGCACTGCGCGGGCAGCGACGATGCCTTAGCCTCGCCGAAAGCCTGCTGCCGCTCGCCGTACATCATCTCCACGAGGCTGTGGGTGCGGATATTGCCGAGCTTATACTCCGGAAATACGAAGTGGTCGCACGAATACACGTCGCCATTGTACTCCATCACCCCGGCATGGCCGCAGGTTCGGGCCATAGTGCACACTCCGGGCGTAGCGCCCACCCAGTTGGCGAGAGTGGCATCGAAAAGCTGCACGAAATATTGGCCCACGTCGCAGCGCACCCACTCGTCGAAGATGGCGCACAGAAAGTCGCCCCACTGCCCCGGAGTCACCGAGAAATCGGCAAGCGGAGCATCAGCGGCATCCATCGGCGAGGCGAGATGACGGCCGTCGGCATGGCGCACAATGCGCTCCACAATTGGCGTGAACTGTATGTAGCGACACTCTATCTCCTTAAAGAAGTGGTAGAAGTCGAGCGGATAATCGGCATTGAAGTCGTTGACCACGGCAAGGGCGTTCCACTCCACGCCATGCTTCCTCAGCAAGTCGATGCCCCGCATCACCTTCAGGAACGATGGCGCGCCGGCCTTGTTGCGGCGATACTCGTCGTGAAACTCCTGCGGCCCGTCGACCGACACCCCCACAAGCCACCCGTTGTCGCGGAAAAACCGGCACCACTCGTCGGTGAGCAGGGTGCCGTTGGTCTGCAAGGTGTTGGTAATCACGCGGCCCCGGCCGTAGCGTCGCTGAAGCTCCATTGCCCGCTTGTAGAACGAGAGCGGCCGCATCATCGCCTCGCCGCCGTGCCAACAGAAAAGCACCTCGTCCGACGTCTGCGACTCAATATACATTTTTATATACAATTCGAGCAGCTCGTCGGTGAGGATGAATCGGCGGTCGGGCGTGCGGTCCTTGTAGAGATTGTTTTTCTCGAGATAATAGCAATATCGGCATGCAAGGTTGCACGTGGAGCCGGCGGCTTTGGCCATAACGTAGAGCGGGCGGCTGAAAGGAGTGTAGATAGGTTCCATTATCGGTGACTGAAAGGGTGATTAATCGGTTTTGCTACCGGAGCGGAACGCCGATGGCGTCAGTCCGGTCTTGTTCTTGAAAAATGTGCTGAAATAGCGCTGCGAGCTGAACCCGAGGCGGCTCGCAATCTCGCTTATGGGCATGTCGGTGCCACTCAGCATCTCCTTGGCCCGCACGAAGCGGAACTCATTGACGTAGTCGCCGATGCTGAATCCCGTGAGCTCCTTCAGGCGGTTGTAGACCGACGCACGGCTCATGAGCATCTTCTCCACTATGGTGTCGACGCTGAAATCGGCATTCTCGATGTTCTCGTTTATCACCTTGTCGATTTGCAACAGGAACGTCTCATTGGAGTTGTTGATCGATGTGGCGGCGGGGATATCCACCGGACTCGCTCCTCGGTAGCGGCGGCGCACGATGGTGCGGTTGAGCAGCAGGTTGCGGCATCGAGCCAGCAGCATGTCGAGGCTGAAAGGCTTCGACATATAGCTGTCGGCGCCGAGGTTGTAGCCCTGCTCGATGCTGTCCTCATTGATACGCGCCGTGAGCAGTATCACGGGGATGTGCTGGAGCTCGTCGCTCGACTTCACCGCGCGGCAAAGCTCGAAGCCGTTCATCAGCGGCACCATCACGTCGCTTATAATTATATCGGGCTTGTTCTGGCGTATCATCATCAGGGCCTCCTTGCCATTGAATGCGTGGTACACCTTTCCGAAATACGGCATCAGGCTCCCCACGATGAATGAGTTAAGGTCGGTGTCGTCCTCAATCACTATCGCCTTGTAGTCGGCCATGCTGAAGTCGGCGGCGGAGTCATCGTCTTTGGGCTGCTCGTCGGGGCTAACGTCGTAGTCGAATACGCTCTTGTCGAGATGCGCCTTCCTCACCTCGCCCTCGTGCCTGCCGAGCGGCAGCTCAAACCAGAATGTCGCTCCCACGCCGCCCTCATTGTCCTCGGCTCCGATGTTTCCGTGCTGAAGCGTTACGAGCGCCTTCGAGTAGGCCAGTCCGAGTCCGGTGCCGAACACCGCATTGTCGCCCTGATAGAACATCGTGAACAGGCGGTTGGGGTCGACGCCGTTCAGGCCCGGCCCGCAGTCGCTCACGCCTATTCTCACGAAATCGCCCCGTCGCTCGGTTGCCACCGTGATGCCCGAGCCCGGGCGCGTGTATTTAAGCGCGTTCATGATGATGTTGGAGAGTATGAGGTCGCTCTTGTCGACGTCGAAGCACACATTGCCGAGCGAGTCGTCGGTGCGCACGTCGAGCGTGAGCTGCTTTGCCTCAAACTCCGACGCGAAATCGTCGGTCACGCCACGCACCCATGAGTTGATGTCGGTCTCGGTGATACGCAGCTCGGTGTGTCCCGACTCGAGCTTTTGCAAGTCGAGAATCATATTTACAATGTTGCGCATCTTCTTCGTCTGGCGGTAGATGGCCTTCAGCTCGGCTTTCAGCGTGGGCGTGTCGACCTCTCCCACGCGCTTGATAAGCCGCCTCAGCGGAGCATAGATGAGCGTAAGCGGCGTGCGGAGCTCGTGGTTGATGTTCACGAGGAAGTTCACCTGCTTCTCATAGCTCATTCGCTCGTGTTCCTTCATCATGAGCACGATCTGGTCCTTCTTCTTGTTGTAAAGGTATCGCGTCACCATGATCCATATAAGCACCACTATCGTGAAATAGGCGAAGAAGGCATAGCCGGTGCGCCACCACGGAGTGAGCACGTTGAGCTCCACGAGCATCACAGGCTCCGTCCAGCGTCCGTCCTGGGTGCTGCACGACACGAACACGCGGTAGTGGCCCGATTGCAGCATGTTGAGCGTCAGCGAGCGCTCTCCGCTCTCGATTATGTTGTTGTCCTTGTTGATACCATAGATAGTGTAGCGGAACATCTTTCGGCGGAAAGTGTTCTTCTCACGGTCGATAAGCCTGATTGCCACCGAGGAATGGTCGTAGGGCACGTCGATTTTCAGCCCGTTGATGTTTTTCGACTGCGAGATTCCGTCGATAAGCACGTCGGTGAGGCTTATCTCAATCTCGGAGTTGGTTTTCAGTATCTCGTCGGCAGCATTGTTGTCGATGCGCAGCAATCCGTTGATTCCGCCCATATATATGCCCGACGACGCCTTAAGCACCGCCTTGTTGATGAACTCGTTGGTCTCCACGCCGTCGGCCTGACTGAGCATCAGCGTGTTGCCGCTGTCGATCATGCGCAGGAACAGCGCGTTTTGCGCTCCTATCCACAGATTATTGCCATCGAGCACCATCGCCGTGATGCAGCGGAACATATCCGACTCCATCTGCTCCACCTGCCCCGTCGCGAGGTCATATTTCAAAATTCCATTGACAGTGCCAAAGTACAAGGTGCTCTTGCCGTCGAATTGAGCACACGAGATGCTGTGCTTCACGTCCAATGAGGCAATCACGCGGCACGACAGTCGCCCGGGGTCGACAGAGTACACCTCGTTGCCCCTATACATCAGCGCCTGCGTTGAGTCGCAGTAGAAGCAGTTCAGGCAGCCCTTCGTGCGTCCCTCGGGCTGCCTCACGGCTGAGAAGCGGCGGGAGCGCAGCGAGTAGACGTAGATAGAGTCGGAGACGAACAGCAGGCGGTCGCGGTCGACAGGCACTATGTTCACCGCCACCGGATTGTTGCGCAGCATGTTGTCGCTGGCGGCATCCACGTAGGTGAGGCGCGACAGATGCCCCGTAGCCTTGTTGAGCACGAAAATTCCCGACGCATACTCCGAAATCAGCACATTGCCGGCATCTATCTCGGCAAGCGACGACACCTTCATTCCAAACGTCGACGGATACTCCCTGAAACGGTTGTCGGCGGGGTTGTAGTCGCACACTCCGCCATCGTCGATGCCCATGAGTATATGCCCGTCGGAGCCCGACGCTATGCTCAGCACCGTCCGCGCGCTAATCCAGCGATTGTCGTTCTTCAGCATATTGCTGTAGGTGTGCATGTAGACGCTATGGATATACATCACGCCGCCACGCACTGTGCCCGCCCACATATTATTGTCGGCATCCTTGTAGAGACACAGCACAGAGCTTACCGGCAGTGAGGTGGTGAGGCTCGACGATGTGCTCAGCGACCTCACGCTCCGCGACTTGATGTCGAGCAGGTTGATTCCGCCGCCGTCGGTGCTTATCCACAGTGTGCCGTCGCATTCCTCCATGTCGGTGACGAGGTTGCTCGAGAGCATGCCGCTCTGCGCGCTCACATGGTAGGCAAGCCTCATGTCGGGAGTGAAGCAATACACGCCGGCGCCGTAGGGCGAGATGTAGATATTGCCGTGCGAGTCGATGCAGGTGGCCATAATCTTGTTCTCGGGCATTGCGGCAAAGCGCTCCACCGATGCCGTGGCGGGATCGTAGATCCACAAACCGTCCCAACGGGTGGCGAGCATGAAGCGGCCGTCGGCCATGCGGTCGATATATGTGTAGAACATCGAGGAGCCGCCTTTCACATCCAAGCGGCTAACCTGCTTGTCGGCATAGCTGTAGAAATAGATGATTCCGGCCCCACCGAAGATTATCCCGTCGGGAGTGGTGCAGAATGAGCGCACATTGATGCCCGACGACTCATATTTCACGGCCCTGAAAATGCCGGTGCGGCTGTCGTAGGTGGAAATGCCGTGCAGCGTCGCCACCCAGATGGTGCCTTCGCCATCCTCAAGGATAAACTTGATGTCGTTGGACGTTATGGAGTTGTCGGCATCGGCAGGATTGGCATAGAATGTCCTGATGCTCTCATTGTCGTAGCGATTGAGCCCGTAGCGCGTGCCAATCCACAGGAAACCCTTCGAATCGCGGTGGATGCACTGCACCGAGCTCTGCGACAGTCCGTCGTTAATCGACAATTGCTTGAAATAGTAGCCCACGGCGTGAGCCGATGGCAATACTGCCACCAAAAACAGCAGAATCGACAGCAGACGGCTTGAAAATATCCTCAACTTAGTTCTCATAGCAACACAAATTTAGGCAAATATTCGCATTTTGCAAAACTTTTCCACTCCAATACCGCCATTTTATCTTCTCAACGATGCG
>JBJEKJ010000064.1:0-8452 GCA_051878575.1 Muribaculaceae bacterium | reverse complement strand
CTGCAATCATCGCTTTATTTTATTTTGTATCTTTGCAGCGTGGAAATTGTACCTGTTATTCTCTCCTTCGCAGGGGCAATGAATTTATGTATAATTTTACAGATGAACCTTTGAGATTTTTCATAAGAGTCATCTCTTAGCTATCTTGATTAAGTAAAGTGAGGATTAAAAAAATTTTGGTATCGCAGCCGAAACCGTCGTCAGAAAAGTCGCCGTATTTCGACATCGCCGAAAAATATGGCGTGGAGATGGTGTTCAGGCCTTTCATTAAGGTTGAAGGACTTACTTCCAAGGAATTCCGTCAAGCCAAAATATCGATTTCTGATTTTTCCGCTGTAATTTTCACGGCAAGAACCGCAATCGACCATTTCTTCCGCCTTTGCGAGGAGATGAGAATCACAATCCCCGACACCATGAAATACTTCTGCACGTCGGAGACGATTGCGCTTTATCTGCAAAAATACATAATCTACCGAAAACGCAAGATTTTCTTCGGAACCTCGGGAAAGCTCGACGACCCCGACCTGCTTAAGGCGCTCAACAAGCACATTAAGGAGAAATTCCTTTTCCCGATTTCCGACGTTCACAAGGATAACCTCAGCGTGCTCGACGCCAACAAGATTCCTTACACGAAAGCAGTGATGTATCGCACCGTGAGCAACGATTTCACCGACGACGAGCCTTTCGACTACGACGTGATCCTTTTCTTCAGCCCGGCAGGTATCGACTCCCTGCTGAAGAATTTCCCCGATTTCAACCAGGAGAACGTGGCAATAGGGTGTCTCGGAGCGGCTACCGCCAAGGCGGTCACCGATGCCGGCTTGAGGCTCGACATCTCGGCTCCATCGGCTAAGGCGCCTTCCATGACGGCGGCGCTCGACATGTTCCTCAAGGAGAACATGGACCACAATGAAGTAAGTGAATGATTTTCGACTATATAAGCGCGAGAAATTGTGCAGCCGGACGGCTATCAATTCTCTTTTCTCCGTCGGAAAGTCGGAGATCGCTTATCCTCTGCGCGCAGTGTTCAGGATTATCAACGATGCCGACACTCCGGCGCGGTTCTTGATATCAATACCCAAGCGAAAGGTGCGGACGGCCGTGGGTAGGGTGCTTATGCGCCGTCGCACGCGAGAGGCTTATCGCCTCAACCGCAATGTGCTGTCGCCTACGCTCTCCGATTGCCGCAAATCGGTGGAGATCGCATTTCTTTATCTCGACACGCGACTGCTCGGCTACGACATTATCGAGGAGCGGATGAAGGCTCTGCTTGCCAAAATAGCAGCCGCCGTGGAGGCCGAGTCGGCTATGGCGACTGCCCCGCACGCCGTGACCGAGGCCATGACCGATGCCGCTTCTACCGACCATGCGTAGGATGCTATCGCTCATATTGATTCTGCCCATACGCTTCTACCGGGCTTGCATCTCGCCGATGTTTCCGCCGGCTTGCAGGTTCACACCCACTTGCAGCCAATATGCTATCGAGGCCATCACAAAGCACGGTCCGCTGAAGGGGCTGTGGCTTGCCATCAGGCGCATCTTGCGCTGCCATCCCTGGGGTGGAAGCGGCTACGACCCCGTGCCGTAGCCTGAATTATAATCCTTTAGCGTGTCGTTTGCCAATGATTACCGATGTGCATACTCACAATCTCGATGCCGACGAGGCGATTATCAGCGTGGAGCCGCACGAGTTTGACCCGCGCCCGGGAAAATTCTACTCCGTGGGAATACACCCGTGGTCCGAGCGCCACGAGCCGGCCGACGTGGAGTTGCTTGAGCGTCTCGCCGGGCATGAGCAGGTGGTGGCGATAGGCGAGTGCGGAATCGACCTCGTCCGCGCGGCACTGCCGCCCGAGGAGCAGTATGAGCTCCTGCGACTGCACGCATCCATTGCCGAACGGTGGAAAAAGCCGTTGGTCGTCCACATGGTGCGCTCGGCTCACCTCATCATGCGGCTGCTGAGGGAGATGCGCCCCGGGCAGACATGGATAATCCACGGTTTCCGCGGTGGCCCTGAGCTCGCAAGGCAGCTCCTGCGTTTCCCTAACGTGAATTTGTCGTTCGGCTCGCGCTACAACGCCGAGGCATTCCTCGCCACGCCGCCAAGCCGCCGCCTCCATGAGTCCGACACCGACTTCAGCCATTAACGCCCCGCGACTCTCCTCAATACCGCCTATCGGATGTTTGCGGCCGAATATCCTGCAAAAAATTTGCTTTTATCCTTTTATTTCCCTATTTTTGTGATTAATAACTCTCTTTTATACCCCATATTTTATTAAAATGACGCACAATTTACTAAAAGAACTGGATAAAGGTAACAAAAACTCCATCTTGAAGAAAAGAATAATTACCTACTATATCTATAACGGCAACTCAACTCTTACCGACCTCGCCAAAGTGCTCGACCTGAGCATCCCCACTGTGACGAAACTCGTGGAGGACATGTGCCAGACGGGATATCTCAACACCTACGGGAAATTGGAGACGAGCGGCGGCAGGCATCCTCACCTATATGGCCTTAATCCCGACGCTTGCTATTTCATCGGTGTCGACATCCGCCGGTTCTCGGTCAGCATCGGGCTTATAAACTTCAATGGCGAGCTTATCGAGAGCCAGTCGTCAATCCCCTACGTGTTCGAGAACTCTATGGCGGGGCTCGACACTCTCTGCGAGATTATCAGCGCTTTCATCGATTCTCTGATTATCGACGTCAAGAAGATTCTTAACATCTGCGTGAACGTCTCGGGGCGCGTGAACCCCGAGTCGGGCTACAGCTACAGCTGGTTCAACTTCGGCGAGGTGCCACTTGCCCAACTCATGACCGAGAAGCTGTGCTATGAGGTGTGCATCGACAACGACACCCGTGCCATGACCTACGGCGAGTATCTGCGAGGAAACATCAGCGAGAAGAAAAACCTGCTTTTCGTGAACGTCAGCTGGGGGCTCGGGCTCGGCATTATAATCGACGGCCGTATCTACGCCGGTAAGTCGGGGTTCGCAGGTGAGTTCGGGCACACTCCGGCCTACGACAATGGCGTGATTTGCCACTGCGGAAAGAAAGGATGCCTCGAGACCGAGGCTTCGGGCAACGCCATCTACCGAAAGCTCGTGGAGCGTGTGGCTAATGGCGAGAAGTCGATTCTTGCCAAGCACATCGAGGCCGACGAGCCTATAACCCTCGAAATGATAACCGAGGCAATCAATAAGGAAGACACCCTCTGCATTGAGCTCGTAGAGGAGATGGGTTATGAGCTCGGACGACACATCGCCGGGCTGATGAACCTTTTCAACCCCGAGATGGTGATTATCGGCGGCATTCTGTCTACTACCGACGACTACCTGATTCTACCCATCAAGACTGCTATCAAGAAGCACTCGCTGAACATGGTGAACAAAGACACCGTGGTGAAAGTGTCGTCGCTGCGTGAGCGCGCCGGCATGGTGGGGGCTTGCATGCTCGCCCGCTCACGGGTGTTCGACATCAACAGCAGCATCTGACGCCCTTCCCCTCCCCCTCACCGCCTCATCGCACAAGGAAACCGATGTGGCAGCTGAGGCAACAAGGGAATTGTGTGCCGACGACACGACATGCCGGGCAGCGCACCACGTCGGGGAACAAAACCAAGAGGCCTTGCCGGAACGAATCCCGGCAAGGCCTCTCTAACTAATTATTCTAACTATATTCCTTTACTTCACAATCACGGCCTTTGCCACACCGCTTGCGCGGACTATGTAGTAGCCGGCAGGCATTGCTATCACTGCGCTGCCTTCAGCCTCAGCCACCTTGGCAAGACGTCCGGTGGCATCATAGAGCTCTACAGTGCCGGTCACGCCGGTCACGCTCACTGCGCCCTCGGTGCCGTAGATTGCCACAGTGCCCTCGGCGATTGCCGAATCCACGCCCGTAGGTGTGCCAACGCCGAAGACTATCACCTTGACGCCGCCATTAGCCTCGGCATCGGCCACAAGCACGCCATCAAGCGCCACATACTTGCCAATATTGTCAGTGAGGTCCGAGCCTTCCACCTTCAGACCCTTGCCATTTATCACGCCGCAATCGCCGCTGCCCTGAATCTCGTCGGCTGTCACGGCCTTTGCCACGAAGGTAGCCACCTCGTTCAATTTAGCCTTCACGAAGAATGGTCTGTACCCAAAACCATCGGTGTTCTCATAGTTGCCATAGAACAC
Source organism: Muribaculaceae bacterium (assembly GCA_051878575.1). Taxonomy (GTDB): domain Bacteria; phylum Bacteroidota; class Bacteroidia; order Bacteroidales; family Muribaculaceae; genus CALZFJ01. The sequence goes on along the minus strand of JBJEKJ010000064.1, from coordinate 4,264 downwards.
GTTGGCTACGCCAAAGGTGTTGGTCGTCACTGTCTCGTCGCTGCCGGGAACCACATCGTTCACCGGAAGCAGCTTCGTGCCGTCGTATTGTGCCACAAAGCCGGCTGTGATATTCTTGTTCTCATAATCAGAGCCAAGTCCGTCGATAGCCACCCAGTCATGCTGTGCGAACTGGGCGTAATCGCTATCCTCATAGCTGTCGAAATAGTCCTTTCCGGGTTCCGACGGGTTAACTGTAGAATCTGTAGTGCGAGCATAGAGCACTCCATTGTGCGACTTAACTCCCTGCAAATTCACATTCACCTGATAATACTTGCCTGCCTCCATCGACAGCAACTCAGTGTTATTCGCCACCTTATCAAAAGGAGCAACTTTCTCAAATGTAATCGAAATCTTCGTTATATCATTGTTATACTCTTTCGATGTACCTCCTGTAGTTGCCAACTTAATTTCATGACATTCATCAGTGCTTGAATTCCAAGTTGAAACTCCATCCACAGCATTCACCTCATCCCCATTTACTGCAATCGCAGTATTATTATGAGTAATGGCTACACTCTTAATGTTCAAAGTATTGTTAGAAATAAACACTGCATTACCACTTGCTGCATATAATCTAAAATATCCGGATCTTCGAGGATAAGTAGTGTTCGTCGTTCCATTGTCTCCAATTATTGCATATATAGAGTATTCATTTCCGAGGTCGTCAGTAAGAGTGTAATTTTCACCCTTCCCCATACTAGAGTCTTCAGCAATAAACTTGTTGTCATCTTGGTCTGCTATTACGATATTACCGGTTTTGGTAAAGGTAATCGCATTCGGGTTGTTCCATTTGTAAGTAGCGGTTACCGGGTCACTCTCATCAAAACTGCCATAAAGTGCTGTTGCGGTTATAGTAGCATTGCCATACACTGTAATTGTTGTGCCACTTTTTACAAGATCCGTAGTGCTCTCAGCCATGTCATCTTTAACCTCGTAGGAAATAATCACATCATCATTATTGTAGGGCGGGCAAGTGAATGTCACATTGAGGAAGCCGTCCTCATTTGTGAACACTCCGTCCACAGCGTCTGCGGCAGTAATCACCGGAGCGACAGTCTTCATTGTGTAGGTTGCCGATGCCACTTTGCTGAAGTCGGTGCCATCGGTAGCTACAGCGCGGAGCGTGCAGCTCTTGTCGATTGTTATTTCCGACTCAGCCACATATTCCGTATAACCTGTGCCGTTCTCCAAGTCAACTGCATCGTCGGTGGTGTAGCGAACTGAGGTAGCGCCTTCGGGCATTGTGAGTTTCACTTTTTGAACCTCATTGTAAGTTCCGCTTTCCAACGAAATCACAGGAGCATCAATCGTTATCTCTTTATAATATACTTTGATTCCTGTAATATATGATGTGCGGCCTGTGGAGCCACTGTTCGTCAGTTTGGCGCTTTCTGCACCAATAGTCCACACAGCTACATTGTTTTCATCAGGGTTGGTATATGTTCCTGTATCTACTGAAATGTGAGTATTTGTTAAACTATTTGATGTGGAACTGTAAGTTATTTCAACTTTCGTTATTTTTATAGCCTTAGTGCCATCACCACTTATGGAAAGAGAACCATTTTTATAGAAGCGTAATGCTGTCGTATAATTCTTAGCGGGATTTGAGCCTGTGGTTGTAAACGACAATTTAATGGGTGATTTAGTGATATCACCAAAAGTATCACCCGTAGAACCAAATTCGCCTCCGGCAATTGTAAATTCTACAGCTATATTATTGGAATAAATATAATTGACTACATCGCTTGCGTCGAACTCGCCGAATACGGCAATAGCCTTAACCTCAGTTTCTTCAGCCACGGTGAAAGGCTCGGTGTACTCATTAGCCGAACCTGCTACAGGGGTATCGCCATTTGTAGTGTAATAAATCTTCACATTGCTTGCTTCGTAAGCGGCATCGGGAGTGATTGTCACCAATCCACTGGCTTTTTCTACGTCAATTGAAGGCTCAAGCGTCTTCATTGTGTAGGTTGCAGTGGCTACGGGGCTGAAGTTGGTGCCGTCGGTAGCTACAGCGCGGAGTGTGCAGCTCTTTAAGATTGAGATTGTAGTGCCGTCGCTGTACTCAAGGTATCCTGTACCCTCTTTCAAGTCCACTGCATCATCGGTGGTGTAGCGAACTGTTGTGCCTTCGGGCACTGTGAGTGTCACATTTTGAACCACATTGTAAGTTCCGCTTTCTACCGAAATCACAGGAGCTTCAAATGCAGCTACCACTTCCTTTATTTCCAGTGGGATAAACATATAGCCGGTTGTTCCCGAGACCTTGTCTTTATAATAGATTCCATAAAGGTCGAACGCCTTTCCGGCCACAGTAGCAGGATATTCTATTCCCTTCTTGTTATATCCCGTATCCTTAATGCCATTGATGGCAAAATAGTTTGTCCCGTCCATAGCCGACAGGTTAACTTCGGGCACTTTCACATACTTATAGAGGTCGGCATCGCTAAAATCGTTGAAATTTACCGTTTTTGTTGCAAGAGAGCCTACCGCATCATCCTTTACGAGGCTCCCTATTTGGAACTGAAGTTCCTTATTGCCACTATAAGTAGTAACCTCTCCTATGAGGCCTTCCTTGATAATGCTATTCAAGGTATAGTTGGGGACCATGGCAGTCGTAAAATCTGTAGAATACAAGTACACGCCATTATTTGCACTATCTTGGGCAAAAATCCAAGACTTAGTTGCCACCGACGCTGTGAGCGGGAAATCAAATCTCACCAATTCACCATCAGCTACGCCATTAAACTCCTCTACCGACGCTACTGCCCTATTGAAATGAACCGTAACATCAGTCACATTGCTCTCCTCGGCGTCCTTCACTGCTATGGCCTTAACGGTCACATCACCTACGGTGGCTGAAGTAAGCTCTAATGCCGTGCCGCCGTAAAGCGTTCCATTGGTAGCCGAAGGCTCAGTGCCGTCGGTAGTATAGTAAATCGATGCGCCCTCAGTCACGCAACCAAGAGTAACACTCACCTTGTCGCCGGTAAAGTAAGTAGCCGATTCGTCATAAGAAATCGACACATCTGCAACAGCCTTCGGAATTTCCTTGTAAAGACGTACAGTTTGTTGTCCGGATGCATAGCATGAGAAAATTTGTCCCCCACTAGTGGCAGCATTATATCTCAGCCAATTACGTGTATAATTTCCTTGAAACTTAATGGTAGCTTCATTGTTCGCAATCGTAATTTCACATATTCCATTATTATCCAATGACGTTTGCGTTCTCAGATAATTTTTGCTACTACTTGCCGCACATAAATATCCACTATTAGCAGGATCATACAAAGTGTAAAGTTCTTCTGCGTCTTTTGTAGCAGTGCCTAATGTTAGTATTGCAACATTGGAATCATCTGCCAAAGTTATAATATTGTCGACCGGCGTAAGGCCTTTCTCCTGACCTCTATTGTTATCGTTCTGTGTCTTACTCATTCCAATAGTGCCATTGTTATTGGTAATGATGTACTTTGCACCTGCCTCGAGGTCTTCATTTCTCGTAACGAGCTTGTAATCTGCTGCATTGATGGCGGGGATGGCCGTCATCAGCAACATTAAGAGAGATAATAATTTTTTCATAATAAATTGTATTAATCAGTTTTTAATAATATTTCCGAAAAAAGTCATACAATGGCACAACCCGAAAATTCGGTTCTTCAGCCGTCTATCACATATTGCCACTACTTCGGCAACGCCTAAGGCAGTAGCTCCAAAAACGTCAAAAAAAAGCACCTCGCCATGCCCTTGCGGCCACAGCAACGCACCTCATTTCTCTTTTACGGGTGATAAAAAACATCAACATCAATTGAACTTGACACAACTATGCCTCGTAAATTTTTATCAACGCACAAAGTTATATGTAACTGAGCAATTTACCAACAGAAACGCAACATATTTTCACTTACACCACAACATTTTTTCACCATTGCCCCGTCAGCCACCAATTCCTCCCCAAAATCACCCATTCCACCCCTAAAACCGCCCGATATTTGCGCCTCGTCTTTCCACTCGAAAATGTAGTGCGTCGGCGACGCTCAATGTCATAAATTCCGCACTGTGGCAATCGTACCGCAAGCACCGCATCTACAATCCACCCAACCGTGTATGTATTGTGTATGCGCATCGCGGATACTCGAAATATTTTCCGGCTGTGCCGTAATGTTTTTCCGGAGGGGAGGGGTGGAAACAGAGAGAGCCGGGCAATCTGATTGCTCGGCTCTCC